>JANXTG010000121.1 GCA_025352525.1 Ferruginibacter sp.
TACCATGTAAACTTTGCCGCTGCCTCCCTCTTCGGCCGGTGTACCAAATACTTTTATCGTACCTTTTATTTTACCCTCTTCTAATAATTTCTTAATGGCAATACCAGATGCAACAGAACCTGTTCCAAATAAATGATGCCCACATGCATGGCCACTGTTTTTATTTGCAAGTGCTGTTTTAGTAACAACACTATCCTGCGATAACCCTGGAAGCGCATCAAACTCAGCCAGTATTGCAATTACCGGCTGCCCGCTGCCATACGTAGCTACAAAAGAAGTAGGCATGCCTGCTACGCCAACTTCCACAGCAAAACCATTGTTCTTTAAAGTTGTTTGCAACAATGCTGAACTCTTTACTTCTTTGTAACCCACTTCTGCATAACCCCAAATGTTTAATGCAATTTTTTTATAGGCATCGTAACCATTTTGTATATTATTTATCGCTTCTTTTTTTAAATTGTTTATAGTATTTACATTGCTATTATTTTGTGCGCTGACATTTAACGCAAAAAGAATTATTGCAAGAGAAAGTAATATTTTCATAAATGATTGTTTTGTTAAGTTGGTATGACAACTTAAAAATATAAAAGTTTTTACAGGCAAGGCAAAAAAATAATATGGGACCATTTTTTACAATAAGTTTATAAGGGATATTTCACCAAAAATTAAGTTAACATACCAAAGCAAAATGTATTGTTGTCTGATTTGGATACTAATTTGTGAATGCATTTTTATTAAATACATTGTTATGAAAAGATTTATACTTCCTCTCATTGTCATTGTAATTTTATCGTCCTGTGGCAGCAGTAAAACTTATTTAGAAAAAGCCGATGCGGACCGTGCCCTGCAGGATGCAGTCAAGAAACTTACCAAAGATAAAAATGATGGCGATGCACTTTTAGCCGTACCCGTTTTATACAGCAATATAAAAACGGAGCATCTTGCAAAAATAAAAAACTATAATAGCAAGAAAGACATTACCCGTTTTGATTTGCTCATAAAAGAATATGATGCTTTGCAGAACGCCTACAATGCAATCTTAAATAACTCTGGAGCTTTTAAAATTGTGAACCCACAATATTTTGGTACCGAATTGCTGGAGACAAAACAGGCTGCAGCAGAAGCAACATACAGCGCTGCAGAAAATTATTTAGCCAGACAAAACAGGGATGATGCAAAGCGGGCATACAGTTTATTTAAGCGGTCAGATAAATATGTTACAGGCTATAAAGACAGTAAAATAAAAATGCAGGAGGCTTACGAAAATGCCATTGTAAATGTTGTAATAAACAAAGTAGAAGATAACTCCTACTTTATTAATAGCGGCTGGGGCAACACAGGTTATAATTTCAGCAACCAGTATTTTCAGGAAAGCCTTGTGAGGGAATTACAAAGCAACAATAACTATAACCGTTATGCAGCAAGGTTTTTTACAGACTGGGATGCTCGCAGAGATAATATAAAACCAGATTGGTTGGTTGATTTAAGGCTTCAGGATATGAGCATTCCTTACCCAATTACTTACAATTACCAACGGCAGGTAAGTGCTAATGTGCAGGATGGCAGAGACACATCTGGCAAGCCGATTTACAAAACAGTGTATGCTACATTAAACCTTAGCCGCCAAAGTTTTGATGCAAGCGCTGCAATGGAAATGAACATTAGGGATATAAAAACAAACCGCACAATCAGCTACCGAACCTTTAGCAATAATTATCGTTGGCAGGAAGAAAGCGGGAGTTTCACCGGCGATAGACGAGCACTAAGCAGTAACGACTGGGCTGCCATTAACAATAATAATTATAACAGTCCCCGAAGAGAAGATGTACTGGAAGACCTGTACAGAAAGATTTATCCGCAGGTAAAAAATGAACTTACAAACCAGGTAGATTGGTAATTTATAAACTGAAATTAAATGATTATAAAAGTCCGGAATATTATTATGGGCTTTTATCTTTTACAGTATTGTGCAGCATTTGTTGCGGCTGTCTGCACTACTCCTCATTTCGCTGCGCTGCACTGTGGAATAGTGCTGCCCATCCGCCAGACCTTCTGCGTTTTCCCTTTATTCATCTTTTAAAAAAGCGAAGTTTTGTGGCATAAAAAATTTACTGCTTCAACTAAAAATCCAAACTATACACCATATTCCAAGACATGTTCTTTGACCACCCGTTGCCCGGTAATATTTTTTTCTAGTGGCTTTTATAAATAGATCGGCTGGATTAAGCCTTAGCATTTGTTTCTTATTATTTGTATAAGATTTACTACTGTTACTATTTTCTTTTTTTGGTTCACTGCCTGTGTTGGTGGACGCTAAAATCTTCGCAGCCGCTTGGTTTTAACCGGCAGCGTTTAATTTTGTTTGATTTTATATTTTTCCCCCCGTAGTGTTTGCGCAGTTTGGTTTGCTTGATTAAATCCCGAGATATCTGAGATAGTACTCATAAATTTTCAATAGGCCTAAGATCACTGAAGCGAGCAATCCTTTATTTATTTCTCCACTAAATTTTGTATTTTACTCCTAAATTTATTTATATGAAAGTATTTTTAACCATCGTATTGATTACCATTTTTATTACCGGCAATGCGCAGCAAAAAGCAATTCTATTGAAACCAGAAAGAGTTTTTGACGGAGTAGAAATGCACAACGACTGGGTGGTAATTTTAAAAGGTAATTTAATTTTATATGCTGGACCTCAGAGGAGCACAATTTTAAGTGACAGCACAATTTCCATGCCCGGACAAACCCTATTACCGGGTTTAATTGAAGGTCATTCTCATTTATTTTTACATCCTTACAACGAAACACAATGGAATGACCAGGTATTGAAAGAAAGCAGGGTTGAACGTTTGATTAGAGCAGTAAACCATGCAAAAGCTACTTTAATGGCGGGCTTTACTATGGTAAGAGATTTGGGTACAGAAGGCGCGGGCTATGATGATGTGGGTTTAAAACAGAGCATTAATAAGGGGTTAACACCAGGGCCCAGAATGGTTGTGGCAGGCAGAGCAATAGTGGCAACGGGTAGCTACGAACCAAAATCTGATAACGTAGAATCAAATTTAATAAAAGGCGCAGAAGAAAGTGGTGGCAATGATTTAACAACCACTGTAAGAAACCAGATAGGGCATGGCGTGGACCTCATTAAAATTTATGCTGATTACAGATGGGGATTGAACAATGCAAGTGCGCCAACTTTTTCTATTGATGAAATCAAAAATATAGTTGAAGTTGCAAAAACAGCCGGAAGGCCGGTGGCTGCCCATGCATCCACAAAAGAAGGGATGCGCCGTGCAATTGAAGGCGGTGTAGAAACAATAGAACATGGCGATGATGGCGATGAAGAAATTTTTAAATTAATGAAAAGTAGATCAGTAGCCCTCTGCCCAACACTAGCTGCAGGGGATGCCATATCACAATATGCCGGCTGGAAAAAAGGGATTGAGCCAGAGCCTGAACATATTCGCCTAAAAAGAAAAAGTTTTGAAATAGCGTTAAAAGCCGGAGTTACCATTGTATTTGGCGGAGATGTGGGTGTTTTTACACATGGAGATAATGTAAGAGAGATGGAAATGATGGTAGATTATGGGATGAAACCTTTAGCCGTGTTACAATCAGCTACTTCAGTAAATGCGAGGATATTTCATTACGATAATTTGGGCCTAATAAAGGCCGGTAACTTAGCAGACATTATAAGTGTTACCGGCAATCCATCAATCAATATAACTGCTATGCACAAAGTAAATTTTGTAATGAAAAATGGGGTTATCTATTTGTCAAAATAAAATATTTATTAAACCCATACTTATTAAATGAATAAACTATTCCAATCATTATCCGACACATAAAATATGAGCTTCATCACAATAGCCGGATGTGCTAACTGGTTACACAATTTTCAAAAGCCGAAAAAACTTACCGTGATAAAGCGTACCTATTTCATTAACCAAGTCAATTAAAAGTTTTGGGTAGCCATTTATATTTATCAGTAGAATCAATTGTATATTTTAAAAAAACATTCAATTACAATTTAATTATACAATTTAACTTTTTATTAGGAGGGCATAAGTTGTGATGAAATAAAATTGAGCCTTGCATTGTGTTACTTAATAAGATGTCTAGAATCTTTATGTCGGTTTTTACTTTCTAATTAAAGTTCAAAAAACCTTAAATATTTTACTTTGTTATAATGCTAAATAAAATTGACTGATTAAATTTTGTAAGTTAGATTTTTAAATTAAAGTGATTAAATTTACTAAAAACAAAGAATGTCAAAAGTAGTAATTGTACCATTAGATTTTTCTGAAACATCTTTTAATGCTGCGCATTATTCTGCTAACATGTATAGAAACAGAGCCGATATTACGCTTGTGCTGTATCATTTCTATGCAAAAGCTGAAGATGTAGATGTAGCAAACAATTATCTGAAAAGTTTACAAACAGAGTTATCTGTTGATTGCCCAAACATCGAAACGTTTTCAGAATCGGGCAGCAATTTTATCGAATGTCTCGAAGCATATTCTCACGTGAGAGCTGCTTACATGATAGTAATTGGACTTACGGGAAAATCTGCTATTACGCAATGGTTTTCCGGAAGTAATACCTTAAAAATGGCTGAAAAAAATGTATGCCCAGTATTGATTGTGCCGGCAGATGCAAAATATACAGGTACAACAAACATACTTATTGCTTCAGAAATGAGGTATGTGGAAGAGACGCCTGTTTTACTTGCAGTAAAAAGAATTTTATCAGATTTTAAACCTAATCTGCATGTACTAAACGTAGATGATTCACACTACATTTCTTTAACTACAGGATACAAAATTGAAAGAGATAAAATGGAAGAGTTGTTGAGTGAATTTCATCCGGAATTTTATTTTATGCGTCTGTTTGATTTTCACGAAGCCATAAATCTTTTTGTAAAAGACAAGCAAATTGACATGATCATCATCGGACCCAAGTTTCATGGCTTCTTCTCAAAATTATTTAAAACACAGCATACAAAAAAGATGATTTATCAAAGTAAAGTGCCTGTGCTTGCGGTACATGAGTAATTTATAAACTAATACCTTACAAATGATAACAATGAATTTTTTCCATATTTCTCCTAAAACTTAAAACAGTAATATCGATTACGATTAATAAATTTTAAATTATTGAACAACATAAACGGGATGTTGTTTGTATGTTTTTAGCTCCTCGCCCGGCTTACTGCAACGTGCATTATCAGCTTTTTCAATAGTGCTGGTTTTTACTTCTCCTAAAACACCAATCCATGTTGGATAATGATGCAACGGCTTAAAATAAGTAATGAGGTTTGAGCGAAACTCATTTGTAAAATACCCGCCAACAATACCGTTTCCTGATGACATTTCTCCTTTTTGGGCTGCCGTAATTAATATAGATCTTGGTGTAGCATTCATAAATAATGTTTTACAGTTCTCCAAACTCCACCCAAGCTCTGAACTTCTGGTTTTCGGAATATCACAGGTAATAATCGGATTATCATCGAGGCTGTTATTACAGCAATCGCTGATTACAAGATTTAACCTTGCCCCTTTTCTTTTAATAATATTAAACACATCTTCAATATTCCATCCATTAGCCTTCGCCTCTTCATAGCTTTTACCTGAGAGGGCCATGTTAGGAAACTTGCGACCGGCATCGGTATCGCTAAAACCGTGACCCGAATAATAAAAAACCACAATATCCTGTGAGCCAGGATACAGGTCCATTACCGCTTTTTGTACATTTTCTTTACTGTAAGTCTCTCCATAAATTTCTTTTGGGTTAAAAGAAATACCCATAAAACCGGCAAGATCTTTATACATTTTCTTTGTTCGGTCTTTATCTAACATACAGGTATTACCAATTTTATCATCTTCCGTATTTGCAACTATTATAAGGTGCAGTGTCGTTCGCTTTTGCTCTGGTGTTAAACTTCTTTCTGTAGTCGCAAAAAGAGCCTGATAAATTTCTTCATCCTTCAAAAAGAACTGGGATATATATGTTTCTGTCAAGTCTTCCTGATCTAACAACCCAGGTGTACCAACAAACTTTCCATGTGCAGTACCAGCTTCATCGGGAGATGTTACGCCCCATGGTTCATAAAAGTTGGTAACCTCATCGAGTTTAAACCAAAACCTTTCGGGATAATAATGGTAGTTTTTGTCTCCGGCAATAATTCGGGGATTAGACCCCTTAAAAAAGATCTTTGTCGGATCTTCATTGCCATCTTTATCTTTAAAGAGCTGTTCCTGCATGTCGAGTTCCACAATAATTTTACTTTTGGTTTCGTGGTCGTAAAAACTAACTCTGTAAAAACCTGAGCCATCATCCTCTCTCACTAAAAATACATTATAAGTTGTATTGTCTTCTATTGTAGTGTATTGGTATTTTATTGAGTATAGAGATTGAGCATGCCCTGCAGTACAAAAACAAATGCCTGCTATTATTATAAAAATTTTTACTTTCATAAGCTAGATATTAAAAAGGTTTGTATTATAAATTTAACTAAAATATTTTTTAATTATATAAAAAACATATTTAATTTTTTATATTTATGTTTCTTACCATAAATTTCTGAATGTCAGAATTATTTGTACGATTTAAAACTTTTACTCTTTAAATTATTTCATGTAACCCGACAACGCAAGCAAAACAATATGAGAAGATATATTCTAACTGCTTTAATGCTTGGTATGATAATGCCTTTAAAAGCACAAAAAATGAAGGCAGACAGTTTAGCTTCGTTGTTACCACTATTAAAAACAGATACGGACAGAGTGATAAATATGTGGACAACGGCCACTTACCTCTACAGTTACTCTCCGGATTCTTCTATTCGAATTGCAAGAAGAGCTTTGCAAATTGCAGAGCGTATAAATTATACAGATGGTATTTCCCGATCTCTTGGAAAAATAGCCAATGGTTATTTAAGCCTGGGAAATTATCCGCAGGCATTGGAGTTTTATCTAAGAAAATTAAAGATAGAGGAGGGCACAAACAAACCATACAATCTTGCCAGTGTAACAATGAATATTGGAATTGTATACGTTTACAGAGAAGAATATGATAAAGCACTTTACTACCTAAAAAAAGCAGACTCAATCATTACCAAAAATAATTTCATCGATCTTCAATTTAATATTAAACTAAACCTGGGGGATATTTACTATAAGAAGAATAACATAGATTCTGCCAGTTACTATTTTAGCAAATCTCTGGAGTATGCAAAAAGCTTAAATGATGAACAATTAATTGGAAGTGCATTGACGGGTATGGCACAAGTATATTGTAAAGGAGGAGATTTTAAAAATGCGCTTCCAACTTTTAAAAAAGCAATGGTTTTTTTAAACAATGCCCATGATGAAGATATTCTTTCTGAGGCTGCACTGAGTCTTGCAAAATTGTTTAAGACATTACAGATGCCCGATTCTGCCATTTACTATGCAAAACTTTCACATAATCTGGCAAAAAAAGATGGTTTTCAAATGAGGGAATTAGATGCAGCAACTTTTTTAAATGCCATTTATTTGGAAATAACACAAATGGACAGTGCGTATTTTTATTTACAGCAGGTACAGATTTTGGGAGATTCTCTTAACAGTAAAAAAAACATCAGACAATCTGAAATTCTTTCTATAAATGAAGAACTAAGACAAGCTGAAATAATCACAAAAAACATAAAACTACAGGAAGAAAGAAAAAAACAACTTCAGTTATTGTTGATAGGGTTGTGTATTCCGCTGTTTTTTCTAATTACACTTTTGCTAAGCAGGATAAAAATACATGCAAGGGTAATTCGTTTTCTTGGTGTTATTTCATTGCTTATTCTTTTTGAGTACATAACACTTTTGCTTCACCCAAGGGTTGAAGAATTTACGCACCATACGCCTTTTTATGAAATGCTTATTTTTGTAACAATAGCATCGTTACTTATACCTGCGCACCATAGGATAGAGCGGTGGCTTTTAGAAAAATTAACGCTTAAAAAAAGCAACGATATTATTAAAATAAAGACCAAAAGAATCAAGGTAAAAAAATATACCTGATTTTTAATGAGCGATATTTTTTATGCAGGAATGTTTTGAAAATTTAACCCCCTGGTATCAACGGACGTGACTTTGCTGTAGTGTCAATAACCCCTTTAGTTTTTTTAATATTTGTACTATCTACAACAACAGTCTTTTTTTCTTTTGTACCATCATTACAGGCAGAAAATAGTAAAGCACCAAAAATTACTACTCCACATAGACCCAATTTTGATAATGTTTTATTACTCATAATATAGTATTGAGATATAATATTACACAAATTAGATATAATAAAAAATTTATTTACTAATTTAGATTTTGAAGGAGCATATAATTGAAATTGTAACTACTACTTAAATTCTAAGGTTTGGTAGAAAAAAAAGGACTCATACTAACAAGAAATACTAACTCTTGCTTAAAATATTAAATACAAAAATCACCTCTGTGCATAATTACTATGAAAAGCGATTTAAGCTTATAAAAAATAAAGACTTACTCTAAGACAACATTTCGGCCTCCGCCGAAAGTGGAATTTATTCTTTCAAATCTTAGCCGTCTTTCGGTAAAATCCACGTTGAAAAATTATACTGCAACTACGTTAAAAGTTTTCTTGCGCTTTATTACTACCTCAGTTTTTTAAAAATGGGTAAAAATAAGCAAAGTGCAAACGATAGCTTCTAGACCTATACTCATATATTAAGCGAGGGGTAACCGTGAATTACACAAATGTTGCTGCCAATTAATGTGGCATTATTTTGGAGTTCTATTTTCGAACGTTTTTGATGAAAGACTGGGCTGAAATAAATACAAAATATTTGACCGGCTTTGTAGAAATTTTGGCGGCTGTGGTTATTGGTATTGCTTTGTTGAAGTTTTTATACCATTATATTGGAAATATTTTTAAGCCCAATATTAAAACTACCAATCAAACAATTCGCATTCAGTTTGGAAGTGCTTTAACGGTGGCTCTTGAGCTACTTTTAGGTGCCGACTTACTTTCAACGGCCAT
The DNA here is from genome assembly GCA_025352525.1 of Ferruginibacter sp. GTDB lineage: Bacteria > Bacteroidota > Bacteroidia > Chitinophagales > Chitinophagaceae > Ferruginibacter. The sequence goes on from JANXTG010000121.1 coordinate 9,047, forward strand.
TGCGCCAACATGGAATGAAATAGGAAAACTTGTAGGCATTGCTGTATGACGAACTTCTCTAATTTTTTTTGGAATGGGAGTTAAAAGCATCGGGATTACAAACTAAAAACTAGTAGACAGTGGTAAGGATAAATTATGAAGTTTTATTTGGTTGTATGTATGGTACAAAACATAATAAAAGTTGAAAAATGTTTCTCTGCAGAGCATAGCCACAATGGGCAGTGGTAGCTGCCGCAATAATAACAGGCTTGTGAAAATAGTAAACTTTGTGGCGGCACTACTACAGACAGCGTGATACAAATGTTGGGAGAGGTTTAAATGCTTATGCTCCTAAAATTTAAATATTAGACACAAGAAAATTTAGATTTGAAACATAAAATTTTGGCATAAAATTTTTTAATTAAAAAGACACAAGCAAGAATTGAATTTTCCTGTCTTGTGTCTTTTTCTTGTATCTAAATTCTAATTCTTTAATTCCTCAATGGCTTGCCTGTCTTTAAAATACTTTGTATTCTTTCGAGGGTTTTCTTTTCCCCAGTGAGGCTTAAGAAGGCTTCTCTCTCTATGTTTAAAAGGTACTGCTCGCTTACCAAAGTTTGCTCGCTGAGGTCGCCGCCGCACATCACATACGCCAGTTTCTTTGCTACGGTTACATCATGATCGGTAGCGTATTTGCCTTTGTGCATGCCGTTGATGCCTGCATACATGGCGCCCAAACCTGTGCGACCAAGCACTTTGATATCAGTACGCTGAATTGGCATTACATAACCATCATCGTATAAATTGATAACTGCATTTTTTGCATCGGCTATGCGGCGGCCAATGTTTATGCTTACTTCATCAATTCCTTTTCTGTAAATGCCGTTATCAAAAGCTTCAAATGCTGAAGTAGAAACTTTTGCGGTTGCTATTTCTAAAAATCGTTTTTGCAATGTGATTGTTTCGGGTTCGCCTGCATGCATTTCATCTGCCGCACGCAACACAAACTCTTTGGTGCCGCCACCACCCGGTATTACGCCAATGCCAACTTCTACAAGCCCTGTGTAAGTTTCAGCTGCTGCAATTACTTTATCTGCATGCAGACAAATTTCGCAACCGCCACCGAGTGCCAAACCATGCGGTGCAAGTACAACAGGTATGGATGAATATCGCACCCGCATTAAGGTATTTTGAAACTGGCAAATGGCCATATCTATTTCATCATAATCCTGATCTAATGCCAACATAAAAATCATTGCTACATTGGCGCCGGCACTAAAGTTTGCGCTTTCATTTGCTATAACCAAGCCTTTGTATTTTTCTTCTGCAAGGCTAATAGATTTTTGAATTCCTTCCAGCACTTCGCCACCAATGCTGCCCATTTTTGTATACCACTCCAAGCCTAACACATCGTTACCTAAATGATAGGTGCGGCATGCGCTGTTTTTCCAAACGGTTTCGTTTTCAAAATTGCGCATTACTAAAAAGGCATCTCCACCAGGCATTAATTTATATGCTCCTGTGGCAATGTCATAGCAATAACGTTTACCATTTTCTGTTTTGTAAAAAGATTTTACATCTTTTGCAAGCATATCATCTACCCAAGTCGCAATGCTGTAACCTGCTGCCTTCATAGCTTCGGTAGTTTTTGCTACGCCGAGTGCATCCCAACTTTCAAAGGCGCCAATCTCCCATCCAAAACCTGCCATCATACCATCATCTACACGGTATATTTCATCGCTTATCTCCGGAATTCTATGCGAAATATAAGAGAACAAAGCGTAGTGAAACTGACGGTAAAAATCACCGGCTTTATCTTGTCCGGCTGCCAATGCTTTTAACCTTGTTTTCAAATCTTCAATTGGCTTAGCAGCTTCTATGGTTGCAAATTTTGGTTTTTTGCGTGCCTCATATTCTAATGTTGCAAGATTTAAAACCTGTATATCTTTTGCACCATCTGCTGATTTTATTTTTTTAAAAAAGCCCTGTCCGGTTTTATCGCCGAGCCAGTTATTAGCAATCATTTTTTCCAGCCAAGCAGGAATATTAAAAGTTGCTTTTGCTTCATCATCTGGACAATTTTCTGCAACACCTTTGGCAACTTTTACCAAGGTATCAATCCCCACAACATCACCGGTACGAAACGTTGCCGATTTTGGTCGACCGATAATTGGTCCTGTAAGTGCTTCAACTTCATCTACAGATAAACCAAGTTTTTCCATGATATTTAAAATGGCCATAATGCTGAAAACGCCTACGCGGTTGGCTATAAAAGCAGGTGTATCTTTTGCAAGCACAGTTGTTTTACCAAGAAAAAGATCTCCGTAATTCATAAGAAAATCTACAACCTCAGGATCGGTAAACGGCGTTGGAATAATTTCTAATAGACGCAAGTAACGTGGCGGATTAAAAAAATGCGTACCACAAAAATGCTTTTTAAAATCATCGCTTCTCCCTTCAGCCATCATGTGTATAGGAATACCCGAAGTGTTGGAAGTAATGAGCGTGCCGGGCTTACGGTATTTTTCTACTTCAGTAAAAATAAGTTGTTTTATATCGAGCCTTTCTACCACTACCTCAATGATCCAATCGGCTGTGGCAATATCTTTCATATTGTCAGTAAAGTTGCCGGTAGTAATTTTCTTAATTACATCTTTTTTATAAACGGGCGATGGATTACTTTTGATGGCGGCTGCCAAAGCATCATTTACTATCTTATTTTTATCAGCTGGTTTTGCATTTTCGGGTAAATCTTTTGGTGCAATGTCTAATAAAAGCACAGGCAAACCGATGCCTGCAAAATGACAGGCAATTCTGCTACCCATTACACCGCTGCCGAGGACAGCTATTTTTTTAATTGTACGTTTCATATTTTATTTACTTATTACTCCTTATTTTTTCTCAGATATCTCCCTTTTTAAATCCGTTAAATCTGTGAGCCTTTATTTAATGATTTAGCTCACAGATTTGCACAGATTTTTATTTTATTTTATTCTATTGAAATCCGCTAAAATTGTGATTGTTTATTTTATAATTCAGATTAAGCTTATTTTGTCTAGCAAACTTGAGACATTAAAATTTACTAAAATCCCAACCTTCATACCCGATAATTTTAAATAGGTTGTCATTTGTTTTTTATGAACATCTTTTAACTCTGTTACTGACTTTATTTCAATGATTATCTGATACTCAACTAAAATGTCTATTCTAAAACCGAGCTCTAAAACAATATTTTGATAATGAACCGGTAAACCTAATTGCGATTTTACATTTAGATTCATTTCAATCACCTCATAAATTAATGCAGCTTCATAAACACTTTCAAATAAACCTGGGCTAAGAAAGGAATGGACTTTATAAATGGCTCCTCTTATTTGGTAAGTCAGGTCATTTAATTCCATTATTAATATTTAACGGCATCTGTGAAAATCAGTGTAATCTGTGAGCAATAAAATAGTTGTTTAACTAACTAATTTATAAATTCGAAGTTAAGATTTTTATATTATGGGCAAAAGAAATTTACTGCATAAAAAACTCCACATTGCTGTGGAGTGAAATTTATCGAAAATCTGATTAGTTTATTCTACAAAATATTCATCACCGGCTGCATTAATATAGCCTACTTTTCCGTTGGAAGTTTTTATTTGAAGATAATTGCTTCCCTTGTTCACTATTCTTACATCACTGTATTTTGGATTAATCATTCTTTTATCTGAAAAATAAAAGCCCCTCATATTGTTGTTGTCAGTAACAACAAAACCACCGTTGTTGTCATAAACGATATCTGCAAAACCTGATGAAATGATATCGTTGTTCATCATATCTTTCACATAAGTTTTACCATCCATTTTTACAATAACATAATCTATATTATTGGCTCCGTTTACAATCGTCATGTTTGAATAATCGGCAGTAATATCAGGCTGACCATTTGCATTCATAATGCCATACATGCCATTTTTTTGCACCTGCAGATAAAGGTTATTATTGGATGTTAGTTGCTTAACTGAACTGTATTCAAATGGAACAATATTTTCGAATTTGCTGTTGAACACACCATACATATTGTTTTTCTGAGCGATGTAATATGTTTCATCATTTCCTGCAATCTTATAATCATCTACCACTTTATCAAACAAGCCGTTGTTGTTAGGAAGTGAGTAAGTTTTTTGAGTTGTTTTTGTTTGAACAGGTATTCTGTTTTCAGCAACAGAATTTTCATTTATTGCAGGACATTTTATTAAAATCACACCTTTAGTCGTTATACATCTTTCATATTCATTAGCAGTTGTAGAGGCACCGGCAAAAAGAATAGAATCTCCACCCTCTTTATTTGTCCGGGGCATATAACCTTTTCTAAAACTTTTTGCAACTGTAAATTTTGCAGGTATAACCAGTTTGCCCATTTTATTTATGTAACCCCATTTGTTGCCAACTTTTACCGCCGCTAATCCTTCTGAAAACCATTGGGCATCGTTGTACTTTGGCGTTATCACTATATTTCTTGCCGCATCTGCAAATCCCCATTTATCCCCTTTTCTGTAAGGTACTAACGAATAGTCTATTGTTTGTGCAATGCTCTTTAACGACAACAATATGATGCAAAACATCATTATTTTTTTAAATTTCATGATTTGTATAATTTAAGATTAGGAAATATTATAGTTTCAACACAAGCTAAATCTTTAAGTTTAATATCTGAAGATGATTACTTAAAACTTTATGATAATAAACAAAAACGTAGCCAACATTAAAGTCTATTAATTAATTTTTAGGTTACATTAAATGAGCTTAACTATCAGCATTAGCAATATTTATTCCTTAGTTTTTATTTTTCTAAAAACAATTAATGCAAGAATTGCCAATACGGCGCCAATGATACCGAGTATCGGATAATTTCAAATTTTTTTTGCACTGTCATTTGTAACAATAGCACCGCCAACAGCTGCAATAATACCTGTACTTAACTGTTGTAGGCTACTGTTTACTATAAGAAATGAACCTCTTTCTTTTGACAATACTGTGCTTGTTACTTGTGCATTACCAACTACCAATCTGGTACCGCTAAAAATAAACAGCGTGCTGGTAACGGGCATTAGAATCCATAAATTATTGGTGTGCAGATTAGTAATACTAAGCAATGGAACCATGGCTAAAAAGGTAAGAATAGTGTAGACCGGTACCCGACCAAATTTATCACTTAATTTTCCAACAATGGGACTACAAACTACTGTACATAACCCTCCTATAATGTAAATAAGTGGTACATCTGTTTTATAATTTACACTGAGGTTGTAAGTAAAGAAATCAGTTAAAAAAGGGATAATGCTAAAATGGCTCATAATAAGTAAACTACTTAAAAGTAAAGCCCACCTCCTATTCTTTTCTTTAAAAACCTGCTTTAAAATTGTCCATATTTTTTGTTTTACAAAACCATCTTTTAAATGGTCAGTAAAACGGGGAACAATAAAAACAGCTAAAATAAAAACTACCATACAGATAAAACCCAGCACCATAAATGGTGTATGCCATTGAAACTGACCAGCAAGCCATAACCCACCGGGAACCCCCATCACACTGGCTAATGCAAAACCCGTCATCAAAATACCCATTGCCTGCCCTCGTCTTTGTGGAGCTACATAATCACTCACCATACTTAAAACAGTGCTGCCACCGATGCCACCAAAAAGACCTGTTAAAAATCTTGCTCCTAAAAGTTGGTTATAATTATTAGATAATCCGCATAAAAATGTACCGATTGTAAAACCTGCATACACGATCAATAAAACTTTTTTTCTATCAAACCTATCAACATACGCCAAACCGATCATTGAACTTATAAATGCGCCGATACTAAATACAGAAACAATTCTGCTAAACTGTGTACTGTCTATGCCCCAGAGTTTTTTAAGTATAGGGCCGAGCGGCATAACAATCATAAAGTCTACAATATTTGTAAACTGTACCAATGCCAGTATCATCAACAAAACAATCTCATTTCTTTTCATAAAGCTGCAGCGTAACAGGTAAAAAAATTTCCAAACAAATTATTTAGCTTACCCCTGATCCGTTGTTTACAACTGCATCGGGTGCTACAAATTTTAATTTACCTTCTGCGTCTTCCGCCATTAAAATCATACCGTTGCTTTCTATCCCACGCATTTTGCGAGGCGCTAAATTGGCTACCACTACAACCTGTTTTCCTAATATATCTTCGGGGCTAAAATGAAGAGCTATACCACTTACAACTGTCCTTTTTTCAAAACCTAAATCAATTTCAAGCTTTAGTAATTTATCAGCCTTAGCAACTTTTTCAGCACTTAAAATTGTTCCAACCTTTAAATCAATTTTTGCAAAATCATCAAATTGAATTTCAGATTTTATGGCCTCCCTAAATTTCTCCAAAGGAGGGACTTGAGCCTCCGATACCTTAGTGTCGCCATTTATTTTTGAGGTTTCATCTGTTTTCTGTTGTCCGCCGTCCTTTTTACTATTTTCCATTTTTATTGCTTCACTTTTAATTTTTAATTTTTCTACCTGTTCTGATACTTCTGAGTCCTCAATTTTTTTAAATAACAATTCCGGTGGGCGTAAAGAATAACCTACACTTAACAGTTTGGCAGAGCCTGCATTTTCCCAGTCAAGCATTTTATCTACCGTCTTCATCATCACACACAATCGCCTTGCTGCGTTGGGTAAAAATGGATTTATAAATATGGCAAGATTTGCAGTTAACTGCAAACAAATATGCAGACAGTTATCAATAATATTTTGAGCATTGGGGTCGTATTCCCCTCCTTCGGAGGGGTTAGGGGAGACTTTTTTAGCAACAATCCACGGTTCCTTATCCTGCATGTATTTGTTTCCTTTACGTGCTAGGTCAATTACTTCCGCAAGTGCATCTCTAAATTTATAAACTTCAATATTTTGCGCAATCTTTTGCTTTGTAATTTTTATTTCTTCCAGCATTTGTTTATCAGCATCATCCATTATTTCATTGTGAAATTTTGGAACTTTACCGCCACATAATTTGTGCATCAGCACAAAAGCCCTGTTTATAAAATTTCCAAAAACAGCCACCAGCTCACTATTTACCGCATCCTGAAAACCTTTCCATGTAAATTCACTGTCTTTAGTTTCGGGAGCAATGGCTGTTAAATAATAGCGCAGTGCATCTACCATCTGGTCGCCACCATTTTCTTTTTTTACAAAGTCATTTATATAATCTTCCATTTCAATACTCCATCCCCGGCTCGTACTCATCTTATCTCCTTCCAGATTCATAAACTCATTACTTGGCACATTATCAGGCAAAATATTGCCATGCAATTTCAACATCACCGGAAAAATAATTGCATGAAAAACGATATTGTCTTTTCCTATAAAATGTACAAGTTTTGTATCTGCATTGTACCAGTAAGGTTTCCAGTCTTTATCATTATCTATTGCCCATTGCTTGGTTGCACTGATGTAGCCAATTGGTGCATCAAACCATACATACAACACTTTACCCTCTGCATCTTGTCTTGGAACTTTAATGCCCCAATCCAAATCTCTCGTAACGGCCCGCGGCTGTAAACCCATTTCTATCCATCCTTTGCATTGCCCTACCACATTAACTTTCCAGTCTTCTTTATGATCTTCTAAAATCCACTGGCGCAAAAAAGCTTCATGTTTGTTTAAGGGTAAATACCAATGCGTAGTTACTTTTTTTATTGGTGTTATTCCGCTAAGTGTGCTCCGTGGGTTAACTAATTGTTCGGGACTTAAAGATGTCCCGCATTTTTCACACTGGTCACCAAATGCACCAACGTAACCACATATCGGGCAAGTACCGGTAATGTATCTGTCTGCTAAAAATGATTGCGCTTCCTCATCAAAAAACTGCTCACTTTCTTTTTGCTCAAGGTCACCATTATCATTCAACATGGTAAAAAATTCCTGTGCAGTTTCGTGGTGAATGGGTGATGAAGTGCGGTGATAAATATCAAACGAAATTCCCAGGTCTGCCATGTTGCTTTTAAGCATTGCATGGTATTTATCTACAATTGCCTGTGGAGTAGTTTTTTCTTTTAAAGCCTGCATGGTAATAGCGGCGCCATGTTCATCACTTCCACATACGTACAAAACGTCTTTTTTTAATGCACGCAAATAGCGCACATAAATATCTGCGGGTAAATAAGCACCTGCTAAATGACCAATATGTTTTGGTCCGTTTGCATAAGGCAGTGCCGAAGTTATCAAGTATCTTTTAGGATCAGTCATATTTATTCATTAAAACTTTTATGGCCTTTGGCTACAAAATAAATTTTGTAGCAGGCTAAAAAACAACAACAATATTCAGCTTCGGTGGCGTCGCACATGTCATCTTTTCAATTGCTATTAAACTTTTATTATGCAATAGAAATTACTGTTAATCTGCAAAAATATCGAATGTGCATTCAATAACGAAATTTGAGTATTTTCAAACGTAGATTTACAGCAGTACACAACCAACTTTCATGCAAAGAAAAAAAAATTACATCATCCGCATTTATTGCAATGGGTTCCTTAAAAGCAATGTTAACAAGCTTTTCGTCCACAGCAATTGAGAAACCGAGCAAGGAAAAAATTCCACCACATTTTATTAAAGTAGATACTATAGCCATTTGCATCGGCGGGTTTCATTACCCTTCCCGCTTATGCAGTTGCGACAACTATGATTGAATCTTAGGGGTTTTAAAATTAAAATTGGAAATAGCATAAGTAAGAGAGAGATTTTGCTTTTTAATAAGACTTATGAAGAAAGAACAGAAAATTTTCAACAAATGCTTTATGATAGATCTGTCAAAGTAATTATGTACGCCAGTAGCGGTTAAAGCATTTATTTTACTTTTACAGGATCTAGAAACATTTTGTAAAAGCCTGGAATAAATTGTATTGGAGAAAGCTTCTGATAATAAGTGTACGTTCTGCTTTGAATTTCCGTTTGGAAATTAAAAAAACAGTTTTGCTTGAAAATGAAGTAATCCAATAACCCTTTATCAGTCGAGGAAAGGTTTTATTGGAAGAATTAGAATAAAACTAATTATGCTACTAACGCAAGAGAGGTTTGTATTGCCTCAGGCTTTTTACCCAACTCTTTCATTACCCTAAAGTGCGATGCAACTGCCTCCCCTAAGGTATCATAATAATTATAAGGCATGTTGTATTGCTTACATTTTGCCTGTACAATTTTACTTATTTCCGGGTAGTGAACGTGACTAACTTTTGGAAAAAGATGGTGTTCAATCTGATAATTTAATCCCCCAACAAACCATGATATTGTCTTGCTTTTCATAGCAAAATTGCTGGTCGTTTTCAATTCATGTTCCGCCCACGCAGTATCAATATGTTTTGTTTCGTCTAAAGCAATATGTTCAAACTCTGTATTTTCCACCACATGTGCCAGTTGAAATACAAATGAAAGTGTTACACCCAAAGTCATGTTTGCAACCATATAACCTGCAAACCAACCACCCAAGCCCCAAACATAAATTGGCAATACCACAAAAACTGTGAGGTAATAAACCTTGGTAACCCAAAAAATAATATGATTCTTTGTAGTCATCTTCCACAATTCTGTACCATTTATTTTCTTACTAAAATATTTCGTAGGATCCATAATGAACACCCAAAATATAACTGATAAAGAATAAATAAATGGCATGTATAAATACTGCACTTTGTGCGCTGGTACCCATTTCTGCGTTTCGCATTGGCGAATGATTGGGCTTTTAGCAATATCATCATCAATACCATCTATGTTAGTATATGTGTGGTGAATAATGTTGTGCTTTTGTTTCCAGAAGTAAGAACTTGCACCTAATGCATTTGCTGATAAACCTAAAAAATCATTCAGTTTAGTATTTGTGCTATAACTGCCATGGTTAGCATCGTGCATTACAGCAAAACCTATGCAAGCCATTAAAAAACCTAATGGGATACAAAGCAACAATGCGGGCAAAGTATTTAACCTAACATTCATTAAAACCAGGTAAATTCCCAAAACACCTCCTATCAAAAGAAATGTTTTGATATACAACCGCCAATCGCCTGTTTTACTGATATTTTTTTCTGTAAAGTATCCGTCTACACTGGATTTCAGATCTTGAAAAAAAGCGTTATCCTTGTTATTAAAGAGAATTTTGGCCATTCTGTTTTTTTTTGCAATTAATTTATCGGTAATAAAGATAAACTTCGGAACTGTTAACAAATCCCTAACAACTGTTAGCATTCAAGTAAAAATACTACAATTAAAAAAAATACCTAATTTAATTTAAAGGGGGCGTACATTTCAAAAGCAGGAATTGTAGCAGAAAAAGTTTTTTTATTAAAAATATTTTCAAATAAATAGGTACCGTTCATTCTCCCTATTTCAGTATTTAGATTACACCCACTAATATATTGGTACTGTTCTCCGGGGTTAATAGTAGGCTGAATACCGATTACCCCTTCTCCTTCTACTTCCCTGGTTGATCCGCAACTGTCAAATATTATCCAGTGTCTGCTTAATAATTTTACCGGAAAACTGTTTTTATTTTCTATTGTAACCCTGTATGCAAACATAAATTCATTAGTTGAAGGATTGCTGTATTCTGCCTGGTAAAATGTTTCCACACTAACATTAACACCTTCTGATATTTTGCTAACCATACCTTAATTTTTTTTTGAGTTTTTGTAACCGTTTTTCAAAAGCCAATGTAAAACCTTGTCCCTATTGTCTCCCTGCACTAAAATTTCTCCATCTTTAACTGAACCACCTGTGCCGCAAACTGTTTTCAATTTTTTTCCAAGTTCTTCCTTATCCGCATTCTTACCCATAAAATTTTCAATTAATGTCACCATTTTACCGCCTCGGTGTTTTTTATCCAGCCGTATTTTTATTTTCTGCTCCGCAGGAAGAATGGTTTGTTCTTCTAAGTTCTCATCTTCTTCTATTTTAAAGTTTGGATCAGTTGAATAAACAAGACCGGAAAGAGAATTTATTTTTTTTGACAAAGCAATTAGATTTTAGAAATTAAACACAAGACACAAGATTGTATAAATCAAATTTTGTTTAAATCTTCAGGCTGGTAAAGCTCCTCCTTTGGTGAGATTAATGGAAGCTTTCAAACTCAAATCTAAACTCACTGCCTGGTGAATAACTGCACCACTGCTAATATAATCAACACCTGTGGCAGCATAGCTTTCAATGTTTTCTAAGTTTATGCCACCGCTTGCTTCTGTTTCATATTTACCATCAATTATTTTAAGCGCCTCCACAATTTTTTCAGGTGCAAAATTATCCAACATAATGATGTTCACTTTGCCTGTCTGCATAACTTTTTTTACATCTTCCAAACTTCTTGTCTCAACTTCAATTTTTAAATTTAAATTATTTTCCTGCACATAATCGTATGCATTGCTAATTGCTTTTTCAATTCCTCCGCTGTAGTCAATATGGTTGTCTTTCAACATAATCATATCGTATAAACCAAAGCGATGGTTTTTCCCTCCACCAATTATTACTGCTGCTTTTTCTAATAATCTAAAGTTTGGAGTGGTTTTTCTTGTATCCAATAATTTGGTTTTAAAACCATTGAGCTTATCTACGTATTTTTTTGTAAGGGTAGCTATTCCACACATGCGTTGCATAGTATTTAACACAAGGCGTTCGCAGGTGAGTATTGTATGAATTTTAGCAGAAACCTCAAAAGCAGTTTCTCTATACTTCATTTCATCGCTATCTTTTTTAAAAGCTGTAAAAATAATATCCGGTTGCACAAAACGGAAAATTCTTTCAGCTACATCCATTCCTGCAAGTACCCCATCCTGCTTTATTTTTAATACCGCTTTTCCTTCTGCATTTGCTTTTATGGTTGATAAGGTAGAATAATCACCATCGCCAATATCTTCTGACAGCGCATTTTTAATTAAGTCATTAAGTGCTGTTTTAAAATTCATAATCGCAAAGTTAATAAACAGTTCGTATTGAATAACTACCAAAAAGTTAAGAAAATTTCAAGATATACAAATAAAAAAAACTCCCGCAAGCAGGAGTTTAAATTAAAAGCTTTTAATCTTTATTTTTCAAATTTAATTTCCTGCAAAGTTTGTTTATCACCTTTTTGTTTTAGGTTTAAAGTAGTTCTAAAATTGCCATTTGAAGTTACCAAAGTACCAATACAGAATTCTGCACCGCCACTCTGACCTTGGTGTAATACAGTAAATGATTTAACTGCATTATTGGCAAAAAAATCTCTTAAAACAACTTCACCCTGTGTTTTACTATAATTTGAACTTTTTCCATTAACCGTTATTTCAACGGTATTATCAAAGTATTTTGAAACAGAAGCAGCATTGCCGGACTTAATAGCATTTACCACATCATTTAAGCCTGTAATTATAGTAAAAGAACTTAACGCTACAAAAGCAGCAAGTATTGTAAATATTTTTTTCATTGTTTTAAATTTAATTCAAACGTTGTTTGCTAAAAGTATGCCATACCGATTTTACAACGGCATAAACTTTTTGTTTGGCTTGTTTATAACAAAACTCCATTCTTTTAAACATCAACTGCAAACAAACTTAGCTTTGTGACATGCAAAATAAAAAAACTATTCTCATAATAATGGATGGCTGGGGACTTGGTAAAATAAAAAACAGCGATGCCATACAACACGCAAATACTCCATTTGTAAGTTCGCTTTACAAAAATTATTCAAACAGTACTTTAGTTACCTGCGGTGAGGCAGTTGGGTTGCCTGGCGGACAAATGGGTAACAGTGAAGTTGGGCACTTAAACCTTGGCGCCGGCCGAATTGTTTATCAGGATTTACAACGAATTAACGTTGGCATAAAAGATAAAAGTTTTGAAAAAAACGAGCAGCTTTTAAACAGCATTGCATTTGCTAAAAAAAACAACGTAACGCTTCATCTTATGGGCCTTGTAAGCAATGGTGGCGTGCATTCTCATATAAACCACATTAAGGCCATTACAAGTTTGTGTGCTGCACAAAATTTTAAAAACGTACTTGTACATGCCTTTACAGACGGAAGAGATACTGACCCTAAAAGCGGCCTTGATTTTTTAAGAGAACTGCAGAAACACCTAGATGCAACAACCGGAAAAATTGCAACGATAACCGGTAGATATTATGCAATGGATAGAGATAAAAGATGGGAAAGGGTTAAAATTGCCTACGATGCAATGGTGCACGCAACAGGTGAAAAAACTGGTGATATTTTTACATCTATAAAATCATCGTACGAAAAAAATGTTACAGACGAATTTATAATGCCACTTATAAATAATACCGCAGGCGATACAAAAATAAAAAATGGCGACGCTGTATTGTGCTTCAATTTTCGTACAGACAGGTGCAGAGAAATTACTGAGGTACTTACACAAGTGGATATGCCCCTACAAAATATGCACCCGTTGCAACTTCATTATACAACTATGACGAATTATGATCATACTTATAAAAATGTATTTGTAATGTATGATAAAGACAATCTGGATAATACTATAGGGCAGGTTATTGCAGCTGCAGGAAAAACGCAGCTTCGGATAGCAGAAACTGAAAAATATCCACATGTTTCTTTCTTTTTCAGCGGAGGAAGAGAAATACCATTTGAAGGCGAAAAAAGAATAATGGTTCCTTCTCCCAAAGTAGCCACTTATGATTTAAAGCCTGAAATGAGTGCGCATGAATTGACTGCTGCTATTGTTCCTGAAATAGAAAATAAAACAGCTGATTTTATATGTTTAAATTTTGCCAATGCTGATATGGTAGGCCATACCGGAGTTTGGAATGCAGTTATAAAAGCCGTAGAAACAGTTGATACCTGTGTAGAAAAAGTAGTAACAGCGGCCTTAGCAAATGATTATGCCGTTTTTCTTTTAGCGGACCACGGCAATGCAGATTACGAAATTAATGAAGATGGAACACCCAATACTGCGCACTCTTTAAACCTGGTACCATTTTTTGTTATTGATAACGAATGGAATGGCAAATTAAAGAGTGGCAAATTAGGCGACATTGCTCCAACTATTTTATCGATGATGCAACTCCCC
>JANXTG010000205.1 GCA_025352525.1 Ferruginibacter sp.
CAAAACAAAAAACCCCTTACACATGCTGTTTACGATGGCTGGAAATCAGTCGGAGAAAAAGCTATCAGCAACAATGGTCGTTATATTGTTTACACAATTGTTCCTCAGGAAGGGGATGGGTTGCTTGTCATAAATGATATGGTTAATGGAAAAAACCGGGAAATGGAAAGAGGTTATGCACCCGTAATTTCACAAGACAACCGCTATGTTATTTTTAAAATAAAGCCCCGCTATCAGGATACAAGGCAAGCCCGTATTAAGAAAAAAAAGCCAGAGGAAATGCCCAAAGATTCTATGGCAATTATATTGCTGGGAACAGACAGTATCATTAAAATTCCACTTATAAAAACTTTTAAAACGCCTGAAAAAAGCAGCGGTTGGATGGCCTATCTGGCTGAAAAACCTTTGCCCGACACAAGTGCAAAAAAATATATTTCGGATTCATTAAAATTTAAAATTGATGGTCTGGTAAAAATTGCTGATTCGCTTTTGAGAAAATCTCTCGATTCTGTAAAGGGTAAAGTAGAAAAAGCCGAAGTTGTTGCTGCTACACAAAAAGCAGTTGAAGAAATATACAAAAAAGCCAAGGATTTATTTTTGGATACAGAAGGCGATGATGCAGTTGCCGATAAAATTCAGGAAGGAACAGAACTTTCAGTAAAAAATTTAATAACGGGAAAGATTAGAATATTTAAACTGGTTAGTGAATATTATTTTGATAAAACCGGTACCAAAATTTTAATAGAAACTACGAAGGCACTAAAAGATACATTAAGCAGAGCAAGTGTAATCTTATATAACCTTCGGTCAGATAAAATTGATACCATCATGAAAGGTTTTAATGATGCGAAAAATTTTGTTTTTGATGAAGATGGGCAACAACTTGCATTTGTTGCAGAACGTGACAGCACTGTAAAATCGTTGCAAAAGTTTTACAAATTATGGTATTACAATAACGGTAAAGACAGTGCCATTTTGCAGGCAGACAGAAATACTGGGGGTATCATAAAAGGAAATACTATCAGTGAAAATGCGGATTTAAAATTTAGCAAAGATGGTAAAAAACTTTTTTTTGGAACTGCCTCTATCATACCTCCAAAAGATACAACACTTGTAGATTTTGAGCTTGCACGGCTGGATGTTTGGACATACAACGATGATTATTTGCAACCGCAACAATTAAAGCAATTGCAGCAGGAGTTAAAAAGGAGTTTCAGCGCTGTTGCTGTGCCCGGACAAAATACACTTGTACAACTTGGTACCGATTCTACAGAAAATATTTCTTTGATAAATGAAGGAAATGCTGGGTTTGTGCTGGCTCAATCTACAAAGGGGAACAGAATTGCTTCGCAATGGGAAGGCAGAACGCTTACAAATGCTTTTTTAATTAACGTAAACACAGGTAAAAGTTCGTTGATCTCAAAAAATAATATTGGAAAATTAACAGCATCCCCAATAGGTAAATATGTTTACTGGTATGACGCTGTTAAGCAAAATTATTTTGTTTACAACACTGCAAATTCTTCTGTAAAAAATATAACCGATAAAATTAAATTACCACTATTTGATACAGAAAATGATGTACCCGATTATGCAAATGAAATTGGAGTTGCAGGTTTTACAGCAGATGACAAATATATTTTAATACAGGATGAGTATGATATTTGGAAAGTAGATCCATTGGCTATTGCAGCTCCTGTAAACATGACCAATGGATTTGGAAGAAAAAATAAAACTAAGTTTGATTATGTAAATACAGATCCTGAAAAACGAAATATTAATTCAACAGAAAAAATACTGTTGAGAAGCCAGAACAAAACAAATAAAAATGGTGGATTTTATAGTGTAAATGTTGATGAGGTTAAGGATCCGGTGCTGTTACATTCAGGTGCACACTCTTTTTCTGCTCCACTAAAAGCAAAAGAAAGTGAAAAATATATTTTTACCCAATCTGATATTAAAGCTTCTGAACTTTATGTAACCGATAATTTTAAACAATTTAAACAACTGACTGATGTTGCTGATCAACAGAAAGATTACAACTGGCTTTCAGTAGAACTGATGCGCTGGAAAATGTTTGATGGAAAAATGAGTGAAGGACTTTTATTTAAACCTGAAAATTTTGATCCGACAAAAAAATATCCTGTAATATTATACTTTTACGAACGCAATGCAGATTTGTTGTATAACTACAGAGCACCTGCCCCAAGTGCATCCACAATAAACATTCCTTATTTTGTAAGCAATGGGTATCTGGTTTTTGATCCTAATATTTATTATAAAAAGGGGGAGCCAGGTCAAAGTGCTTATAACAGTGTTGTAAGTGCTGCAAAAATGCTCGCAAAAATGCCATGGGTTGACAGTAACAGAATGGCTATACAGGGCCAAAGTTGGGGAGGTTACCAGGTTGCATATCTGGTTACCAAAACAAATATGTTTAGAGCTGCCGGAGCCGGTGCACCGGTTAGTAACATGACGAGTGCTTATGGTGGAATAAGATGGGGCGTTGGCATAAACAGGCAGTTTCAATACGAAAAAACACAAAGTAGAATTGGCGCTACCCTTTGGCAAAGACCAGATCTATACATAAAAAATTCGCCACTGTTTGCGGCTGATAAAATTAAAACTCCTTTGTTATTAATGCACAACGACGCAGATGGTTCTGTGCCCTGGTACCAAAGTATTGAACTGTTTACGGCCATGAAAAGATTGGGTAAAAAAGTTTGGCTGCTGGAATACAACGGAGAAGACCACAACCTTGTTGAAAGAAAAAACAGAAAAGATTTGTCGGTAAGATTAGGACAGTTTTTTGATTATTATTTAAAAGATGCTCCTGCTGCAGACTGGATTAAGAAAGGTGTACCGGCCACGCAAAAAGGTATCAATTGGGGTTTGGAAGTTAATTAAATAGATTTCTTTAAATGTAAAAAGGTCAAGCAGTTTATTTTCTGTTTGACCTTTTTACATTATAAATAATTTTTTTATTTGCTAAAGAGACCTTTTAAAGTATCCATTATTCCAGCACCGCCCTGTTGTGGATTTTGTTCGTTTGTTTGCGAATTATTACCGTTGAATGCTGCAGTGAGATCTGCAAGGTTCAATTTTCCGTCATGATTTGTATCAAGGGCATTACCGCCGAATTTTGATACTAGCCCGCTAATGTCCATTCCACCGGTTTTGTTATCACTAAGGCTGTTAAAAATTCCCTGCAAATCAAAACTGTTGTCATTGCTGTTATTGGTTTTGCTAACCAGTTTGCTCATTACCATTGGGATAACTGAACTTGCAATTCCACTGGCCTTGTCGCTATCAAAACCAAACTTATTCATTAATGTAGTAACAAGATTAGATGAAACATTTTGTGTTACAGGATGATTGGTCACATCTTCATTAGTGTTTTGGCTAAATAAATTTAATACACTTGCTGCACCACCTCCACTCATGATCCCTTTTAATGTATCCATAATTGAACCCGAAGCTGTACTCATTACAGCATCGTTTTGCTCATTTGGTACAGCCGGATTATTTATTACAGCATCGCCTGAATATTGTTTTACGAGATTCATTAACTGATTAAACATAATATTTATTTTTAATTATAAAATAAATTTAAGCGTTATTTTATAATTTAAACGCAGTAAAATATTTATTTAAACTTTTTTAAATATCATTAAGCTATCGTCCGGCAAATAAAGGTGTAGTTTTCCATCTTTAAAATAATAGCTCACTATTTGTCCTGATATTTGAGCTGTGACTATTTTTTCTATGCTTTTTTTGTTGCAGCCCATTTTAGTGCTTAAAATTTGATAAAATTTTATTCGTTTTCCCTGCACTTCAATTTTTCCTCTAATGCTGTTGCAGCCATCGTTCCCGGAAAGGGTACCTTCAACAATATTTATATTGATCTGTGGTAATCTGTTGTACTCATTTTTTACTACCGGAGTATTTCCAATTTTTTCCAACAACCATTTTGCATTAAGATTTTCATCTGCTAAAAATTTCCCGCAACCGCTGTAAGTTGTATTGTTGAAAACAACATTTACTTCTTTTTTAAATACCTCTCCAATCGTTGTAACCGTACATATTTTTTCATTTATTTTGATAGACACATTTCCTGATTTTAATGCGACAGTAAAAATCCTTCTTTCCTCATTTTCATCTTTTTTAAGTTGATTATAAGCAAATTTTAAAGCCAGTCCGTCATCTGCTGTAAATCTTACTGTATCATCATAGTTAATGGTTAATATCCAGTTTGAGGGCTGCTTACCTTCTGCCAAAAAATCTATTCCGCTTTGTTGAAGATTTTTTAAATCTTTTGCCTGTTGCATATTATTACTATTGGATGCACTTGTTACCAAGATTTTTTTAGTGCTGGTGCAGCCAAACAGAAAGAGGATTATACAAAGGGGAATTACAATTATTCTCATACCTGTAAAATTGCCTAGAATTATTAACTCAGGATGTTAAATGTAATTATAAACTTCTCTCCAATTTGTTATATAATTATTTCTAATTATTAGTAAACAAATCTGCTAAATTTACTTTTTTATAAAAAAAATCATGATGAAATATTGTCTACCAGTTCTTGCATTTTTAGCTTTCTCCTGTAACAGCACCAAAGAAATTACAACAAAACCTTCAGTGATTTTACCCCAAAAAATGCCACAAAATGTTAGTTTGAATGGAAAATTATTCTCGTCCATTTTTCAGCAACGAGCAGCGGAATACCGGGCTTTGTGTTTGCAGAGTTACAATATTGCAAAACTTAGAGTTGACAGTTATGTGGCGCAAACCGAAAAACCCAAGGTTATCATAACAGATATAGATGAAACCATTTTAGATAACAGCGCTTATGCCGTTCACCAGGCTTATCAGGGGTTAGAATATACAACAGCTTCCTGGTATGAATGGACAGATAAATCTGCAGCCGATACCATGCCCGGCGCAGCAGCTTTTTTAAGATACATTGCTTCAAAAAATATTCAGGTTTTTTACATAACAAACAGGGAAGACAGAGAACGCACCGGTACTTTAAAAAATTTACAGCGTTTTAATCTACCAAATGCTGATGAAATTCATCTGTATACAAAACTTAGTACATCAAGCAAAGAAGCAAGGCGGCAGCAGGTTATGGAACGCTATGAAGTTGTTTTATTGATGGGAGATAACCTGGCAGATTTAAGTGCACTTTTTGATAAAAAAACGGAAGAAGAAAGGAAAAAAAATACAGATATTCTAGCAGCAGATTTTGGCAAAAAATTTATAGTTTTTCCAAATTCAAATTATGGTGACTGGGAAAGCAGTATGTATAAGTATGATTACAAATTAACGCAATTGCAAAAAGATTCTGTGATAAAAAGGATGTTGAAAAGTTATTGATGAATTAGGAATTATGAATTATGAATTAGGAATTAGGAATTAGGAATTAGTTTATAAAAAAAATCCTCAAGTTAATATAACCTGCGGCTTTTTTAATTTTTTATAAATTATTCACTATTTACAATAGCCGACTAACAATTGCCCATTCACCTTTAAATATTTCTGTTTACATCAAAGTTTTCCAACTCCTTACAAACTGCATTTAAAAAAGTAGAACCCAATGCACCATCAATAATTCGGTGATCGTAACTTAAAGAAACATACATCATGTGACGAATGGCAATTACATCACCCTGCGGCGTTTCTAAAACCATTGGTCTTTTCTTTATTGCGCCTACAGCCATTATAGCAACCTGAGGCTGGTTTATAATCGGCGTGCCCATTATACTTCCAAACGTACCAACGTTAGTTAATGTAAAAGTACCGCCGGTTGTATCATCGGGTTTTAATTTACCATTACGTGCTGCATTTGCAAGCCCGTTAACCTGCTTGCACAAGCCTGTAAGATTTAATTGGTCTGCATTTTTAATTACTGGAACAATTAAGTTACCCGATGGTAAGGCCGTTGCCATACCAATATTTAAATCTTTTTTTACGATAATTTTATCGCCGTCTACCGAGCTGCTGAGCATTGGATATTTTTTCAGCGATTTTACAACTGCCTCAACAAAGAGCGGTGTAAATGTTATTTTCTCACCTTCTCTTTTTTCAAATTCTTTCTTTATTTTCTCTCTCCATTGTACAAGATTTGTAACATCACATTCTGCAAAACTGGTTACATGTGCACTGGTTGCAACACTATCCGTCATGTGTTTGGATATGAGCTTGCGCATGCGATCCATTTCAATTATTTCTACATTGCCGCTGTAAACGGTTGCTGCGGTATTAGCAATAACTGCCGGTGCCTGAGAATTTGTTATCACAACTGCCTGGTGGCTTTGTTGTGGCGCTGCTGCAACAACCTGGTTATTTGCTGAAACGTTACCTCTGTTTGCAACAAAAGCAAGAATGTCTTTTTTACTCACTCTACCATCTTGACCTGTGCCCGGTATTTTTTCAAGATCCATCATGCTGATGCCTTCGCTCTGGGCAATATTTAAAACCAGTGGAGAATAAAAACGAATGCCGTTTACAGAATTGTCTGCTGTGTTATTGGTAGGTTGATAAGGAATTTCTTCCAATACTTTTGCTTCTTCATATTCAACTTTTGCAAGAGCAGGAGTTGAGGCTGTATTTTCTGCAGCACCGGATCTTATTTTTACAATCACCGTTCCAATAGGTACCACATCATTTTCTGCAAATAAAATTTCTTCAATTATACCTGCTGTTGTAGAGGGCACTTCGCTATCAACTTTATCAGTAGCAATATCTAAAACAGTTTCGTCCTGCGCTACTTTATCGCCAACTTTTTTATGCCATTTAAGTATTGTCGCCTCCATTATACTCTCCCCCAGCTTTGGCATTATAAGATCAACTAAACTCATAAATTTTATTTATTTAAGGTGCAAATGTAGAATTTAAAGCTTAGATATCAACTATAAACAGTTTGGTAAACGAACACTTAATTGCGGAATAATAATCAGGAAAATTAATTCTTCATGGCATCAGCTGCACTAATAACGTCATCAGCCATTTTCTTTTTATAATCTTCCAGTTTTTCACTCAAAACCTCATCCTGCGTAGCCAGAATTTGCGCTGCCAATATCCCTGCATTTTTTGCACCATTCAATGCAACTGTTGCCACGGGTACACCGCCCGGCATTTGCAGAATAGATAAAACAGAATCCCAGCCATCAATAGAATTTGATGATTTTATCGGCACGCCAATAACAGGAAGCGTTGTGTAAGATGCTACCATACCCGGTAAATGTGCTGCGCCGCCAGCTCCTGCAACAATTACTTTTATGCCTCTGGCTTTTGCTTCCATTGCATAAGTACGCATACGCTCGGGTGTTCTGTGAGCTGAAACAATTGTTATTTCAAATGGTACATTAAACATTTTTAATGCATCAGCAGCTTCCTGCATAATTTTTAAATCGCTCGAACTCCCCATAATAATCGCTACCTGAATCTTCATAATTATGTATTTATAATTTTAACCTAAGGTAAAAATATCTAAAACTTAGATTAAACCAATAGCCTTTTGTTTTGTTGCGCATGTTTAGCTGAAGGAAAACCGTCTAACAATAAGTTTTGCTGTTAGATTTATGGTAACATAAATTCTTTAATCCTTATATCTTTGCACCGTTTCATTTATAAAATCGATTTATGCGGTATGTTGTAAAAACATTTAAATATTTTATTGCCTTTGTAGTTATTGTTAGTTTGATGCTGGCCTGTAAAAAGAAAACGGGCGATTCTCCAAAACCAAAAATTTCACCCCCTGTTATTGTAGACGTAATCATTGCCGAAAAACAACCAATCAATGATAAAATAGAAGCCAATGGGACTGTGGTAGCCAATGAATTTCTAGAACTTCACCCCGAAGTAAGTGGTAGGTTAACTTACCTCAATATTGCGGAAGGCAGCCCTGTTGCACAGGGAACTATTCTTGCAAAAATTAACGATGCAGATCTTCAGGCACAACTTGCTAAAACACGTGTACAGTTAGATCTTGTTCAAAAAACTACCCAACGTTACAAGCAATTATTAGATGTAAATGGTATTAACCAAAGCGATTATGATATTGCTTTAAACCAGGTAAATGCATTTAAAGCCGATATGGTATACACACAGGCCCTTATAAATAAGACTATTATTAAAGCACCTTTTAGTGGAGTAATTGGACTCAGACAAATCAGCCCAGGGGCTTATGTAACTCCCGCCACTATTTTGGCTACGCTGCAACAGACTTCTAAAATTAAAATTGATTTTACGGTTCCACAAAATTACAGCAATATAATAAAGAGAGGATCTGTGTTGGATGTTGAGCTGGATGCATCATCACATAAAATGGGCAGAGCCATGATTGTTGCAACTGAACCTGGTGCAAATACCAGTACACGTAATTTAAAAGTCAGGGCACTTTTATCTGAATCAAACATTAACCCCGGTGCATTTGTAAAAGTTTTTTTAAATGCAGGTGTTGGCAAAACTGCTATTGTTGTCCCTACTAATTGTATTATACCGAACGATAAAAATAATCAGGTAATTGTTGTAAAAGGTGGTATTGCAAATTTTATAAATGTTGGAACAGGGATAAGGCAGGCAAATTCTGTAGAAATAGTTAATGGTTTAAATGTGGGCGATTCAGTTGTTGTTACAGGCGTTTTGTTTGCAAGGCCAAAGGATAAAGTAAAAGTAAGGTCTGTAAAAAAATTAGCAACATTGCTGCCCAAAGATTCCGCTGCCAGTTATTAAACAAATTAAGTTTTTATTTTCATGAATATATCTGAATTATCACTGAAGCGGCCGGTACTTGCCACCGTTTTAAATTTAATGATCATCTTATTCGGTGTTGTTGGATTTAGTTTTCTTGCCATCAGAGATTATCCCGCTATTGACCCTGCAGTTGTGAGCGTCAGTACTTCTTACACGGGTGCAAATCCTGATATTATTGAAAGCCAGATAACAGAACCCCTGGAAAAACAGATTAATGGTATTCCAGGAATTAAAACAATCACATCTTCCAGTTCTTTAGGCAACAGCAATATTTCTGTTGAGTTTGAATTGGGTGTAAACCTGGAAGCTGCGGCAAGCGATGTGAGAGATAAAGTTGGTCAGGCTGCCCGCTCCTTACCTCAGGATATTGATGCACCGCCTGTTGTTACAAAAGCAGATGCCAACAGTGATTTTATTTTAATACTTGCGGTGCAAAGTCGAACAAAAGGATTATTAGAATTGAGTGATTATGCAGAGAACGTGTTGCAGCAGCAGTTTCAAACGATCAATCAGGTAAGCTCAGTAAATATATTTGGGCAAAAAAGGTACGCCATGCGTTTGTGGCTTAACCCAGATAAGATGTCTGCTTTTAATATAACTTTTAGCGACATTCGAACTTCTTTAAACGCTGAAAATATTGATCTTCCTCCCGGTAAAATCTATGGCGATAATACAGAACTTACCATTAAAACCGTTGGCAGGCTTACATCTGAAAAAGAATTTCAGGATTTACTTATTAAACAGGACGCTGCCGGCATTGTAAGATTGAAAGATGTTGCAAGGGTAGAAATTGGTCCAGAAGTTTTAGAACAGGGCTGGAAATACAATGGTGTAAATGCGGTTGGTATTGTAATTATTCCACAACCCGGTGCAAACAATATTCAGATAGCAAACGATTTTAATAAAAAATTAGAGTCCATAAAAAAACTCAATAAGTCAGACATTGAACTAAATGTGTTGCTGGACAATACTCAAAACATCCGTAAATCTATTAGTGAGGTAGAAGAATCACTTTTAATTTCTTTTGCTTTTGTTGTACTTGTAATTTTCTTCTTCTTCCGTGACTGGCTAACAGCCATCAGGCCGTTGATTGATATTCCGATTTCTTTGATAGCTACCTTTTTCATCATGTATATTTCGGGTTTTTCAATTAATATCCTAACCTTATTGGGTATCGTTTTGGCAACTGGTTTAGTGGTTGATGACGGTATTGTTGTAACGGAAAATATTTTTAGAAAACTCGAAGAAGGTTTACCAATAAAACAAGCTGCTCTTGAAGGAAGTAAGGAAATATTCTTTGCTGTAATTTCCACTTCTATAACACTGGCAATTGTTTTTTTACCCGTAATATTTTTAGAAGGTTTTATCGGAAGATTGTTTCGTGAATTTGGTATTACACTCGCATCTGCCGTTCTCATTTCCGCATTTGTATCTCTTACCATTACACCTGTATTAAATGTTGTAATGCGCAGAAAAAAACCTGGCCACGGCAAGTTTTACATGAAGACAGAACCATTTTTTACAGGAATGGAAAATGGGTACAAAAATTTATTGACAGGATTTCTAAAAGTTAGATGGTTGGCATGGGTTATCCTCATGGTATGTTTAATAATGGGTTTTTTTATTGGAATATCGCTACAAAGCGAAATTGCCCCAATGGAAGATAGGAGCAGTGTGCGTTTTAGTGTTTCTGCACAGGAAGGAACGAGTTATACAAAAATGCAGAATATTTCAGACGAAATTGCCAATTATCTCTACGATTCTATTCCGGAAAGAGATTTTGTTTTTGCACGTACACCGGCTGGAGCAGTAAATAGTTCACAGCCAAGGCTTGCACTTGTTCCACCTTCGGAAAGAGGACGTTCGCAGGATCAGATAGCCAACGATCTTAACCGAAAAATGGGAAGGTTTAATGAGGCAAAAGTTTTTGCAGTACAGGAGCAAACCATTGCTGTAGGTGCAGGTTCACGAGGCAGTTTGCCCGTTCAGTTCGTACTGCAAAATCAGGATCTGGAAAAAATGAAACAAATTATTCCAAAGTTTTTAGACGAAGCAAAAAAAGACAAAACTTTTTCTAATGTTGATGTCAATTTAAAATTTAATAAGCCTGAAATTTCTTTAACAGTTGATCGTATGAAAGCCAAAGACCTTGGCCTTTCCTCTCAGGATATTGTGGGTACAATTCAGGCAGCATTTAGTGGTGGAAGACTGGCTTATTTTCTTCGAAATGGTTATCAATACTCAGTTATAGCGCAGGTTGAAAGAAATGAAAGAGATAAGCCTGATGACATTTCAAAATTATATGTGCGTAATAATAAAGGCGAAAGCATTCCTTTAAGTGCTGTTGTAAAACTGGAGGAAAGCAGCAGTCCGCCAAGTTTATTTCACTTTAACCGTTACAAAGCTGCAACCATTTCTGCTTCCCTTTCAGAAGGAAAAACGATTGGCGATGGCATAAAAGCCATGCAGGCTATTTCCAAAAAACTGCTTGATGAAACTTACCAGACAGCACTCAGTGGCCCATCAAGAGATTATGCAGAAAGCAGCAGCAATATTGCCTTTGCTTTTGGGTTGGCACTTATTCTTATTTACCTCGTTTTGGCTGCACAGTTCGAAAGTTTTATAGATCCTTTTATTATTATGCTTACCGTGCCGCTTGCACTAGCAGGAGCATTGCTCAGTTTATTTTTATTTGGACAAACCCTAAACATTTTTTCAGAAATTGGTATGATCATGCTCATTGGGCTGGTAACAAAAAACGGTATTTTAATTGTTGAATTTGCCAATCAAAAAAGAGAGCAGGGCTTGTCAATTGCAGAAGCAGTTGTTGAAGCATCCCGACAACGATTACGGCCAATTTTAATGACGAGTCTGGCAACTTCTTTTGGTGCATTACCAATTGCGTTAAGCCTTGGTGCCGCTGCTACAAGCCGTGTACCGCTTGGTATTGTGGTGGTCGGGGGTATTTTATTTTCGTTAATTCTTACACTATTTGTTATACCCGCAGTGTATACTTTTCTGAGTGGAAAACACAAACACGAAGCTAAAAAAATAGAGATAACAGATTAAAAACCAAACGCCGTCAACGATTAAAAAATCTAACGATGATTGGGCAAAAAAATATTTGGGGCTATGAAATTATTATCATCAATCAACAGTTGTTCCGGCTATCCGCTTCAATCTTTTATTTTTGCTGAAAAGCAAATAAAAGGATTTCCGCTGCTATCCGGCAGCCCTTCAACAATAAATCGTTTATCAGCAATTAATCAAACAATCAATTTGAAATACAGTCAATCTTTCACAACAGTTCTTTTCAAACAAAAAACAAAAATTATCTGCAATAAAATTGTGTTATTCTTTTTAATATTTTTCTTATCAATCTTCACACAAAAAACTTTTGCGCAGGATACGCTGCGTTTGCCTGATGCCATAAACCAGGCACTTAAAAAAAGCCTGGATATTTCTATTGTAAAAAATAATATTGAATCGGCAACAATATTAAACAGTTACGGCTTTGCGGGTGGCCTTCCCATTGTAACAGGAAATATTACCAATAACGAATCACTTACCAGTTTAAATCAAAAACTAAATACCGGCACAAATATCCTGAGGAATAATGCAGCTGCAAATGCACTAAGCGCTAATGTAACGGGCAGTATTTTATTATTTAATAGCGGTCGGGTAACAGCAACAAAACAAAGGTTAGCAACGCTTAAAACCCTAGGCGATCAAAGATTGACAAGTCTCTTGCAAAATGTAATCTCAGGTGTAAGTATTGCTTATTATGATGTTGTACGCCAGCAGAATTACATAAAGACAATCAGTAAATCCATTGAGGCATCAAACCAGCAACTTACTATAGTTAAGGCCAGGCAAAGTGCTGGCCTGGCTAATAATGCAGATCTTTTTCAGGCACAGATAGATTTAAATTCCTTGCAACAAACAAAAATTGCTCAACAGTTAATTGTCTCTCAATCCAAAACAGAATTGTTACGGTTGCTTACAGCCAATGTCGATTCAACCATACAAATTGCTGACACAATAATTGTTGAAAATAATATTACTCTGCAATCAGTTTTAGACAGACTGCCCGCAAATGCAGATGTTGTAGCAGCCGACGATCAGATAGCCATCAACAAATTAATTGTGAAAGAAATTTCTGCACTTCGTTATCCATCCATACGTGCAAATGCAGGCTATAATTTTTTTAGAAATCAATCTGCGGCGGGGCAGTTGTTGTTAAATCAAAACTATGGACCTACAATTGGTGTTACGCTGGCAGTACCAATATTTAACGGCGGAATTTTTAAAAAGCAATTGCAGGTAGTAAACATTGATGTTCGCAGTGCAAATTTACAAAAAGATATTATTTTAAGAGATTACAAAGCGCAGATAACAAACCAATACCAGTCTTATGTTTCTACTATTTCTCAGCTGGATAATGCGAAAGAAAATTACAAATTATCAGGGCAGTTACTTGACCTTGTTTTGTTACGCTTTCAATTTAGGCAGGCAACAATTTTAGAAGTAAAAAATGCACAGAAAAGCTTTGAAGAATCGGGCTTTAGGTTGGTAAACCTAAGTTTTGCAGCTAAGACAAGCGAAATAATACTTAAGAGATTAAGCAACCAATTAGGTTTATAACATTCACAATACAGGTTTTATATTCGTGATTCGTAATTCCAAATTCGTAACTATTCAACTCCTTTTTCCAAACAATAAACTGCCGATTCTAATCATATTGCTTCCACAATTAATGGCGAGCTCATAATCTTCACTCATGCCCATGCTTAATGTATTTAATTCAATTTTTTTAGCATCTTCAAAATTTTTATAAAAAGATTGTAGCTGTTCAAATTCCCGCTTCACTTTTTCTTTATCTTCTGTAAATGTTGCCATTCCCATCAATCCGGTAATATGTACGTTTGGATATAAATTTACATCGAGATTCATCAGTTCATGTTCATCAAAACCAAATTTTGTTTGCTCTTCTGCTATATGCATCTGCAGCAATACATTTATTTTTCTGTTGTTTTTTGCAGCCTGTTTATCTATTTCTTTTAATAGTTTTTCACTGTCAACACTTTGTATCAAATGCACAAAAGGCGCAATATATTTTACCTTATTGCTTTGCAGATGACCAATGAAATGCCATAAAATATCGGCAGGCAACTGTGCCTGTTTTTCTACCAGTTCCTGCACATAATTTTCACCAAAATCTCTTTGCCCCATATCATACATTTTTTGTACGTCTGCTGCAGGTTTAATTTTTGAAACGGCTACAAGTGTTGAATTATTTAATTTTGTAAATTCGGCAATTTTCTTATAAAGTGTTTCGTTTACCATTAGTTAACTGGATATTTTTTGCCATGAATAATTTTGAACTGTACGAAAAAGAAAATAACAACCCGCTGCAGAAAAAGGAATAAGTACTGCCACAAGCCACCAAACTTTTAATGCCAGATAATGCAGGCCAACAAGCGAACCAATAATGGCCATTTGAATAAAGACCCGTACAAATTTCCCTGATTGCTGATTTACATTAGGCTGCATAGAAAATGGTAGATAGCTTTTGCCAACATGAGAAATAATTAAAAATACAAGAATGTTATTAAAAATACCCAACATAAAATCATCAATTATTTTATACCCCCAAACATAGTAGGAGAATGCAAAAAGTATTAAAATGATGGGTGCAAAAAACTTAACCAGTAACATTTTTAAAGCACCGCTTATTAAGCTCCCGGGCTGCTGTAACGGCCGTGAAATATATACCCACGATGCGGCAAAGTTTTCATTGAAAGCAATAAGAGATACAGCGGCAGAAATGGTAAACATGGGCAGATAAACACACCACAAAAAACTTTTCGATGTTCCTAGTGTAGCCCAGGTATTTGCAAAATTTTCTCCCCGTTTAAAAACAATTATAAATACAAAAACCAGTATATAAGCCAGACTCGGATAAAACTGAATTTTAAATCCTTTATCTCTTGCAGTCATTTTCCACGCCATTTCAAAACCTGCCTGCTCGGTTTTATTAATACAAACTATTGGTGCTAATTTTTCAGACAACCCTTTTTTTTGCTGACCGGCTGCGTTTATTACAATTTCCTCCTGAGCGCCGGCATTGCCCATTGCTGCCATTTTTTTTGCAAATGAAGGTGCAAGAAATTTTATCATTACCCAAAATGTAAAAACAGGTAATGCAACTGCCATTAAGATCATTATAAAATGAGGACCATCAACCTTTAACTGCTGTACAGCCTGCAATGCATTGGCCATCCACATTGGTGGAAGCAGATAAGTATACCAATGAATAGGCATGGTAATTTTTAAATTTTCAATATTAATCAGTCTTGGAACAATTTGAAAACCGACTGCAAAAATGATCGTCATCGCTATTTGAAAACCGCTGATAATATCTTTTATTTTTTCTTCGCTGCTAAGCTTTAATATTAAACCGTATAACAGATAGGTAATAAAAACAGCAAACAGTACCGTAAGTAATATCGTAATAATAGATGCAAGCCCAACAAGAATGCCGTAACCAATAAATATAAAAATAACAGGAAACAACGCAAGGGCAACAGTAAACTGCAAAAGGTAAACAAGAATATGTACAAGCCTTGCTACAAAAAATGTTTTGCTGTTTACCGGGCGGGGAAGTATGATCTGGTTATCTGTTGTATCTAGCAATACAGAACTGAAATCGGTTATTAGCGTCATGGCCATCATAAACAATACATATGAATGTATTATCGTCATGGTCATTACAATTTCTTTTAAAGTGAGCACAAGAATGCCAATAAATAAACCCAAAATTGAATACACGATAAGCGTCGTCAACATTTGGTTGTTTGGTTCTTTATTGGTTTGCTTCTTCATGGTTACACGTACACGACGTCTGTCCATAATAAGCTTGGTTTCCGCAATGATCTTTAATTTTTCAAAATCAACATCCTTTTTCAAAAATATTTTAGCAAGAAAAAGAACAAACCGCAAAATTAATTTATCCATTTTAGCTGTTTAAAACATTTATAAATTCGTTTGCAGTGCTTTGATGCTGTTCGCTTCCGCCGGTAAGAGCTGTAAAAATGTTTTCGAGAGAACCGAGGTGTGCATTTGCTTTTAAATCTTCAAAACTACCATCTGCTTTAACTTCGCCTTTGTCAATAATTACTATTCTGTCGCTTATCTTTTCAACCACATCCATAATATGGGAACTGTAAAATATTGTTTTACCTGCTTTTTTTAACTGTGCTAAAATTTCTTTAACCAATATTACCGCATTGGCATCAAGCCCACTTAACGGTTCATCAAGAAAAATTATTTCGGGGTTGTGTATTAATCCACTGATAAGCAAAACCTTTTGTTTCATACCCTTACTATAGCTCGTCATTCTTACGTTTGCTTTGTCGTGCAGGTCAAATAAACGGAGTAGCTCATTTGATTTTTTATTAATATCATCGTCTTCAAGGTTGTATAATTTTCCGCTAAAACGCAGGTATTCCATGGGTGTAAGCACTTCGTACAAAGCAGCAAGTTCAGGTATATAACCAATTTTCTGTTTTACTTCAATAGGGTTGTTTCTTACATCTATCCCCATCACTGATACTTCTCCTTCAAAGTCGCTTGTAATGCCACATAGTATTTTAATGGTGGTACTTTTTCCTGCGCCGTTCGGGCCAATATATCCTACAATTTGTCCGGCTTCAATATTTAAATTAATACCTTTTAAAACGTAATTGGTATCGTAAGCCTTTTTTAAATTTTCAATTTGAATGATGGACATGGGGTGAAGTATGAGTTAGGAATTAGGAATTAGCAATAATGTTTGTTACAAAATAACATTTATAAAATTAAAATAAAAATGTGCAAACATTTTACCGTTTGCACATTTT
Source organism: Ferruginibacter sp. (assembly GCA_025352525.1). GTDB lineage: Bacteria > Bacteroidota > Bacteroidia > Chitinophagales > Chitinophagaceae > Ferruginibacter. The sequence continues at coordinate 16,662 of JANXTG010000205.1, forward strand.
TTTATAGTATCAGGTTATTAGATGTAAGACTTAAGATTGATTATTATAATCAAAATCCTCATTTCAAACACTATATTTTATTTTAAAAAAGACGAAATGCCACTAAAGTTTCTAGTCACCCGGGTTGATTCTTTTGTCCTATATCTTTTGTCTTTCATCTTTTGTCTTGTGTCTAACATCTTGTGTCTTGCGTCTTACGTCTATTTCAAAATACTTCTACCAATTACAATTCTTT
>JANXTG010000223.1 GCA_025352525.1 Ferruginibacter sp.
CGCAGACATACAGAAGAATTGGGTAAGGTAAAAGATTTTACTGCAGAAGAACTTGTGGAACTTTATAATACTATTGGTTTAGGCGCAATGAAATTTTATTTGCTGCGGGTTGATCCTAAAAAAAGAATGATTTTTAATCCGGAGGAATCAATCGATTTTCATGGTTTTACAGGGCCATTTGTACAATATACTTACGCCCGTATTAAAAGTATTTTACGAAAGGAAACTTTTGATGAGACACAAAAAATATCTTCTCCACTTTTAAAAAGTGAAAAAGATATTGCAGTAGTTGCTGAACAGTTTCCCTCAGTATTATTAGAAGCAGGAAAAGAAATGGATCCATCAAAAGTTGCAGCATATATTTTTACCCTTGCAAAAACATTTAATTCTTTTTATAGTGAATTATCTATTGGCAAAGCAGAAAACGAACAGAAAAAGCAGTTGCGTTTAAAACTTGCTATGCTAACCGCCAATATTTTAAAAAGCGGTATGCAGTTATTGGGTGCACAAGTGCCGGAAAGAATGTAACAAAAAAATAAAAGAATAAACCTAAGAAATTAACCAGAACAGATATATTAATGAAGAAAAAAATAACAAAAATTGGAGTACTTACAAGTGGAGGTGACAGCCCCGGAATGAATGCAGCTATACGTGCCGTTGTGAGGACGGGCATTTACTATGGAATAGAAGTGTATGGAATTATGCGTGGTTATAGCGGTATGGTTGATGGAGAAATTCAAAAAATGGAAAGCCGAAGTGTTGCCAACATTATACAAAGGGGAGGTACTATTTTAAAGACAAGCAGATCTAATGAATTTTTTACAAAAGAGGGAAGAGCCAAAGCTTACGCAAATTTAAAAAAACACGATATTGAAGGTCTTGTAATTATAGGAGGAGATGGAAGCTTTAGAGGTGCACAGATTTTCAGTAACGAATATGATATTCCCTGTATCGGTTTACCCGGCACAATAGATAAAGATATTGCAGGTACTGATTTTACAATTGGTTTTGATACAGCTGTAAATACGGCAGTTGAAGCGATTGATAAAATACGTGATACTGCTGATGCCCATGACAGACTTTTTATAATTGAAGTAATGGGCAGAGATGCCGGCTACATTGCCTTGCATAGCGGTATTTCAACCGGTGCCGAGCATATTTTAATTCCTGAAAAAAAGACCAGTGTCATAGACTTAATTGCATCGCTTAAAGAAAAGCAAAAAAGAAAAAAGCTGGTTAATCTAATTGTTGTCGCCGAAGGAGAAGATTTTGGCGGAGCAGATGAACTTGCAAAACATATAAAAAAAGAAATGCCCGGACAAGATTTAAGGGTATGTATTTTAGGGCATATACAAAGGGGCGGTTCACCAAGTTGCTTTGACAGAGTGATTGCGAGTAGAATGGGTTATCATGCAGTAGAATGTTTTTTGGAAAACAGATTCAATGTATTTATTGGAATCGTAAACAATAAGATGCATTACATCCCTTTAGATGAAGCTGTTAAAAGAAAGCAACGCATCAGCGAAGAATGGATGAAGATTGTAAAAATTCTCGCTACATAAAACTTATTTTAAAATTATTACTAACTAATTAATAAACATGTCAAAAAATCTTACAAAATACCTGCATGCCAATATGGATAAGGAAGCGGGCATTCAACATTCGCAAAAAAGGACAAAAATTGTAGCAACCGTAGGACCTGCTTGCGATACATACGAAAAACTGTTAGCACTTGTAAAAGCCGGTGTAAATGTTTTCCGCTTAAACTTTTCTCATGGTTCACATGAAGATAAACTTGCAGTAATAAACCATGTGAGAAGAATTATAAAAGAAGAACCTTATAATATTGCCATATTAGGAGATTTGCAGGGGCCGAAATTGCGTGTGGGAGAACTGGAAAACGGCAAAATCATTTTAACAGAAGGCGATGAATTTATTTTTACCATTGAAAAAATGGTTGGTACCGATAAAAAAATTTATGTCTCTTACCCGAATCTTACAACAGATGTAAAAATTGGAGAACGTATTTTTTTAGATGATGGTAAAATGGAACTGAGTGTTGTAAAAGTATTAAATAATAAAGAAGTTTTAATGCGGGTAACATTGGGTGGTTTGCTTACTCCAAAAAAGGGTGTAAACCTTCCAGATAGTGTACTTACCATGCCTTCTATGACAGAAAAAGATTTTGAAGATCTTGAATTTATTATCGCCCAAAAACTTGATTGGGTGGCACTTTCTTTTGTTAGAAAAGCTGAGGATATTATCAACCTTAAAAAGATTTTAAAAGCAAACGACAGTAAAATAAAAGTTATTGCTAAAATAGAGATGCCTGAGGCTTTAAAAAATCTCAGAGATATTATTGTTGAAAGTGATGGAGTAATGGTTGCCCGTGGTGACTTGGGTGTAGAAGTTCCGATTGAGCAAGTTCCGGTGATTCAAAAAGATATCATTAGAAAATGCATGCACCGTGCAAAGCCTGTAATTGTTGCAACACAAATGATGGAAAGTATGCTGGATCGCACTAAACCTAACAGAAGTGAAGTAAGTGATGTTGCCAACGCTGTACTTGAAGGTGCCGATGCAGTTATGCTTAGCGGCGAAACTGCCACAGGACTTTACCCTACGCTAGTGGTAGAAACTATGAGTAAAATTATAATGGAAGTTGAAAAAACGGTATACGATTTTGACCGGGATGATATTTTGACACCACAACCCCACTCTCCTTCTTTTGTAAGTGATGCCATTTGTTACAGTGCATGTAAATTAGCAAAAGATGGGCAGGCCACAGCACTTATTGGCATGACGCAAAGTGGTTACAC
>JANXTG010000240.1 GCA_025352525.1 Ferruginibacter sp.
CAAAGATGCCAGTGAAAATTTTTTGTTTTAGTATACAATGCAAACGCATCAGCAATTAAAGGGTTTACCGCATTAACAACATTTTTTACTTCTTCAGGTTTTAAATCTGTTGGTGTAGCAAGCTGCGGTGGTGCCGGATAACCAATTGTTGCCTGCTTATTTGTTTTACCTGGAGCCGGCTCTGGTTTTTTTGATTGTGCCATTATATTTTTTTAATATTTTTAATAAATTACCTGCAAATGCAAGTATTAAAAAAGTACCAATAGATATGCCGAAATCTTTTGGGAAGAAGGTTTGCTTTTAAATTCCTCACCTCGTAAACCTTTATTTAATGGCTGATATGGTAATCCAAGCGTTATTATTAACCATCGATTTTTAAAATGATTAGGTATTTAAATACATTGCTTTGATAATTTTTTTGTGTTTAAGTGATGAACAAAAGGAACAAGTATGCAAGGATAAAGTCTATAATTTATACCGTTTGAAACGCAGATTCTTTTACTTTTAAAATGTAAAAAAAATACCTAGTATAAAGCTATTATTTTTTTTTACCAGGTAATGAACAGCATTGCATGTAACAGGATATGTTTTTTCCCTTTTTATAAATATCTTTATAATCATATTGTCATAAGTCAATTCAATGCTTTTATCCGTTCAATGAAATACTTTCTATTTTGCTTAAAGCTTATTCTGTGTGTTAATTGCATGTCCTTTGTTTCCTATGCACAGCATAGAAATGAAGGGAATATATTTTTGTCATACAGTGATTTTACGACCGGTACTGCAGCTACGCCTAAAACATCGGGAGATAAGAGAATCTTTATCGCTCGTCTTATTAAAGAAGACCTTGCAGCAAATAAAAAAAGCATCAGCTTTACTGTTTTAAGACAGCTGAGCGATACTATATTTATTATTGAAGTTATTGATCCTGCTCAGAATCTATTCATCTTTCCATTTCTGCCTGCTAATAATAACTGGAAACTCCCCCCTGCATTACTGAAAGAACTTTCCGCATACAAACAAAAATTACCTGCTATTTTTTTAGTTTCTGTTGAGAATAATGAAAGTTTCCAAAAATGGTCTGCGGCAAATAATATTGGCTTTGCAAAAACTACGGCATCAAATACTTTCACGATAAAAATAAATACGGTAAATGAACTCGAAAAATTAATATTATCAGCGCCCGTAAATTATATAAGCCGCTTTAACACGCAGCCTCATCAGGAGTTACAGATAAACAGCCTGGACCTTAGTACCAATAAAATCAATTTGCTGCACAGTAAACTTCCTGCACTCTCCGGAAACGGGCTCGTGGTTTGTATAAAAGAAAACAAGCCCGATACCGCGGATATTGATTTTGCGGGCAGGTTTATTTCAAACCCTTTGTCTTCTGCCGTTACAGATCCCCATGCTTCTATAATGGCCACCATGGCTGCGGGTGCAGGCAACAGCTGGTATCTCGGCCGTGGCGTAGCAGACGGTGCCGGTATAACCTCATCATCTTTCAGTAATTTATTGCCTGATCCCGCTGCAAATTATCAGCAGTACAACATCACTGTACAAAACCATTCTTACGGTGTGGGGATAGAGAATTTTTACGGTGCAGATGCAGCCGCCTATGATGCTGCTGCTATAGCTAACGATAAACTTTTATTTGTTTTTTCTGCGGGTAACTCGGGCACTACAACAATCACAATTGGCAGGTATGCAGGCATATCTAAAGTGGCTAATCTTACGGGTAGTTTTAAGATGGCAAAAAATATTATAACCGTAGGCGCAATAGATTCCTTTTACAATGTGGCTGATCTGAGCTCCAAAGGTCCCGCATATGATGGCCGCATAAAACCCGAAATGGTAGCCTATGGACAGGATGGTAGCTCAGGTGCAGCGGCACTGGTTTCGGGTACTGCCATTATTTTGCAGGAGGCATACAAGAATAATAATGCAGGAGTGCTTCCGCCTTCTTCACTCATAAAAGCAGTACTGCTGAATAGTTGTGATGATGTTGCCTCTCCGGGAATTGATTTTAAATCAGGCTTCGGTAGCCTTAATGCTTATCGTGCTGCACAAGAAATAAATATGCAGCGATATTTTACAGGCAGTGTTTCAAACGGCAGTGTGCAGAATTATACGCTCCCCGTTCCGGCAAATATTAAAAAGCTTAAACTCACGCTTGTATGGAATGATTTGCCTGCAGCCGCAAATGCATTTACGGCTTTAAAAAATGATCTGGATATTCGTGTAACTACGCCTGCCTCCCAGGTTTTTCTGCCCTGGGTATTAAACAGTTTTCCGCACATAGATTCTTTGAATTTGTTGCCGGTAAGAAAACGTGACAGCCTTAATAATATTGAACAGATAACTATAGAAGATCCTGCGGCAGGTAATTACGACGTTAATGTTTCGGGGTTTTTTGTACAGGGTGCTGCACAACCTTTTTCCATTGCTTATCAGTTTGATTCTGCCAATACTTTTTTTTGGCATTTTCCTGCAGCCGCAGATAATATTTTTCCGGCAGCTTACAATCTTTTACGTTGGGGCAGCAGCTTCGGCAACAGCGCTGCAAGTATGGATTATTCGGTGGATAAGGGAATCACGTGGTTGCCTATTCCCACCAGCATAAATCTTTCCGCAGGTTATACAAAGTGGATTGCGCCTGATACAAACACAACAGCATTACTGCGAATGAATATTGGAGTAACCCATTTCGTCAGCGATACTTTTACTATCAGTGCCCGGCCGAATATTCATGTTGGTTTCAACTGTCCTGATTCTGTTCTGCTCTATTGGAATAAAAATAATGGCATAACTAAATATCAATTGTATGGATTGGGCAATAAATATCTTGAGCCCATTGTTGCAGTTGCTGATACCCAATATATTTTTAAGAAAACATCATTACCTTATACAAGTTTTGCTGTGTCTGCACTGTTTGCCGACAAGGCGGGCGTAAAGAGTTATACCCTTAATTATAATACGCAGGGTACAGCATGTTATGTAAACAATCTTACAGCAGATCTTAAAAATAACAACGGATTTATTCAACTGAGTCTGGGCACGACTTATCTGGTTAAGAAAATAATTTTTCAAAAATTATCAGGCAGCAATTTTATCACATTATCTGAGGTTAATATTATTAATGGCACAGGTTATAATACAACTGATGTAAATCTGCACACCGGGTATAACACTTACCGGGTTGCTGTATACCTTACTAACGGTAAAATACTTTACAGTAGTATTGAACAAATATTTTATCAGGGGAATAATGATGTAATTATTTTTCCAAATCCTGTGGTGGCCGGTTCAATGCTTCACCTTAATTTCCGCCTGCTCAATAACCAGGTTGTTACATTAGCGGATGCCGCAGGCCGTATGGTTTACAAAGGCAAAGCATCAGCTACATCGTTTAGTTTTCCTGCACGTTTTGGTGCAGGTTTGTATTTGCTTAAAGTTTTTGACCCTGAAACGAATGCTGTCGTTGTATATAAAATTATCATCCGCTAAAAGGTTTTTTTTAGCTCAATCACAATATTTTAAACAATTATTTGTTAACTTTTAGGTATCAAATAATTTTTAATAAAAAACAAACCCCACCCACTATGAAAAAAATCCTATTTTTTTCTTTGCTCGCTGTTTCATTGTATTCATGTAAAAAGACAAATTTAGATGATGCAATTGCACCCGATAACATTTCTGCAGCAACAAAAGCTAAGATTGCAAACCTTGGTTTTGGCACATCCAACATCCACCAAACAGAAGATGGTTATCTGGTAGAAGGAGATATCCTTCTTACAGATGCACTGCTGAACAGCACACCCACTCAAAGCTTGATTCGTATTGCTAATAATGAACAGTACCGAACAACAAATCTTGTAACTGTCGGCACAGCCAGAGTTGTTACAATCCTTGTTTCAAACCTTGGCCAGGCATTTATAGATGGCGCTGATTTGGCTATTCAGCGTTACAATGGGTTGGGTTTAAAAATGACTTTTGTTCGCATTACTTCAGGCACGCCTGACATCACCATTCTGGGATTTAATCAAAGAGCAAAAGGTGGTTATATTACCCTGGGTTCTTCCGGTTTCCCAACAAACGGAAACCCATACAATACAGTTAAAATGAATACAAATTCAGCGGCTTACGGAACCAACCCTTCAGTAACATATGTCGGAAGCGTTATACAACATGAAGTAGGACATTGCATAGGCATGCGACATACAGATTATTTTGATAGAAGCTATAGCTGTGGCGGAACTGCAACAAATGAAGGCGCTAGTACAATCGGTGCTATTTTAATTCCGGGTACGCCTTCTTCTGCTGATCCTAATTCCTGGATGCTTGCCTGCTCTAATGGCGCTGACCGTACATTTAATGCCAATGATATTGTAGGACTAAAGTATCTCTATTAATAAGAATAAAATATTTTGTAAAGAAGGCTGTCTGATAAATAGACAGCCTTCTTTTTTTGAAAATAAACTGACTTTTTCTTAAAACAAGTTGTAGAATAAATAGTGCAGATTCCGGCAGCATTGATTATTTAGAGAGATCTTTTAATTATGGCAAAAAGAACAGATGCTAATACACCTCTTACTGTTTCAACTAATGATGTCGGACATATTTTGAAAACCCAAAACGAAATAGCTGTCTAAAGTATTTTTTTTCTTTTTCCTGTGGCTTAAATTTAAAATATACGTTTTAGAATTAGACAACTTTGCTGTTAATTACGATTTGTAAAGTCAGGGAAATTTAATGTTT
>JANXTG010000015.1 GCA_025352525.1 Ferruginibacter sp.
GTGCGTATGCCGGGAACATGTGCTTTTGCTAATAATAATTTTTTACTCATATTAATTTTTTCACGCAAAGAAACAAAGTTGACCAAAGTCACAAAGATTTCTGATTTAAAGAAAATGCTTGCGCATATTTTTTATTTTTTAACCAACAAAAAAGCAGCTATGTTGCTCTTCGGTGGCGTCGCACATTTCGTCATTAGCTATCTATTTAGCTTTTATCTAAGCGAATTAATTATTTCTCACTGCTGCATTTCTACACTCCTCTAAAATTGCGTCTACTTTTTCTTTGGTTAAATGTTCTCTATAGTTTTGTCCCAATTGCATCATGGGCGCATAACCACAAGCACCCAGGCACTCAACAGTTTTTAAAGTAAACATTTTATCAGCTGTAGTTTCGCCCACTTTTATGTTTAGTTTTTGCTTTATATAATCTGTAATATCATCGCTGCCGTTTATCATGCAGGGACCAGTATGACAAACTTCAAAAACATATTTCCCCACCGGTTTTAGGTTATACATGCTGTAAAAACTTGCAACTTCATAAACCTCTATCGGCTCAATACTGAGTAACGATGCCACATAATCCATCACCGGCACATCTAGCCATCCACCAAAAGTATCTTGTGCCATGTGTAACACAGGCAACAAAGCACTTTTTTGTTTCCCTACCGGATAACGGGTGATTATTTTAGTTATCTCGTTTAATTTTTCTTGTGAAAACTCAATATTCATAATTCAACATTCTTAATTCATAATTATTTACGCATCCAACTCCCCTGCTATCAAATTCAAGCTACTCATGGTAATAATGGCATCGCTCAACATACTGTCTTTGATTAATTCGGGATAAGCCTGGTAATATATAAAACATGGTCTGCGAAAATGCAATCTGTAAGGCGTTCTCCCACCATCACTAATTAAATAAAAACCAAGTTCACCATTGCCACCTTCAACAGATGAATAAACTTCTCCGACAGGCATTTCCGTTTCGCCCATTACAATTTTAAAATGGTAAATAAGTGCTTCCATTTTTGTGTAAACATCTTTCTTCTCAGGCAAATAATAAGATGGTGCATCTGCATGATAAACGTCTGCATCCGTTCCTTTAAATTCCTGTACTTTTTGATATGCCTGTTTAATAATTTCAATGCTTTGCCACATCTCTTTATTTCTTACCAAAAAACGATCATAACAATCTCCGGTTGTGCCTACAGGTACAGTGAAATTAAAATCTTCGTAACTGCTGTAAGGAGTGTGAACACGCACATCATAATCAACACCGGATGCACGAAGGTTTGGACCTGTAAAGCCATAATTCAATGCACGTTCAGCAGATATTGGTCCCACACCTGTTGTACGGTCTATAAAAATTCTATTGCGGGTTAAAAGGTTTTCAAACTCTTTCAATGTTTTAGGATATTCTGCTAAAAACTTTTCCAGTTTTTCAAAAGCTTTATTGGTAAAATTCCTTTCAAAGCCACCTATGCGACCGATATTTGTTGTGAGTCTGCTGCCACATACTTCTTCATAAATTTCATAAATCAATTCACGGTATTGCATCACGTATAAAAATCCTGTAAATGCACCCGTATCTACGCCCATAATGGAACTGCAAATAAGATGATCACTTATGCGGGCAAGCTCCATGATGATTACTCTTAAATAATCTACACGCTTTGGCAACTGCAATCCTAATAATTTTTCGCAGGTAATATGCCAGCCCATATTATTAATGGGTGATGAACAATAATTTAAACGATCTGTAAGTGGGGTAATTTGGTATAATGGTCTGCGCTCAGCAATCTTTTCAAAAGCACGGTGAATGTATCCTACGGTTGAAGTGGCTTTTAAAATTCTTTCGCCATCCATTTCTAAAATATTCTGAAAAACCCCGTGTGTTGCCGGGTGCGTAGGACCAAGATTAAGCGTGGTTGTTTGCTTTTCTAAACTTCCTTCCGGTAAAAGTATGTGTTCACTCATTATTTAATATTGTATAAAATCCCTACGTTGATTTGTTTTGTTTTTTTAAAATAGCCATAAAAAGATGTCAAAAAGGCCAAACTCCAGACTATTGCAGCAACAAAGTCAATCGTTCTAAAAGTATAACCGTATTTTATCCAATTAACTATTGAACAAATCAGAAATATAACTGAAGTTAATAATTTAAGACTGTCATTGTTTTTCATTAGTAAATTTTTAATTCTACTATTTTTTATCTTCCAAACATTTCATCGTCCTTGTCAATTCTTGTCTGGTCTTCCAATGGAAATTCTTTTCGCATTGGAAAATAATCCATCTCATCTACATTTAAAATGCGGATTAAGTTTGGATGACCAACAAAGTTTACTCCGTAAAAATCATAGGTTTCTCTTTCCATAAAATTGGCTGACATGTAAACGCCCGTTGCCGTAAATACATCGGGTTTTGCAATATCGGTAAACACTTTAAAACGAATACGCACATTGTCTACCAAATTGTGTAAATGATAAACTACTGCAAGTTCCGCCCCTTTATTATCAGGATAATGAACTGCCTGTAAATCCGTTAAGAAACGAAACTGCAACTCCACATCTTCAAACAAAAATTGCAGTACTTTAATATTAATATTTTTCTCAGCCACAAAAGTCAACATGCCATATGGTTGCTCCCAATATGTAAGTTGATCGCCAAATTTTTCTTTAAGTTTTTGTTGTATTATTTCGTTGGTTAAAGCCATTTTATTTTGTAAAAATTATATGCTCGGTAATTTTATTGGATACCATAACTGTTCATCAAATCTTTATATTGGTCGCTTTCTCTTCTTCTTAAGCCTTCTGCATGTACCAGTTCCTGTATTTTCATAAAGCCATCTAAGATGGCTTCGGGCCTTGGCGGGCAACCAGGAACATATACATCTACAGGTATAACTTGGTCAATACCCTGCATAACGGAGTAAGTATCAAAAATACCGCCGCTGCTTGCGCATGCACCTACAGCTATTACCCAACGTGGTTCTGCCATTTGTAGATATACCTGCTTTAATATTGGACCCATCTTTTTTGAAATAGTTCCCATCACCATTAATAAATCGCACTGGCGTGGAGAAAAGCTCATACGCTCACTTCCAAAACGGGCAATATCATAGTGACTGGCAGCTGTTGCCATAAACTCAATACCACAGCAACTTGTTGCAAAAGGCAAAGGCCAGATAGAATTTTTTCGTGCAAGGCTAACCACTTTTTCAAAATTGGTAGCCATAAAACCATCGCCCATATATCCTTCAGGAATACCGGCAAATTTTACTGTGTTGTTATATTGTACTGGACGCATTTTTTTTCATTGAGCTAATTTGTCGATGCAATAATTAGTCAATTTCTTAGACTAACAGCAGTAACGCAAATAGCAATTTTTAAATAAATCAATTTAAATCTTACTAAAAAAAATATTTTTTCTCCTTTGAGAATAAGCAAATTTCTAGTCCTCCCACTTTAAAGCACCTTTCTTAAATATGTAAATAAATCCTGCAAGAAAAGAACCAACAAATATAATAACTGCTAAAAATGTATTCCATCCCATTGAAGGATCTTTTGCAAAATCTCTAAAGTTTACCGCATAAGGGTAAAAGAAAATAATCTCCACATCAAACAAGACAAATAAAATAGCAATTAAAAAATACTTAATTGCCATGGGCTGGCGGGCATTTCCTTTTATTTCTATACCGCTTTCAAAATTTACAAGTTTATCAGCAGTTTTTCGTTTAGGACCAAATTTAGCCGAAGCAATTATCATTGTAGCTACAAAACCAACTGCAAAAATGATCTGCAGTAAAATTGGAAAGTAATTTATAGTACTGTTTTCAATAATTCTTAGAAAAAAAAACTGCATGTTTATCTGTGGTTATTAGTATTGCAAATTTAAGTTAGACAGTTCAATATACCATGCCAATTACGAAATAATATAATCCAAAAAAGTTCCGGTAATTAGACCGGAACTTTTATATTTAATAATTCATTATATTAATTAATTATTTTTTGGGAGCTGCCTGTTTGGGCTTGGTCGCTACTGCCGCCTTTGGTGCGGTTACCTTTGCATTTGGATCATTTTTAGAAACAAATTCTTTATTCTTTATAGATTGCTGATCCGTAGGATCTAATGCCAATGCTTTGTCAGCATAAGCAACTGCTGCAGCCTGATCTCTTTTTACATTAAATGAATATTGCATCATAAAAGTATAAGCCCCAACTAACTGGTCTTTAATTTTTGTTTTATCAGTTGCTTTTTCACCAACTTCAATAGCTTTTAAATAAGAATTTAAAGCCAGACCGGTTGCCAGAGTAGTATCTATTCCACCATTTGCTTTAGCAATCATATAATATCCAAAAATATCTTCAGGATATTTAGCAGTGTATTTTGTAAAAACTGCAACAGAAGAATCAAATTTACCTGCCCGGAAATAATCATAACCGGCGTTGTATAGATCTACATTACTGTAATTCTTTTTTACAGAAAGCACCTGATTATACCACTTAGCAGATTCGCTAAAGTTTTTTTGAGTTCTGTATGCATTAGCTAACGTTTTTAAATAAATGACTCTGTTAGCTTCTATACTATCCAAAGCAACTGCTTTTTCTACATATGATGCAGCCTGAGCTTCGTTACCCGGAAACTTGAGCAATATCATTGCATAAGATGAATAATCACCAGCACCTACTTTACTGATAATTTGTTTTTTAAAATATTCCTCATAACTGGCTTTTGCATTGAGTGAATCGCCAATTCTATTATATGCTAAAGCTTTTACTCCATAAAGGTTTGGATAAACATTATTTCCACCTGTGTTAATACAATCTGTAGCTTTTGTTATAGCCTGTGCAAATAAACCTTGAGCATATTGCATGCTAGCTCTGTAATAACAAGCTTTTGGATCGTCGTCTGAATTTGTTAACCATTTTTCTAAAAACTGAGCACTTTTTGGAACATCAGTTTCATAATAGTAATTAAATAAAGTGTTATACACTGGTGCATAACTTGCATCTTTTGCAATAGCATCGTTGTAAAATCCTGTATACAGATTCTCCTGCATTCTGCCCTGAGACTGATATAAACGACCTTTACGGTAAATTGCCCTTGCATAATTAGGATTTAAACGTAAAGCTGCATCGTATGATTGAATAGCTCCACCGCCATCACTGTTTTTTCTGTAAGCATCACCAAGATTTGCCCAAACTTCAGGATCTTTAAACCCTTTTATTGTTGTAGCTAATTTTAATTTATCAATGGCATAACTAGCATCTCCATTTTTAATTTCAGGGTCACTATTTGGTGCACCTACTGCATTTAAAACATCAATCCTTTTTCCTCCACTAAGAGATATAGCGGTTTCAAACTTATTTCTTGCATCAGCAGTTTTGCCTTCCAACAATTCCACATGCCCAATGCCTGCTAAAATTAAAGGACTGTTTGGTGTTGCGGATAATTTTTGCAGATACAATGCTTTTGCCCCTGCAATATCTTCCAACCCAATCATTGACTGACCTAAATAATAGGCAGCTGTTTCGTCTGCCGCATTTGCATTGGATAATTTTTGAAAAATATCTTTAGCACTTTTATATCTTTCATAATATAAAAATTTCTTACCCTCATCAATAGTTTGTGCAAAAACAGACCCTACAAAAAGCAAAGCTACAAAGCCCAATAAAAGTGTTTTCATGTTTCTCATTTTCTCTTTTTAATTTTAGAAATACAATTTTAAATTAATTGTTTCATTAATAAATGTTAGAATTTATTTTTCCGTAAATTTATCTTATAAATTAACTGATCTTATAACAAACGGCATTGTTGGACCTAAATAAGCTCTTCTAAATATCAACTGTCCTCTTTCATATTTTAAAAATGAAACAAATCCTGAACCTAAACCTGTGTAATTTTCTTTGATCGCATAATACAAACCACGTACCAAAGGGTAACGCCTGTTCAGTATGCTTTCCTGCGATGGTAAAACATAAGGTGTATTAACACAAACATCACATTTTACATAAGCAATTTTTACATTTTTTAACATAGAAACCTGTGCTGTATCTTCAGGATTTCCAATACGGTTAATACCCAAAAATCCAATAGCA
>JANXTG010000044.1 GCA_025352525.1 Ferruginibacter sp.
ATACAATCGTTTTATACCAAAGCCTACAGAACTGGAAGCCAACCGGAAATACGAAAACCTAAAGGATAATTACCGGCTTTTAAATTCTAAAGTACAAAGTTTGCAGGATCAGTTATCTACGCTCGAGAAAAGAGATAATGAAGTTTACAGATCTATATTTGAGCAAAATCCTTTGCCTGACAGCGCCCGTGCAAAACTGGTTGAAAAACAAAAGGAACTTGTAAAAGTTACTGTAATTGGTGAAGATGTTTTTGGCAATAACATTGCTGCACAGTTAAATAATTTAGATGCAAGAATAACATATCAAACTACAAGTTACAAGGGAATAGAAAATTTAATTAAGAACCAGGGCGCAAAATTAGCCAGTATTCCTGCTATACAACCTATAAGCAATAAGCAACTTACCCGAATAGCCAGTGGTTTTGGGATGAGAATTCATCCAATTTATGGAATTGCCAAAATGCATAATGGCCTGGATTTTACAGCACCACAAGGCACACCCATTTATGCTACCGGCGATGGACAAATTACGACAGCAGGTATGGGAACGGGTACAGGTAACCATGTAATTATAAATCATGGGTATGGTTACGAAACGGAATACCTGCACATGGTGAGGATAAAAGCAAGGGTAGGCCAAAGGGTAAAACGTGGCGAAATTATTGGCTGGGTTGGAAACACCGGAGCGAGTACGGGACCGCATTGCCATTACGAAGTGCATGTAAACGGTAACCCTGTAGATCCTGTTTATTTTTTTTACAACGATTTAAATGCTGAGGAGTTTGACCGGTTATTAAAAATTGCCTCAACCGGCAGTGCAAAGAGTTTTGATTAAATTACGTTATGTCTCACAAACAAACATCTTTATTTGACTTTGATAAACCGTCTCCACAAAAAGATGAGGTAAAATTATTTCCTGTTGGGGAAGAAGATGTTGAATTGTCTTTATTGAAAGAAGATCCCGTAGAAATAAACCTTGTTTATGATATTGAAATACCTGCGGAAACTTTGTTGCCAAAGCAACCAAAAAGAGGAAGACGCAAGATAACCGAAGTGTATGTTACTGCTGATTTAATTGATGTGCCGGAAGATGAAATTTTATTTCAAAAAAAATATTACAGCATCGGAAAAGTTGCTGAAATGTTTAAAGTAAATATTTCACTGATTAGGTTTTGGGAAAAAGAATTTGATATTTTAAAACCAAAGCTTAATGGCAAAGGTGACAGGCATTTTCGTCCGGAAGATGTAAAAAACTTAAAACTGATTCATCATCTTTTACGTGAAAAAAAATATACGATAGAAGGTGCCAATGATTTTTTAAGAAAAAATAAAAAAGGTGATGAAGTGTTTGCAGTTATAGAAGAATTACAACGCACAAAACTTTTTTTAATAGATTTAAAATTGAGTTTGTAAAATGTTGCCTTTCTTAAATTACAATTGCCAAGCAAATATGTAAAAAACTTCATTTGTAATTATAATTTTATCTTTTTATTAAAATATTTTGTATTTATTTTTGTCTAAATTTTTAAATGAAAAAGTTATTACTTGTTGGAGGTATTGCCTTAAGTTTCGCAGCAAATGCGCAATCGCCCTTTACGACTACTATTGATAAAAATAATGTTACTATTTTAAACGGTATTGTTGCAAAAAATGACATAGCAGCCAATGCTGCATTTTCAAATTGGTATGGTGGCAACCAAAACAGTTATAAGCCCGATTCATCTGTTACCAATGCAATGGCAAATACAAAAGATAAAGTACAATATGTTGTGTTTGGCGGTACATGGTGTGAGGATACACAATTTATTTTACCTAAATTTTTTAAACTGCAGGAACAAAGCGGACTATCAGAAAACAATATCAGTTTATTTGCCGTTGATAGAAGTAAAAAAACACTCGGCAATATTGCAGGTGCTTTTAAAATAACTAACGTGCCCACTATTATTGTTATGAAAGATGGTAAAGAAGTTGGACGTGTTGTTGAGTACGGTAAAACAGGAAAATGGGATACTGAACTTGGGCAAATCTTAAAGAATTTATAATATCGACTGCTGTTTAGGGGCTACATCTGGCTCAGCATTTACAATGGTAATATTGCTCGATGATGAAGACATTTCTAAATGAAACTCTTCCATTAAATACATCAGCTGAAAATTAATCTGCTGCTTGAGTATATTAAATTCCTGCAAGCTATAGGCTATTGTAAAATATTCAATTGTAATGGTTACACCATCTTTACTAAAGTCTGTTACAAATACACTGTTTTTTATAATATTATCCTGATTTTCGTCGACTGCTTTTTTTACAGCATCAATTAATTTTTGTACCTGTTCGGGTTTTGTTTTATCGGATAAAACAAGTTTTATTTCTGCTCTTCTTTGGTTGCGCATACTTAAATTATCGACCACGCTATCAACCATTTGTTTATTGGGAACTGTGACAAGTGTTTTTTCATTTGTGCGAATGCGGGTACTTCTTAAACCTATTCTTTCCACCGTACCTGCTACGTTATTTACTTTTAAGGTATCGCCGGTAAAAAAAGGTTTGTCAAAAAAAATGATGAAAGACGCAATTAAGTTTTCTATACTTTCTTTGGCAGCGAGTGCAAGTGCAGCTCCAACAATACTTAAACCGGTAAGCAGTGTACCAATATTTTGATTAAAAGCTGCTCTTAAAACGAAAAGAAAACCTATTACTCCGATTACAACTTTTAGAAGGTCTCTAAAAAAAATCACTATCTGCCCATTACTTTTGTCAGCATTATTTGAAGCTTGTTGTTCCAGTAAAAGAGATATGAAATTTACAAGACTGATTAAAAAATAAAACAGCGCAAGAATGATGGCTGAATTGCCGATTTTCTCTAAAATATCGTTAAGAAAAATCCCATGTAATTTAAAATTCCAGGCAGACGGATAATTTAGTTTTTCAATGGCAAAGTCTGCTACTATAATAACCAGTAACCAGCTAACAGGATTAATGGTTAATGAAATGAAGTCGGCTTTTTTAAGACTTTTCCACTGTTTGTTTATCAGTAAAAATAGAAGGGAGGCAATTTTGTGTGAAAGCAGTTTTTTAAAAAGCAACACTACAGTTATTATTATAAATACTGTGAGATAGCTGCGTATTGTATTATCGAATATTAATTTATCTAAAACCTCCATCTGTAAAATTTAAATTATAGCAAATCATATATTTCCACACCGGTTTTTTTAAGCAGATAAATTTTTCCGTTCATGGTTTTAATATCTATATAATCTTTAAAAAAATCAGGTAGTTTATAACTTTTTAAATTGAACGAATTTATTTCGTAGCTGTAAAAAGTATCGCCTTTAAACCCCATTAATTTATTGCCATAAACTGCAATATGTTTCCAGTTTAAGAAAGGTAAATTATTTTTAAAAGAACCGTAATAATCAAAAATATAAAACCCCCTGTTTTCATCGTACAAATAAACAAAGTTATTTTTATCAGTTATCTGGCCGGGGGAGGGAACTGTATCAAACAACTGCCTAAGATCTGTAGTTTCGCTAAGTACTTTGCCTTCGTCATTAATTTTTTTTAAGGAAATATTTTGTTCATCAAATATCCATATATTATTATCGTAAGATGTAGCCAGAGTTTTGACCTTAAATATATTCTGATTTCTTAAATTGATGGTATTTCGTACTGCAAGAAATCTGTCTAAAATAATTACTGTAGAAAAGCTTTTGTAATAAAGCAGTACTTTTAAAGGGTTACTTATATCCAATAATGTTGGATTGCCGAATTTTTTTACATCATTAAAAACAGCCAGAGAATCACCATTAGCTCTAATTTTTTTAAGCTGATTTTTCTCAGTAATCAAATAAATATTGTCTAGCACATCAACATCAAGATAACTGTAGGAGCCAGGTATATTCTTTAAAAATTTAAAAGTACTGTCTGTTTTTATGCCCTGTACATTAATAGAATCTGTGATAGTAATATTTTGAGCATTTGCATTTAAGCAAAGCACAGTTAAAAGAGCGAATAGATATGTAATTGTAATTTTAAACAATTTTATTTTTTATAATATTCAAGCGATAAATTATTGCCATCAAAAACTGCGTAAGTAAAATACTTAATCCAGTCGCCAAGATTTATATACCTGCTTTTTTCATTTAATAAAATATCCAGAGGTAAATGCCGGTGCCCGAAAATAAAATAATCAACATGTTTTTGCTGAAGAATATTTTTTGAATAAATCACCAGCCATTCCTTTTCTTCCCCTAAAAATACTTCATCTGTTTTGCCGGTTTTTGCACGGCTTTGTTTGCTAAAATAATCAGCTATTCCAATTCCTAAACCCGGAGGTAAAGCACCGAAAATTAACTGACTAAACCTGTTTCGAAATATTTTTTTAATAAACTTATAACCTTTATCACCGGGACCTAAACCATCTCCATGCCCTATTAAAAATCTTTTACCGGAAAAAATAAATTCCTTGGGTTCAAAATAAACGGTTGTATTTAATTCTTTTTGGAAATAATCTTTCATCCACATGTCGTGGTTGCCCACAAAAAAATGAACAGCAATACCTGCGTCAGTAAGTTCTGCAATTTTACCCAATATTCTTACGTAGCCTTTTGGTACAACTCTTTTATATTCGTACCAAAAATCGAAGAGATCTCCAACAATAAATATGGCTTCTGCCTGTAATTTTATTTCATCCAGAAATCGGATAATTTTTTTTTCACGTAAAAGACTTTCAGCAGCATTTGGCGCTCCGAGATGGAAATCAGAAAGAAAATATATATTTTTTGCAGCTGTCATTCACAATATTACGGTTGGTTCTTTTGTTGAAGATAGCGCATTACATCACCCGTTTCTATTTCAGGCATGCCACTGATACTTTGGTTGTACCAATAAATCCAGGCAATTTGGATTTCTCCGTTTTGATAAACTTCAACCAAACTTCTTTTGTATAAAGGGATTTCGCCAATTTCAACATTTAAACCTTCATAGTCATCAAGCTGTGTAAAAGCCCACGAAAATTCCTCTTCACTGTTCATGTTGTACAATTCACCTAAAATAAAATGGTCATCATTTGTTGGTAGTGCCACAGGATGTGAACCTGCATCAAAAAACTTTCCTTTCACCAAAGCTTCGCCGCTGTATTTAAAATAACGGGTCAGGTATTCGTAAGCCGGATTTCTAAAACCGCTGCGAAGAGAACCGTAAACAAAAATCTTATGTGATGTTGTACTCATGATTTATTTTTAATTACTGTCTATTAAAAAACAAAATACTTCTTTTGGTCCATGCACGCCTGTTACAAGTGTTTTCTCGATATCGGCCGTACGACTTGGGCCACTAGCAAAAGTTATAAGGGAAGGAAAATGATCAGCATATTTTACTTTCATTAGTTGCAAAGCATCCTTTACATCATTTACTAATTGGTTAATGGAAGCTACGCAGATGTGCACCGGCGCATAAACACTTGCCGTACGTCCACTTTGCTGTGCAGTACTCATCACAATTGTGCCGGTTCGTGCAACTAAATATTCGCAGTTTGTTATTGCTACATCGCAAGACGGAAGATCAGCATAGTTTATAATATTTATTGCTTGTAATCTTTGCTGCAATTCACTTTCAACACAGTATACTTTATTCCAGTTTCGTTGCTGTATTAAATGTTGTAACTGTACAATAAAATCATTTTGATCGGTACAAAAAGCAAATCTCCCCTGGAGTTTCGTAAATTCTTCCGCAAAAACAACAATAGGTTCTTCGTTGCTGGACACATAAACAGAGTTGCCGCCTTCACTTTGGGGAAAAGGCAAAGGCACCGGATTAATCAGTGCCTCCCTAATACGTTTAAGTATATTTTCTTTTGCTAAAGATGCAGCCATTTTTAATTTTTAAATAGCAGGTGGATTTTTTAATTCCTCAGGAAACACAGTTACAGGTTCATCCACTAATGTGTTTTCCGGCTCAATATCCAACAATTTCTTTTCTTCAAATGGTCTTTTACCTATTAGGTTTTCTACATCAGTTCTAAACAAAACTTCTTTTACCAATAACTCTTTGGCAAGTTTTTCTACATCGCCCTTTTTTTCGTTTAGAAGGATTTTTGTTTTAACGTAAGCAGATTCAATAAGCGCTCTTACCTCTGTATCTATCATTTTGCCGGTTTCTTCACTATATGGTTTTGTAAACATATTTTCCTGCGTAGGATCATAATAACTTACGTTACCAACTTTGTCATTCATACCATACATGGTAACCATGCTATAAGCGATTTTGGTAATCTGCTGTAAATCGTTACTTGCACCCGTACTTATTTTACCAAAGAAAATATCTTCAGCAGCACGACCACCAAGTGTCATACAAATTTGATCCATTAACTGATCAGTATTATATAAATACTGTTCTTTGGGTGTGTATTGTGCATAACCTAAGGCAGCCGTACCTCTTGGTACAATCGTTACTTTTAATAATGGGTAAGCATGTTCTAAATACCAACCGCAAATAGCATGTCCTGCTTCGTGGTAAGCAATAATCTCTTTTTCCTCAGGTGATATTAATTTGTTCCTTTTTTCAAGCCCGCCAATAACCCTGTCTATGGCATCCTGAAAATCGCTCATATCTACGCTTTCCTTATTTTTTCTTGCAGCAATTAATGCAGCTTCGTTACAAACATTTGCAATATCTGCTCCTGCAAAACCGGGAGTTTGTTCTGCAAGTTTATGAATATCGAGAGTCTGTGATATTTTAATTGGTCCAAGGTGAACTTTAAAAATGGCTTCTCTTCCAACAAGGTCAGGTCTGTCGATAGATATCTGGCGGTCAAAACGACCTGGTCTTAATAATGCCGTATCCAATACATCCGGTCTGTTTGTTGCGGCAAGTATAATAATGCCAAGGTCGGTACCAAAACCATCCATTTCAACCAATAGCTGGTTTAATGTATTTTCTCTTTCATCGTTGCTCATCATGGCATTTTTGCCTCTTGCTCGCCCAATGGCATCTATCTCATCAATAAAAATTATGCAGGGTGCTTTTTCACGTGCTTGCTTAAACAAATCCCTCACACGACTTGCGCCTACACCCACAAACATTTCTACAAAATCCGAACCGCTAAGACTGAAAAAAGGCACCTGAGCTTCACCGGCAACTGCTTTTGCAAGGAGCGTTTTACCAGTTCCCGGAGGACCAACGAGCAACGCACCTTTCGGTATTTTACCACCCAGTGCTGTATATTTTTTTGGGTTTTTTAAGAAGTCAACAATTTCCATTACTTCTACTTTAGCTTCGTCGAGCCCTGCAACATCTCCAAAGTTTATGTTTACTCTTGTGCCTTTGTCGAATAAAGTAGCTTTAGATTTTCCTATGCTAAATATTCCGCCGGGGCCACCACCGCTTGATGCACCTCCCATTTTTCGCATCATCATTACAAACAATAACCCAAACAATAATATTGGTAAAAGAGTTTTTAAAAGATCTCCTAAAACTTCACCTTCTTCTGTGTAATTCGGTAATATTTTTTTTACTGTTGGATTTTCCTTGTAAAAATCTTCTAATTGTTTTGCAAAGATTTCATCTTTTGCAATATTAAAATAAACCTGAGGTGCAGTGGTTTTAAGCAACATGGTATAATCCTGTTCGCTTAAAAATGTTTTGTAAAAAGCTGGTTTTGCTTTTACACTGTCTTTGTTTAAAAACATGCGGGCTATGTCCCGGTTTCTTACAACAATAAGACCTGTTTTTTGTTTGTCGAGCTGTAAATCCTCAACCACATCTCCCTGCTTTAAAAGTTGGGTAAGGTAAACCTGATTCACTTCAATACCCGCTGTTGATACAGTTCTAAAAACATTCCATAAAATAAGTGCCAGTAAAACTGCACCCCAAAGCCAATATAAATTGAATTTTGGTTTTTTATTCGGGTCATTGCTTAAACCAGGAATTTTGTCAGAACCTGGAATTTTTTTGTTATTCGGTGGAATATTATTTTGTTGTGCCATTTGTCCTTATACGATCTTGTAATGCTTTTTTAAATATTATTTTTCAGTGTGTTCTGTTGATACTGCATCGCTCCACATTTCCTCTAATTGATAGAATTTTCTTGGCTCTGGCAACATAATGTGTACAACTACATTGACGTAGTCAATCAATATCCATTGCTGCGCCTGTCTGCCTTCATGCTTATAAGCACTTTCGTTACAGCGTTCTTTTACTTCATGCTCAATTTCATCTGCAATAGCTTTTAAAAGGGAGGGATTGTTGGCTTCGCATATAATAAAGAAATCTGCAACTGCTTCCGGAATTTTGCGGAGGTCCAGACTTATTACATTTTCACCTTTTTTTTCGTGAATAGCGTTTATAATTGTTTTGATTATTTTGCTACCCTTGGTTAGCCTTGTAATGGTATTTTTTTTGCGTGTTTCTAACACACTTAAATTATTGTTCAAATTTTACTCTTTTTGTTAAATGAATCCATGTTTGTAACATGTTGTGCAACGCTAAAATTGTAGCTTGCGGTTGTAAACAAAACTACAATTTCTTTTTTACCTAACGGCTATAATGATGATCGATAACCAAACATTTACCATTTTAGATGCTGTTGAAAGTACCAACAACTATGCCATGGCAAAGGCACATGAAGGTTTGGCTGTAGATGGGCAGGCATGGTTTGCCAGAGATCAATGGGGTGGAAAAGGGCAAAGAGGAAATATGTGGATTAGTGAAAAAGATAAAAATATAATAATGACAATCATTTTAAAGCCGGATAAGCTTTTCAGAACAAATATGTTTTTGTTTAATGCAGTTGTTGCATGCACTTGTCACCAGTTTTTCTCAAATATTGCGGGGCCGGAAACTTATATAAAATGGCCAAATGATATTTATTTTAATGACAGAAAGGCAGGAGGAATTTTAATTGAAAATATATTTTCAATTAAAGAATGGTTATGGGCTGTAATTGGTATTGGGTTCAACGTAAATCAAATAAATTTTGGACACGATAATATACATGCAACTTCTTTAAAATCTGTTTCTAATCAAATTTTTAATCCAATAGAATTAGCAAAAAAACTGCATAGTTTACTGTTATTAAATTTTAAAGAAATAAGTAATGTTGGGGAAGATTTTTATTTTAATTATTATAACAAACAGCTTTACAAAAAAAATGAAACAGTAAAAATGAAAAAAGAAAACATCATTTTTAGCACCTGTATAAAAGAAGTAAATAGGCAGGGGCAATTAATAACTTATGATGCTTTTGAAAGGCAGTTTAATTCTGGAGAAATAAAATGGTTACTGTAAATAGTATTACGGAGTAATTAAAACAGGCAAACTGTTGTTCTTGATATTTAAATTTTGGTACATACGGTGCATAACCTGTAAATGTGGTAAGGTGAGTACAGATAATATGATAAGTAAGGCAAAAAGCATATTCATATCCGGTAAAAAATAATTTAAAACAAAAAATATCATAAACATTCCACCCAATGCCAAGAGACTGAACAGAATACTTTTGTTACATATAATGGCAAATTTTTTATCGTTATTAAATGATTTAAAATAGAAAAATATATTTCTTACGGAAAGAATTGAGTGCCACAAAGCAAAATAAAAGGTAAATGCCATCAATAAGGGTAATAAAGTAATAATGGCTAATAAAACGATAAGCCTGACAAGTTGTGGTAAGGTAACTTCTATATTATCAATTGACTTTTGATATACAATTGCTACAGTAAATATAAAGCCCAAAGCCATAATGATAAGGTAACGATTGGCTTCTAACAGCAAATATAAATCACTGTTCTCAACAAAGTTTTTAATAACCGGCAGGGTATCTTTTATTTGGGGAAGGTGTACAAGTAACAATACACCGAGAATAAATGCGCCGTAAGCAACATATAAAATACCTGCCTTTTTTTTGGTTTTTAGCAAACCAGCCATATCTGTTTCTCCAAAATGATAAATAGAAAATACCATGAATATAGAAAATGCTACCCACGGAAAAATCCAGATAAGCGCAAAAGAAAAAAGCCTGAATAAATAAAGGATTACGAACTTTTTAATAGAAAAATTTTGTTGTAATGCAACTTTGGTTTGTTCATCTACCAAAAAATCTAAAGCTCCGTGAGGTACACCTACTAAAATTACCAACGTAAGTAAAATAACCATCTGAACTTTTGGTTCTATCGGAAAAATATAATAATGAGTAATCAAAAGTAAAATACCCAAAATCAGCAGAATAGATTCTGTATTATAATAATTTATGGTTGACAATCTTTTCATTCAATTATAGTTTTGGCAATTAGAACTGAATTTTCAAATTCGGGAAAATTATTTTTTATTTTTGTTCCTAACTAATTGATAAATAACTAATTATAAAATTATCTCTTTTTTTAATAAAAATACTTTCAAAAATTATGTTATTAGAATGTGAAAGTACTAATTTTATCTATACAAATTACCGTTAGTTATTTTAAACAAAACTTAACAATTAAAACTAAACCCTTATGTTACAAATTCTGCTTGACATTAAGCCGATTGCTACAAACAACTACGTAGCGTTTACATTCTTTGTAGGTACAATGGCTATGATGGCTGCTGCTGTATTCTTTTTTATGGAAACAGGTAATACGGCCCCTCAGTGGCGTACTTCTGTATTAGTTTCAGGTCTTATAACTTTTATTGCAGCAGTGCATTACTACTACATGAGAGGTTACAATCTTGACACCGGAGAATCTCCAACATTTTTTCGTTATGTTGACTGGTTATTGACTGTGCCACTTATGTGTGTTGAGTTTTATCTTATCACAAAAAAAGTGGGTGCAAAAGTTAGTTTGCTTTGGAAGTTAATTTTTGCTTCTGTAGTAATGCTTGTTACAGGTTACATAGGTGAAGCAATTCATCCGGAAGATACAGTAAGTTGGGTGTGGGGTTTAGTTAGTGGCTTGGCATATTTCTATATTGTTTACCTTGTATGGTTTGGTGATGTTGCAAAACTTGCAAGTGCATCTACACCTGCTGTTACGAGTGCAGTTAAAACACTTGGATGGTTCGTATTAGTAGGTTGGGCTATTTATCCATTAGGATACATACTAGGAACTAAAGGCGGATTGTTTGGAATAGAAATGGTTACAGACAGAGCTGCTGCAAAGCAAGCAATGGATATTGTTTACAACATAGGAGATGCAGTTAACAAAATCGGTTTCGGTTTGGTTATATACGCTCTTAGCCGTTCTGAAAAGAACGCAGTAGTATAATAAAATAAATTATTACATTAAAAAAGCACGCATTCTAAAATGCGTGCTTTTTTAATGTATGTTTTTCTGCTAGATTATTTTTTTCTTGCCAGTACTCTGTCTGCTGCTGCTACAATGTTATCAGTATCTAAACCATATTTTACTAATAAATCTTCAGGCTTTCCGCTTTCACCAAAAGTATCGTTTGTACCAATGTATTCAATGGGAATAGGATGATTTTTTGCAGCCGTTTGAGCAATACTGTCTCCCAGGCCGCCCAGAATATTGTGTTCTTCCGCTGTAACTGCACACCCTGTTTTTTTGATAGATGCAATAATTGCTTCAGTATCGAGCGGTTTTATTGTATGGATATTTATTAAATCTACACTTATACCTCTTGCTTCCAAAATTCTGGCTGCTTCAACCGCCTTCCAAACCAAATGACCGCAAGCAAAAATGGAAATATCTTTCCCCTCATTTAATATTTGTGCTTTACCTATTTTAAAATCTTCCTCTTTAGTAAAAATTGGCCATACAGGTCTTCCGAAACGTAGGTAAACAGGGCCTTCATAATCTGCAATAGCTTTTGTAGCTGCTTTAGTCTGGTTGTAATCGCAGGGTACAATAACCGTCATACCGGGTAACATTTTCATTAATCCAATGTCTTCTAAAATTTGGTGTGTTGCACCATCTTCTCCCAAAGTAAGACCTGCATGAGAGGCACATATTTTTACATTTTTACCACTGTAAGCCACACTTTGCCTTATCTGGTCATACACACGGCCTGTGCTAAAGTTTGCAAAAGTTGTGGTGTAAGGAATTTTTCCGCCAATGGTTAAACCGGCAGCAATGCCAATCATATTTGCTTCCGCAATACCGCACTGTATAAACCTATCAGGAAAGGCTTTTATAAATGGTCCTAATTTTAAAGATCCTGCAAGGTCAGCTGTAAGAGCCACAATATTTTTATTAGCAGTTGCAGCTTCCAATAGTCCGTCTCCAAAGCCACTTCTGGTATCTTTTTTCCCGGTTACTTCAATATCACTTAGCATGTATTTTATTTTATTTATTTACAAAAAAAGGTTAATAATTTATCTTGAATAGTAATGATACCAATAAACTTAAAGTCTTTATTGGCTTTGGTTTTGAAGACTTAATTCCCAAAGCCAGGCAGTTTTTACCATATCCTTAATTGTTAAAGACGGAATCCATTTCAGCAAGTCTTTTGCCTTATTGTTGTTTGCATAAATTGCAATAACATCTCCATCTCTTTTTGGACCAATTATATAATTTAATTTTATATTGTTTTCCTTTTCAAATGCCTTAATTACTTCGAGCACACTGTAGCCATCGCCTGTACCAAGGTTAAAGATTTCGCAGGTGTTTTCATCTTTTTTTAATTCTAAAAACTGTAAAGCAAGAGTGTGTGCATGTGCTATATCTGATACGTGTATAAAATCCCTGATACAACTGCCATCTTTAGTATCGTAATCTGCACCAAAAACAATCATTTGCGGTAATTTTCCAATTGCAGTTTGCGTAATTGCAGGTACAAGGTTTTGGGGTTTGCCAATGGGTAATTCCCCAATTGCAATTGAAGGGTGTGCACCAACAGGATTAAAATACCTAAGCAAAACTGCATTGGTATTGCATTTATCAACGATATTCTCTACTATGCTTTCCCCAATTTGTTTGGTGAGGCCATAAGGTGACGCTGCTTTTTTTTGTGGGGTAGATTCAGTCACCTGCATAACATCCGGATTACCGTAAACTGTGCAGGAAGAAGAAAAAACGAAATGTGGAACTTTCATTTCCTGCGCACATTTCAAAATATTTATAAGCGAGCTGATGTTGTTTTCTAAGTACATCATGGGTTTATCTACGGATTCTCCAACCGCCTTGTAAGCTGCAAAATGTATAATTCCTTGTATTGTTGGATTTTCTTGAAAAACTGCATACACATCATCATAAATGCATAAGTCCACCTTGTAGTTTTTTACTTTTTTTCCGGTTATTTTTTCAACTCCTAATAGAATACTTTCATTGCTGCGGCTGTTGTTGTCAATACTGATCACATCATAGCCGTTTTCAATAAGGTCTACAATGGTATGAGACCCTATGTAACCACAACCACCTGTGACAAGTATTAGTTTCATGTGGCAAAGAAAGTGAATTTTACCTTGCTGCAAACAAAATGAAGTGCATAACAAGTAAAATAAATATTACCCCAAAATGGCATGTAGAAGATAATAGATAATTGCTGCGAGCAAACCACTAACAGGTATAGTAAGTATCCATGCCCAAACCAGATTAATGGTAACTCCCCATCGAACAGCACTTAATCTTTTTGTAGCACCAACGCCAATAATTGCACCGGTAATAGTATGCGTAGTACTTACGGGCGCCCCAAGACTTGCTGCTGTAAACAATGTTATAGCTCCTGCTGTTTCTGCACAAACACCTTCAAGCGGAGTAACCTTTGTAATTTTTGTACCCATGGTCTTAATAATCTTCCAGCCACCACTCATAGTACCCAAACCAATAGCTGAGTAACACGCAAGCGGCACCCAATCAGGCATCTGGCTAAAAGTCTGGATTTTACCACCGGCAATTAAAGCAACGGTAATAATACCCATTACCTTCTGTGCATCGCTACCGCCATGCCCAATGCTAAAAAAGGCAGAAGAAACAAGCTGCAGTTTTTTATACATATTTTGGGTACGCTGAGCAGATTCGCCCCTTATATAATTATAAAAATAACTAAGCATAAAAATAACTCCTATACCTAGCAGACCCCATCTTTCAAACTCTTTTTTAAACGGTATAAAAATCACACAAACTGTTACTAGTACTGCGATGATGGATATTTTAAGCCAAAAACTCCGCTGCATGGTAATAATGGAAATAAATATTGACATAAACATGCCTATCAACGGTGCTAAAACAATAAATATTACCGTTTTCATAATCATAGAAGTATCGATGCTACCAAAACCGGCTGCTGCAATAGCTGCGCCTGCAAAGCCTCCAATAAGTGTATGAGATGAAGATGAAGGAATGCCATACCACCAAGTAAGCAAATTCCAGCAAATGGCGGATATAAGCCCTGATAAGATAATGACCATTCCATTACTTCCATTTACTACATCTGCATGAACCGTCTTTGCTACGGTATTGGCAACTGCATGATCACTAAATATAAAAAAAGCTACAAAGTTGAAGAAGGCTGCCCATATAACTGCCTGAAAAGGGGTTAATACTTTTGTAGAAACAATTGTAGCGATAGAATTTGCAGCATCGTGAAAACCATTGATGTAATCAAATACAATGGCCAGAATAATTATTATAATGAGTATAGAAGCCATGAGGATTAAATATAAAAAGAAAAAAAGTTAGCGGTGCATAATGGTGAATTGAAAAGGCGTCCAATTATTTTAGGCATATTTCACAATAATACTTTCTATAACGTTTGCTGCATCTTCGCATTTATCTGTAACGATTTCCATTACCTGATAAATCTCTCTCTTTTTAATTACTTCTTTTGCATCGGGCTCTGTTGCAAAAAGTCGTTCAATACTCATGTCAAAAATATCATCGCCCTGGTTTTCAATACTGTTAATAGCTACAAGAGCATCTGTAATCTGCCGCATGTTTTTCATGTTGCGAAGTTCTGTTACGGCTTTATGTACCTGCACGCAACCAAGCGCAATAAGATCTCCAAATTTGCGGATACCAATATCATCGGGATTTACTCTGTAAAAATTTATCTTTTTTGCTGATGCATAGATGTAATCAGCAATATCATCTAGTGCTGAAGCGAGGTAATGAATATCTTCTCTATCAAAAGGAGTGATAAAATTTTTACCAAGTTCTGTAAATATCTGGTGCGTGTAATCATCGTTTACATGCTCAAAATCCTCTACTTCTTTTATTAATTTTGCACGTTTTTCAAAATCGGGCTCGTTTACAACTTCTTTCAATTTATCTCCCATATTTACCAGCACACCTGCAACATTTTCAAACAGCTGATAAAAAATTCTATCCTTAGGTAAAAATATTTTTAAAATTGAATTGAAGCCCATCGTTTTAAAATTTAGTGGCAAAAGTAGGATTAACGCTTTTTAATAAGAATGCTTTACAATTGGTAATAATTTCTTAACAATCACCCCATATTTGTAAATTATTTTATAAAGGTAATATTCTTTTAAAACTTTTTATTTGGTTTTCTTATCGTAATATTGCAATATTAAATTAAAGCAATGGGAGCATCAAAAACCGATCATTTTACTGACAAACAAAATGAAATTGCCATACTTGCCAAAGCATTGGGGCACCCGGCAAGAATTGCCATTATTGAATACCTGCTAAAAGTAGATACCTGCATTTGTGGAGACATTGTAAATGAACTGCCTTTGGCGCAGCCAACAGTATCGCAACATTTAAAAGAACTTAAAAATGCAGGTATTATAAAAGGTGATATTGAAGGAAATACTATTTGCTATTGTATTGATGAAAACGTGATGCATAAACTGCAGAATTATTTTGGGAATGTACATACCAAGATTAAAAACAGAAAGAAAAATTGTTGTTAACCAATAAAAAAATCAACATGAAATTATCAGAGATTAAAGCAATTCTTGCAGTAGCGGAAGCTGTAAATTTTAAATTACCTACGGGTGAACTTGTTCCGGAACATTTTCACGTTACTGAAATTGGGCTTGTTACAAAACATTTTATTGATTGTGGGGGTGTGGAGCGTTTTGAGAAAGTTATAAACTTTCAGTTATGGAATGCTAATGATACTGAGCACAGATTAAAGCCTGAAAAACTTTTAAATATTATTTCATTATCTGAAAAAAAACTTGGGATAACAGATCTTGAAATTGAAGTGGAATATCAGGCTGATACTATAGGAAAATACGATCTAGATTTTAACGGAAATGATTTTGTTCTTGTACCGCAACAAACCGCCTGCCTTGCAACTGATGCATGCGGTATACCACCTGCAAAACAGAAAGTAGAATTGGTAGAATTACAAACTGCTGCACAAAGCTGTTGCACACCGGGCGGAGGTTGTTGCTGAGAATTAAAATATTTTTTTAATTAAATAAACTCAAAATGAACATTGCCTTATTTAGCGACATTCATGCAAATCTTC
Organism: Ferruginibacter sp.; assembly: GCA_025352525.1. Classification (GTDB taxonomy): domain Bacteria; phylum Bacteroidota; class Bacteroidia; order Chitinophagales; family Chitinophagaceae; genus Ferruginibacter. The sequence continues at coordinate 16,375 of JANXTG010000044.1, forward strand.
CTGCATTGCAGGCTTTTTTTAAAGATGTTGACAGCAGAAATCCTGATGCCCTTTATTGCTTGGGAGATCTGGTCGGCTATAACATTTGGCCAAACGAAGTAGTAAACGAAATACGAAGCAGAAAAATACCTACCATAGCGGGTAACTATGATTTTGGTATAGGCCGAATGAGTAACGAATGTGGTTGTGCTTATAAAACCGACCACGAAAAAGACAACGGAAAGATTTCCATCTCTTTCACCAACTCAATAATACAAGACGATGAAAGAGCTTATTTGCGCACACTTCCTGCACATATAAAAGTTGAATTTCAATTAAACGAAGACAAACTGAATTTGCTGCTGGTGCATGGCAGCCCACGAAAAATAAACGAGTATCTTTTTGAAGACAGAGAAGAAAAAAGTATGCTTCGGATTATGGAACAGGCAGATGCAGACATTATGTGTTTTGGGCACACACATAAACCTTATCACCGTATATTATATTCTGGTGTTGAGGGACAAAATTATTTTCGCCATGCTATAAATATAGGTTCAGTTGGCAAACCCAAAGACAGCAATCCCCAAGGTGGTTATGTAATGCTTACCATTAACGATAACAGTTCTGTATTGGATAAAGACAGCATTCACGTAGAATTTATCCGTTTTAATTACGATGTAGAAGCTGCTGCCAAAGCGGTTGAAGAAAGTATTTTGCCAAATGATTATGCAACAAGTTTGCGTGAGGGTATTTAATTTATTTTTATAAAATATGCAATAGATGAGTGCTATAAACTGCAACCCTGTTCATAGAAAAAAACTGAGTTTTCTGGATCGTTACCTTACCCTGTGGATATTTATTGCCATGTTTATTGGTGTAGGTACCGGGTATTTTTTTCCAAATTCTTCACAGTTTATTAATTCATTTTCTAGCGGTACAACCAATGTTCCGCTGGCGATTGGGCTTGTATTAATGATGTACCCGCCACTGGTAAAAGTGCGTTACGAAAAAATGGGAGAGGTGTTTAAGAATCTAAAAATACTGAGCATTTCTCTTTTGCTTAACTGGATTATCGGGCCGTTACTGATGTTTTTTTTAGCCATTATTTTCTTTCGTAACCAGCCGGAATATATGACCGGGTTAATTCTTATCGGCATAGCCCGCTGCATAGCCATGGTAATTGTGTGGAACGAACTGGCGGAGGGAAACAGAGAATATGCTGCAGGACTGGTAGCACTTAACAGCATTTTTCAGATACTTTTTTACAGTGTATATGCGTGGCTTTTCATAACTGTTTTACCACCCTATTTTGGAGTAAAAAGCATGGAGGTAAATATTACCATCGGGCAAATTGCCAAAAGTGTTTTAATCTATTTAGGCATTCCATTTTTTGCGGGAATTGTAAGCCGTTTCTTATTAAT
>JANXTG010000092.1 GCA_025352525.1 Ferruginibacter sp.
TGGGCCGATGCATTTGCAAGTGCAACCGCATTTACGGGCATGTGGTTAATGGTAAAAAAGAAACTGGAAAGCTGGTATTGGTGGATAGCTACAAACATAGCATCTATACCTTTGTATTTTGTGAAGCATTATGTTTTTACAAGTGTATATTATTTGGTGTTGCTTATTATGACTGTTTTTGGATTATTGTCATGGCTAAAAAAATACAAAACTGCTAGCCTTATAACTGTTAGTTCACAACAGTTTACTTAGCTCTTAATCAATACAATCTTTTCTATATTTTCACATGATAACAATATTATAAATGCCTCAAAAACTTACCTACTGCAAGGCAATTCCTTTTATGAAAGAAAAGGATTTTGAAGTGCATAAAAATTATCATGATAATCAGTATGGCTTTTCGATACAAAATGATAACGAACTTTTTTGCAGACTTGTGTTGGAAATAAACCAGGCCGGCCTAAGCTGGACAACTATCTTACACAAAGAAAAAAACTTTAGAAAAGCCTACAGCAATTTTAATATAAAAAAAGTTGCAGCTTACAACGATGAAGATGTGTTGCGTCTTTTAAATGATGCAGGTATTATAAGAAACCGCTTAAAAGTGTTTGCAGCTATACACAATGCTGCCGAAATTTTAAAGTTGCAAAAAGAAAATGGGTCTTTTAAAAACTGGCTGGATAAACATCATCTTTTAACGAAAGAAGAATGGGTAAAATTATTTAAAATTACATTTCGATTTACCGGCAGCGAAATTGTAAATGAATTTTTAATGAGTGCAGGATATTTGGCAAACGCACACGATGAAGATTGTCCTATCTATAAAAAAATATTGTTACAAAAAACTGCATGGAAAAAGCTGTAAAAAAGATTGTTGTTATTGGTCCTGAAAGTACGGGAAAAAGTTCTTTGTGTAAGGCACTTGCCGAACATTATAAAACGATTTGGGTAAAAGAATTTGCCAGAGAATACCTGGAAAAAAATGGAACGCAGTACACTTTCGAAAATCTGTACGAAATAGCAGCAGGACAAATAAAAGGAGAAGATATTGCTATGGAGCAAATGAAAAATGTACATGAAAAATGTATAGAAACGCCACTTTTTATTGATACTGACCTGCATGTAATAAAAATTTGGAGTGAATTCGTATTTAATAAATGCGATAACAGCATATTAACCTTAATAACAAAACAACAATACGATTTATACCTGCTTTGCGATGTTGATTTACCTTGGGTAAATGATAACCTTAGAGAGTATCCGGATTTAAAAGTGAGGCAAAAACTTTTCCATTATTACAAAGAGGAAATGGCTGCACAAAAAATACCTTGGAAAATTATTAGCGGAAATTATGATGAACGAACTGTAGCAGCAATTAAATTTATTGACCAACATCTAAAATAAATCAGATTCATTATTTCTTTCTATTTTTAAAGAAATGATTACAACTAATTAAATGATTATTTCCTAAATGTCTTTAACTGATTACCAAAACTATATCAAAGAACAATTGTTGGCTTTAATACAAACTGCAGATGCAAAAAAGCATTACGGCTTGGTGTGGGAAGAAGATAAAGTACCTGAAAAAGTTGTTCAGGATTGTAAAGAAAATATACCTTTTTTAAAAGAAGTAAAGAAAAAAAATATTTATGCAGATATAAATCTTTCGGAAAATATATTGATTGAAGGAGATAACTATCATGCATTAAAAGTACTTGCCGAAACACACAAAGCAGCAGTAGATCTAATATACATAGATCCTCCCTATAATACGGGCAAGAAAGAAGATTTTATGTACAACGATAAATATGTTGACATTGATGACAGTTACCGTCACAGCAAATGGCTCTCTTTTATGCATAAAAGATTAACGCTTGCTGCTACTTTGCTAAGTAAAAATGGAGCCATTTTTATTTCTATCGACGATACTGAAATTGCACAGTTAAAAATTTTATGCAATCAAATATTTGGGGAAGATAATTTTGTAGCACAGTTTATTAGAAAGAACAAAACCGGCTCAGGCCACGACAGCTCACAGGTTGCCGTGGAGTTTGACTATATGCTCTGCTATGCAAAAAATAAAGCATCTTTAAAATTTGAGAAAGAAACACTGGATGTAGAAAATGACCCTAAATATAAACTGGAAGATGAACATGTTAAACACAGAGGGAAATACTATTTAAGAGATCTGGACTACAAAGGTTCCTATAGCCCATCACTGGATTATGAATTGGAATTGCCTGATGGAAGTATTGTTTTAGCCGGTGGAAAGAATGGCAAACCCAACACCTGGAGGTGGAATAAGGAAAAAGTGGAATGGGGCAAAGCCAATAATTTTATTGTTTTTAAAAAAGGAAAAGATAAATGGAAAGCTTACATAAAGCAATACCAGTTTGTAGACAATAAAAATAACCGAAGAGAAAGAAAACTACCCCATAGAGCTATTTTAAAATTTTTAAATGCGGAAGGAAGCAGAGAATTAAACAGCATCGTTCCACAAAATAATTTTAGGTTTCCAAAGCCGGTGGGGCTCATTTTATTTTGCATAAATTTATTTGCAGATAAAAATATAACGGTACTTGATTTTTTTGCAGGTTCAGGTACAACCGGGCACGCTGTTTTGCAGGCTAATGACAATGATGCAGGCAACAGAAAATTTATTTTATGTACCAACAATGAAAATAATATTTGTGAAACAGTTACTCACCCACGAATAAAAAATTTAATAAAAGGTTACGAATGTAACAACAAAAAAATAAAAGGCATAAAAGCAAATCTTCGTTATTACCAAACAGCTTTTAAATAAATACAGCTACAAAATTGATTACAAAACAAGACAGTATTTGTTTATCTGTTACTGATGATGAAATAAAATCAGTGATGGAAAAAGTAAGAACACAATTGTTTATTTCTAAAAGAGATAACCTGCGTGAGAGGCATGCAAACATACAATATGACTGTATTTTGCGGGGCTATATTGGTGAGTTTGCCATTACAAAATGGATGAATGAGCAAGGCATTTTTTTTGATAAAACCAATTACAAAGCAGATGGTGAAAATATTGATATAGATTTTTTATTCAAAGGAAAAAATATCGAATTAAAAACATCGCTTATTCCTGATGCAGATTTTACAATTGAAAAAGCAATTGAAAACAGAGATATAAAACTCATAAAAAGAGAGAATGAAATTATCAATTTAAAAGGCGATATACACCTGCAAATTTTTTTTAACCAGCGTAGAATGGCAAAAGATGAATGGCTCGCCGGAAGAATAATAAATATTGAAGAAGCGGGTATTGATGAATTATTTGATAAAATGCTTGCACGTTGTTACAGAAACACTGCTTACTTTATTGCATGGATTGACAAACAAACAATCATTAAAAACTTTAATAATTTACCTGAAAGTGATAAAACCTGGTCATTTAAAAATTCGCAACGTCAGTTTTGGAACTGTAAGGTCATCAATTCAAAAAAACCAATTGATTTGCCTGAATATTTAAAAGATCTTATTATTCCATAAAAAAATGCAACCGGTTTTACAGTTGCATTTTTTGTTTAAAAAGTCGGGGTATTATCTTGCAAATATTTCCTGCAACTTTTCTTTACCCTCGTTGCCAAGCGAAAGCGCATTGGAAATAAAAGGACTTACATGCTCATCAAATAATTTTTTGCTTTTTTCCTTAATGGCGGTTTGTTCATCTTCGTTCATATTGTTGTATTTATAAATAGCCCATGCGCCTAGACCTATTAGTAATAAGGTTCCTGTGTTTGATATCTTCATTTTATTTAATTTTAATTTAAATATTAAACTATTAAAAACCGTACCGAATTTTTTATTTTTTCATTTATATTTTTGGGGATTTAAAATACTTAATTTATAAATTATCATATTCGTAAAGTGGGTCAATATGAGTACCTGGCTCCATTTCGCATACAGGTTTTATTATACCGTTACTTAAGCCATATACCCAACCATGTAAATGTGGGCTTTTATTTTCCTTCCATGCTTTTTGTATAATGGAAGTTTTAGCAAGATTAAAAACCTGTTCTGTAACTGTAAGCTCAGTCAGCTTATCTGCCCGCTCTTCCTCAGTTTTTAAATCGTCAATCTCCGGTCTGTGCATTCTGTAAACATCTTTAATATTTTGCAACCAATGGTTTATAATTCCATAATGGTGTTGCCCCATGGCTGCTTTTATGCCACCACAACCGTAATGACCACAAACTATAACATGTTTTACTTTCAATACCTCAACTGCGTATTGTAAAACGCTCAGCATATTTATGTCGGTATTTACTACAAGATTGGCAATATTTCTGTGTACAAAAATTTCCCCAGGTAAGGTTCCGGTAATCTGGTTAGCAGGCACTCTGCTGTCGCTGCAGCCTATCCATAAAAATTCCGGTGCCTGTTGTGCTGCAAGCACTTTAAAATAATCAGGATTTGATTGGCTCTGTTCTTCAGCCCATGCTTTGTTTTCGAGCAATAATTTTTCGTATGATAACATGATATATTTTTTAAAAATTTGATAATATTTTTTATTGTTTAATGTGCTCGGTCATCACTAATATCTAAATGATCTTTTTCTACAAGTTTATGCGATTCATTGTAAAGACTTTTTTTAATAGTAATAGCAATGTTTCTTACAACTGCATTTATTTTAAATTCATTTATAGTCTCAATAATATCCTTGTCAATAAATTCTGCTTTCGTAAGATCTATTATAACAGATGCATCTTGAGGGATATTTTCAAAAATAACCTTTAGTCTCGCCTTGCTGAAAAAAGAAATATCTTTTCTTAATCTAATCAGGTAATTATTATTGTCTACTGCTGTAAAAATAGCTGTCCTAAAATTACTTCTTATTATAAAAAAAATACCAACAGCAATTCCAATTAAAACACCTTTTAAAAGATCTGTCATTACAATTGCCAAAACCGTAATAACGAATGGCATAAATTGCTCCCAACCATTTTTATAATAATCTTTAAATATAGAAATTTTAGCAAGTTTGTATCCTGTAAAAATAAGAATGGCCGCCAATGCTGCTTTAGGAATTAGGTTTAATACGTTAGGCAAAAATGCTACGCAAACAAAAATTAATAAACCGTGAAAAATGGCACTCATCTTTGTTTTAGCACCGGCATTTACATTAGCACTGCTCCTTACAATTACGCTGGTAAGTGGAAGACCACCCAACATTCCGCTAACAATGTTACCGCAGCCCTGCGCTATCAACTCTCTGTTTGGTGGAGAAAAGCGTTGAAAAGGATCCAGCTTATCAACAGCCTCTAAACCCAGTAAAGTTTCTAAAGATGCAACTAATGCCAAAGTAACAGCAGTTATCCAAACGTCTTTATTTGTAAGAAACGACCAATTTGGTAAATGAAAAAAAGATATAAATTCTTTTGTGCTGTTAGCAATAGGAATAGTTACTAAGTCAGCCTGTTTAATTGCCAGTATAGATGGAATATCGCTTAATAAATAATGCATAAGAATCCCTACAACCACCACCACCAATGGACCACTTAGTAACTGAAATATCTTCTTGCTTTTAATAAATTTTGTTTCATAAAAAATAAGAATAGCTATGCCTGTTAACCCAATTAAAACTGCTAATGGTGTTATATGATTTAAGGAATTGAGGACAGCAGAAAATGTATTTTCGCCGGATACCTGGATGAACGCTTCATCGCCTTCAAAATTTTTATCGTAACCAGCAAGATGCGGCAACTGTTTTAAAATAAGAATGATACCGATGGCAGCAAGCATGCCCTTAATTACACTGTTAGGTACGTAATCACCAATAATACCAAGTTTAAAAATACCCATCATTATTTGAAAAATACCTGCAAGTACAACTGCTAAAAAGAATGCTTCAACTGCGGGAAGTTTTAACACTGCTGCTGCTACAATGGCTGTTAAGCCTGCAGCAGGGCCACTCACACTTAAATTACTTCCACTAATAATACCAACTACAATACCCCCAACAACACCACCAATAATACCCGAAAACTCATTAACACCACTGGCTACGGCTATACCCAAACACAGTGGAATGGCTACTAAAAAAACAACAAGTGCAGATGGCAGATCACTGCCAACATTCTTAAAATATTTTTGCATGAAAATGGCTATTGAAAATACTAATCATCCCTTTAAAAGATGACTCTTGAAATTAATAAATATAATGTTTATAAAGAAAATGCGTTATGCATTTGGTGGCTGAATACATAAATCAGCGAAGGGATTTTTGTAGAGATCAATATTTTCTATATGATATACAATAATGGTAGATACTATTGCTTCTAAATTATCATCTGAACCCAAAAATTCTTTGGAAAAATCTTTTATCTCTTTTTTTTCTAAACTTTTATCACAAATATCGTCTTCTATAAAACTGCTGTCAAAAATACATTTGCCCAGTTCTTTTACAGGTAGGCATTGAATGCTTATGATGATAAGAAGAAATATAGAAATTATTTTTTTCATTAAAGTGCAAATATAAACATCTAGAGCTGTAGAAAAATCTATTGACTGATTGTAAAAGTTAAATTTACATTTTGTTGTAAAAACAGGTTTTTAACCTTGTCTATAAATATTTTTTCATCATTATATCTGCTCTTTCGTAATGTACATTGGCAGGTAATGGCATTTCGGTAAAACCATATTTTTTATATAAATGAATAGCAGATCCAAGTTTTGTGTTGGAAAATAGACTTAGTTTGGTAGCATTTAGTTTGGTAGCCTCCGTTATACAATGTTCGAGTAATAGTTTTCCTACTCCCTGTCCTTTATACTTTTCTGTAACGGCCATTTTAGCCAGTTCATATTCGCCAACACCGGTTTTAATTAAAGACGATGTACCAATAATTTCCTTCTGATATTTTGCAAAGTAAATATGACCTCCTCTATCAATAATATGAGTTTGTGGGTCAGATAATTGTGTTGAATCATTTGGTTCTACATAAAAATACTTTTCTAACCATTCATAATTAAGTGTTTTTATGTAAGCTTTATATTCTTCTGCATACGGTACAATCGTAATGTCTTCTTTCGTCATTTTAAATATTCAATCCGCCGCAAACACTTATGGTTTGCCCTGTTATGTAATTACTCATATCGCATGCAAGAAAAAGTGCTGTATTGGCAATGTCTTCAGCACTTGCAAACCGGCCGAGTGGTATTGCCGATTTGTATTTATCAGAGGCTTCTCCCTCTTTTAGATAGCTCGTCATATCTGTTTCTACAAAGCCCGGTGCTATTGCATTGCAGCGTATATTTCGGCTGCCTATTTCTTTGGCTATACTTTTCGTAAACCCAATAATACCAGCCTTGCTTGCTGCATAACTGCTCTGGCCTGCATTGCCCGTTTCGCCTATTATACTGCTCATATTTATGATGCTGCCGCTCCGGGCTTTCATCATTGGTTTTATAACCTGCTTGGTAATATTGAATACGCTTTTTAGGTTAACGTTCATCACCTCATCCCACTGTTCAGGCGTCATGCGCAGCAATAAATTATCTTTGGAGATACCTGCATTGTTAACGCAAATATCAATCTGCCCAAATTCTTTTATTACATCTGCTACAAAAATTTCTGCAGCTGCATAATCACCGGCATTTGTTTGGTAAGCTTTTGCCTTTACACCAAATGCTGTTAGTTTTTCTACCAATGCATTTGCTTTTTCTGTACTGCTGTCACTAATATAAGTAAGAGCTACATTACAACCCTGCTCAGCAAACTTAATTGCAATTGCTTCTCCAATACCTCGTGCCGCACCGGTAATTACAGCTGTTTTATTTTCTAAAAGTTTCATTATTGATTTTTTATAACACCGCAAATTTAACGGGAATCATCACTTATTCTTAAATGGTTTTTTATTTAAGCCAGATAATTTTATTTTAAATATTTATTAAACCATTTAATATAACGTTCAAAACGATCCACCTGATAAGATGGTTTTGAGATGCCATGAAACTGCCCCGGATAAATAACCAGTTGTGTTGGAATATTTAATGAACGCAGCGCCTGGTACATTTGCTCAGAGCCTGCAGACGGCACATTAAAATCCTTTTCGCCTGCCATAAAAAGCGTAGGTGTTTTAATTTTATCTGCATTAAAAAAAGGATAGGATAAATCCATCCATTTCTTTGGATTTTTCCATGGTGCACCTAATTCAGTCTCATACTGCGTTACATATTGATCTACACCATACATACTCAACTGCAATGAACTGCCTGCTCCGCTTGCAGCGGCTTTAAACCTTGTGGTACTTGCAATTGTATAATTGGTAAGTATGCCGCCATAACTCCAGCCGCCAATGCCCATATTGTTTTCATCTGCAATACCCATTTTTACCAGGTAGTCTGCAGCTCCTAAAATATCCAGCACTTCTTTATTGCCCCAATCTGCATAAATAGCTTTTGTAAATTCTATCCCTCTACCATTACTGCCTCTGTAATTTACTGCCGCTACCGCATAGCCCGCAGCAGCAAGCATTTGGCGGGAAAGATCAAACCCAAAATCATCCTGACCTACCGGACCACCGTGTATAAAAATAATTGTTGGAAGTTTTTTACCTGCAACAGCATTTACGGGGCGATATAATATGCCCGATATTTTTGCACCGTCTTTACTTGTTGATGTAAAACCTTCGGCTTTAGAAAACTCAATTTGATTGGTAACAGAATCCTGCACATGTGTGAGTCTTCTTAACTGTTTATTTTCTATAACATACAATTCACCGGGCAATTGTGGTTCACTCAAAACTGTTGCAACCGTATTTCCAGAGCTGTTAATTTGTATGTCTGAAAAACTCCTTTCATCTCCAACTAAAGTTGACAAAACATTTGTAGCCAGAGAAACATTTCCAACATATTGCTTTCTGTCGTCCGTTATTAAACAGATAATATTTTTACCGTCATTTGTCCATTGTAAATCGCTTACGTTTCTATCAACCGTTCCTGCCAATGATCTGATAACTCCTGTGGCCGGAGTTACCAGCGAAATACCATTTTGACCGTACATTGTAAAATTAAGGTTGCTCGAAGTGCTAGTGTAGGCAATGGTTTCACCGTTAGGACTCCATTTTGGATTTTTATCAGCACCCGGCCAATCAGTTAGTTTTTTTATAGCAGCATTTTTCTCCGCATTCATTAAACAAATATCTTCATTATCATTTCTGTCGGGGTCTGTAGTACGGTTGCTTACAAAGGCAAGTTGCTTACCATTTGGGCTCCATTGTGGTGCGGTTTCATTAAAGTTGCCTTTTGTTAATGTGTCCATTTTTTTGCTGTCCAAATCAAAAACATACAGGTGGTTAAATCTGTTTTCAATCCAGCCATCTCTATCTTGTTTAAAATGATAACGATCCATTACATAAGGTAATCTTGTTTTAGTTTTTGATGTATCAGTAAAATCCTGATCGAGTATGCTCATGGCAATTTTTTTACCATCCGGGCTCCAGGTATATTCTCCAACATCGCCTTTTATATCTGTAAGTTTTTTTGCCTCACCACCTCTTCTGTCCATCAACCATACCTGGGAATGTTTGTCAGCATTTCTCGATGCTAAAAACGAAAGGTATTTTCCATCAGGGCTCCATCTTGGGCTTGATTCTCCGTCTTCAGTATTTGTCATTTGCAGGTTTTCTTTTCCATCCCAGCTAATCATCCATATATCGCTGTTGCGTTTGTCTTTGCCGGTATCAACAGCACTTAACACATATGCTACCCATTTTCCGTCAGGCGATATTTGAGGATCCCCAATGGTTTTTATCTTATAAACATCTGTAGGTTTTAATGATCTTTTTGTATTATTCTGCGCAAATGAACTGCACACAAAAACAATCATAAAAATTAGTAAGTGAAGTAATTTCATGTAGTGTTGGTTTTAAATATTTAGGTAAAAATAAATGTTTTGCAAAAAGTATTTTGTACTGATAAACGATATTTTAAAATTTGGTTATTATTTTAATGCCAGAATTTCTTCTACAATTTTTCTTTCGTTGCTTAACCTTGGCACTTTGTGCTGCCCGCCAACCTTGCCTTTTGTGCGAAGCCACTCTGTAAATGTTCCCGCCTTTAAAGCATGCACTACAGGCATACGAAGTGCAATATCCTTATGGCGTTTTGCTTCGTAATCGCTGTTTACCGCTTTTAGTGCAGCATCCATTTCTTTGGCAAAAACGGATAGGTTTTCAGGAGCTTTGTCAAACTCTATTAACCACTCGTGTGCACCGTTGCTGTTGGCTGTAAAGTGAATTGGAGCAGCAGTGTAATCTTTTACAACTGCATTCGTTTTTTGTGCCGCTGCTGCAATTGCCCGGTCTGCATTGTCTACAATTACCTCTTCGCCAAAAGCATTCATGTAATGTTTTAACCTGCCGGTGATTTTTATTTTGTAAGGATTAAGAGAAGTAAACTCCACTGTATCGCCCATAATGTATCGCCATAACCCACCCGTTGTGCTCATGACTATTGCATAGTTTTTATTTAACTGCACAGCCATTAATCCCAGGGTTTTTGGATGTTTTTTTTTATATTCTTCCAGCGGCATAAATTCATAAAAAATACCATGCTCTGTAAATAGCAGCATCCCTTCATCACCAGGTTTTTCCTGCCCGGCAATAAAACCTTCGCTGGCGTTGTATATTTCTAAATAATTAATCTTCTTACCAATAATAGCTTCAAACTGTTGGCGGTAAGGCACAAAAGAAACGCCGCCGTTTATGTACAGTTCCAGGTTGGGCCATACTTCTTTAATGGTTTGCTTTTGGGTTATTTCGAGTATTCTTTTTAGTAAAAGTAATGTCCATGTAGGCACACCGGCAAGCATAGTTACATTTTCTACAGACGTTGCCTGCGCCAATTGTTCAATTTTATTTTCCCATTCATCAAGCAAAGCGATACTTAACTCCGGCGTGCGCAGCCACTGGCCCCAAAAAGGAGAATTCTGCATTAACACCGCACTTAAATCACCACACTGTATATCTTCACTCAACCGGCTTATTTGGTGAGAGCCACCAACAACAAGGCTTTTGCCGGTTAATAAATTGCTAGATGGAAAATTGTTATAATATTTTGTAAGTACATCTTTGCTGGCCTTAAAATGATTTTCCTGTAAACTTTCTTCGCTTACGGGAATGAATTTACTTTTATCATTTGACGTACCGCTGCTTTTTGCAAACCAGCTTACCGGTGTATTCCACAATACATTTTCTTCACCTTTCATCATCCGCTCAATGTACGGGCTCATTTGCTCATAACAGGATAATGGCACCCGCTCTTTAAATTCTTTTACGGTAAACATTTTCGCAAAATTATATTGTTTGCCAAACACGGTGTATTGCGCATCTGTAATCAAAGATTGAAGTACCTCACGCTGTGCCGCCGCAGGATGGTTGATCCAATTATGTATGCGGCTGTAGCGCAACCTTGCAAGAAATGATATTGATTTTGACAACAAATTCATCGAGCGGCAAGATAAAATATTTAATCAGTAATAAAAGTTATTCATAAGGAAGAAGCCCTACTGCTTTCTCCTTGCCACCACAATGGTATTTTTAAACTTTTTTGTTTTGCCCTGCAGGTTAAAAATTTCTGTGTAAACAATGTAAATCCCTACCGGTAACTTTTGCATTTTTTCTCCAAGTCCATCCCAGCGGTAGTAACCTTTTGTGCCACTTAATGCATTTCGTTCTAAATATCTAACTGGCCTTCCTGCTGCATCAAATATGGTAATATTCGCAACATAACCGGGCTCAGGAAAACTGTATTGTATCGTTGCAAAATCATCTATCCCATCATTATCAGGGCTAACAATAGAAGGGGTAATGCTGATGCTTCCCTGCACATCCAAATCAATTCTGTTCTGCGAATTTTTATAAGTTGGTGTGCCATAACCCACGCTGGAGGCTGCGCTGTGAAAATTACTTTGCACACTTGCAGCATCAGGATTTATTCTTTCAAGTGCAACATCTTCTTCATTGCTTATTAATGCGAAATGCCATTTGGCACTGTATTTTACTTCGTCAATAACAATGCCCTGTTCATTTAATAAAATAGCATTACCCCCATCATCATTAAAAGAAGGCATTGTCTTTACCTGCAAAAATGCATTTCCATCATTGGCAACATGATCTCTTTTTA
>JANXTG010000137.1 GCA_025352525.1 Ferruginibacter sp.
CCAAATACCTGCTACCAATAATGTTGACAGGGAGATTTTGCTTGCACCAACAAGATTTCGGGTTAAGTCGCTTAATTGATAGCTTCTAAATTCTACTTCTACTTTGTAAAATCTAAATACCCATATAATTAATATTGCCAGTGCTATTATAATTTGAAAGATTATGGATAAAGTAATCATTAATTTTTTGTATTTTTATTGTTTTGGTTTCGCTCTATTAGATCTGGTATGTCGCTTAATGTATACCGATACTTTTATAAACTCGCAGCTTAAATTTTCAGAAAGACTTTTCTTTAAATTCCCTAAAGCACTATTTCATATTAAGACCTAGTTTGAATGTAAAATAAAGTTAGGAATAAAAGGTCACATGTCTCAGTTACCAAAAGAAGATACTTGTATAATTTTTAGGAGTGAAAATGCAGATAAGTTGTTAAAAAAAATTCTTTGAGAAGTTGTTTAAGGTACTTACCGTACTGCAAGGGTAGAGAAATTGATAAGAAGAAATGTTGCTTTCATAAATAGCCGCACAGAAAGCTGCCGCACATTGCCACGCCTCATTTCTGCGCTAGTGAATTGAAAATTAAAACTTACCTTTTTATAAAATTTATACCATGAATAAATTCATCTTTTTAATATGTTTTTCATTAATCAACATTAATACAAAAGCGCAAGGCTTAAATGCGACCGAACAAAAAATTATAGATTTCGTTAACCAGCATATGACTGCTACTACGAATTTGCTAAAGGAAACTGTAGATATAAACAGTGGTACTTTAAACATTGAAGGTGTTAAGAAAGTAGGAGCTGTCTACGCCAAGGAATTAGAAATAGCAGGTCTAAAGACAACATGGATAAGTTTACCTGACAGCCTGCACCGTGCCGGGCATTTGGTAGCATATAAAAAAGGAAAGAAGGGCAAGAAAGTATTTATCATTGGGCATTTAGATACCGTTTTTGAACCTGACATGCCTGCAAATCCATGGAAGATTTTGAATGACTCAACTGCAACGGGGCAAGGCGCCAATGATATGAAAGGTGGTGATGTAGTAGTTATTGCTGCTTTGCAAGCGCTGAATAGTTTAGGTTTAATGAAGGATGCTGACGTTACTGTTTATTTTACAGGCGATGAAGAGAAAGCGGGCACACCGGTAAGTGTAAGCCGTAAAGATTTTATAGAACGTGCCCAACAAGCTGATGTGGCTTTAGGTTTTGAAACCGCAGTGGGACTAAATACTATTGCAACTGCACGCCGTGGTTCAAGTAACTGGCTGTTAAATGTTACAGCAAAAACCGGTCATTCGGCCGGAGTATTTAGCAGTAACTCCGGTTACGGTGCTATTTATGAAGCAGCAAGAATAGTAAATGACTTCAGATTACAATTAAGTAATGAAAAATATTTAACCTTTAACCCCGGGCTATTCCTCGGCGGATCAGAAATGCATTATGATGTTGCTAAAGCAAAAGGTGATGCTTTAGGTAAAACAAATATTATCTCGCCGGCAGTTACTGTAACAGGAGATCTTAGATTTTTAACCGAAGAACAGAAGGATACTGCAAGGGAAAAGATGAAGGCTATTGTAGCCAATAATTTAAATGGCACAAAAGCAACCATCAGCTTTAGTGATGGCATACCGGGCATGGTTCCAACGGAAGGTAACAATCATATTTTAGCAATTGTTGATGCTGTTTCTCAAAGTATGGGTATTGGCAAGACTGCGGCGGGTGACCCCGGTTCAAGAGGGGCAGGTGATATTTCTTATATTGCTAAATATGTAGATTGTGTAGATGGGTTAGGCTCATCAGGTAAAGGTGCACATGCACCCGGTGAAACGATTAATCTAAAAGAATATCCAATTTTGATTCAGCGGGCGGCAATTTTAATTTATCGGCTAACGCATGAATAAAAGATTTAAAAATTATGATTAAAGGCCTTCCTAAACAAGGCAGAGATGCAGAATAGAAAGCTGCAGACGGGTATCTGTACTGCTAATTTAAACGATGTTTTGCTTTGAGAATGTAATTATGGCCCCGCACAGAAAGCCATTGCACAAAGCCCACGCCTCATTTCTCGCTAGAGTCCGCATCTTTGCGCTAGTAGGGCGTACCTCATTTCTGAGCTAGAAATCTGCCTTTACTTTGAATTTTAATAAAACTAAAGTAAATTTTCAAAAGGAAAAGCAGAGGTGAACTATCAAATCTGACAAGTTTTTAGACTTATCTAGCGCATTAGTCCTCTGCCTATCCCTTTGCATTTTAGTTGAA
>JANXTG010000160.1 GCA_025352525.1 Ferruginibacter sp.
GACGAAATTGTTGATACACTGCCACAAAATATTTTTATAAGTTTCGATATTGATGGGTTAAATCCGAATCTTTGTCCACACACCGGAACGCCGGTGCATGGAGGTTTTGAAGTGCAGGAAATATATTACCTATTTAAAAAAGTGTTGAAAAGTGGCCGTAAAATAATTGGATTTGATTTAAACGAAGTTGGTATAAGCCACGATGAGTGGGATGAAAATGTTGGCGCCCGAATTTTATACAAACTCTGTAATTTGCTCACCAAAAGCAACAGTACAAATTGAAAACGTTTGTTATAGAAATTCCAAATGAAAGATTGAAAACCTATAAAAAGGTTGCTTTCATTATTCTCACATTAAATTTTTTGGGTTTTGGATATGTTTTTTTAAGGACTATTGACAACGAGTCTTTTATTGCAGTGGCAGCATTAGTTTTAAATGCTGTACCATGGCTTTATTTTTTGTTGAATAAAAAACACATTAAAACTCCCGTTATTGAATTTGTATTTATTTTATCTTCTTTTATTTGGGTTTATTTTGGAAATATCTGGATGGGCATTATGCTGTTGCTTTTTGCGGTAATGAGTTTTTTTACCAATAAAAAAACAGTTGTAACAGTTAACGGTGAGGGGGTAATTTATCCTTCTTTTCCTGTAAAAATATATTTGTGGTCGCAGATTACACGTGTAATGTGTAAAGATGATATTCTTACCATTGACTTAAAAGACAACAAATTGCTTCAACTCAATATTGATAAAAAATTTGCTGCCGAATTTGATGTAACTGGATTTAATAATTTTTGCCGGTTAAAGAAAGAAATGATTTAAGATATTGTTTATTCCTTTCTCTTTTTCTGTTTCCTTTTCCTCCCAAAAAAATCATCGTACTTTCGCACAATGCAAATGCTAACTCAATCTCCCTTTTTAATGTTTTCTGATGGTGAAGGTGGAATTTATGAAGATGAAACACTTTACACAGCAGGAAGAAGTGGCTGGGATGCTTTACCAATTCCTGAAAACGAATGGATTCTATTACCTGAAGGTGGGCAACTATATGAATTGCCCGGAAGGAGAGGGATTGGCATTGATGTAAAAACTGGAGAGATGCGCATTTGCGAAAAAGGGTGGGCAGTTGCAGCATTTATACCACCGGCACATACGGGGCTTTATATTTCTGCATATGAAACTATGCAAGATGCACCAACTTTACCACTTTTTTGTTATACGGCTGCAGGCTGGCAGGACGAAAAAATATATGTTCCGGCAGTTAGAATAGAAAAAGACATTCGCCAGGAAAGTGAAGGCTTTGTAGAGGAAAAAATAGAAGAGGGTTTATCAAAACTATTGGGCGCATACAGCCAAAACCGTTTGGTAAAACACTTGGCAGAAAATTGTTGTATGACTTATACATGCCCCGCTGCAAGAAATTTATTTATGGGTCGATGGGAATGTCCTGTGCCTGTTTCTCCTGCTTGTAATGCAAACTGCATTGGATGTATTTCTTTTCAACCTAGTGATGAAACAATTGTAAGTACACAGGACAGACTTACATTTAAACCAACCGCAGCAGAAATTGTTGAATTTACAGTGCCACATTTAGAAACTGCTCCTTACCCCATTATAAGTTTTGGCCAGGGTTGCGAAGGTGAACCATTGTTAATGTGGGAAACGATAAGAGAATCAATTATTGAAATAAGAAAACATACGCAGAAAGGAAGTATCAATATTAATACAAACGGCAGTATGCCAAAAGCAGTTCAAGCATTGTGCGAAGCGGGTCTTACGAGTATTCGTGTAAGTACCAATTCAGCTCGTGAAGAAATCTATACACCTTATTACCGTCCCAATAATTACCAATTCAAAGACATCATTGAAAGTTTAAAAGTAGCCAACAGTTTTGGTGCCTGGACAAGTATAAATTATTTTGTATTTCCAGGTATGACGGACAGTATTGCTGAATACGAAGCACTAAGAAGTTTAATAAAAGAAACAGGATTGAAAATGATACAGTGGCGCAATTTTAATATTGATCCAGACTGGTATTTAGGAAAAATAGGAGTTGCCGACACCGGAGAATGTATGGGTGTAAAACAAATGCTGGAACTTATTCAGGAAGAATTTCCTGATCTTAAATTTGGATATTTTAACCCATCAATTGAGCGAATTAAAGGTGACTACGAAATGGATTTTGCGCACTGATAAGTAGCAGGTATATTTAAGATATGATCGTTTTACCGGACAACTCGCAAAGAGCCAAAAACAGCTTAATTGCTTTTTATCTTTTAGGCGTTATCCAAATCGCATTTATGATTTCTTCGTTTTTGCAATATTTATTGCTAAAAAGAATGCAGAATGGTAACTACACACAGCAAGAAGCTACAACCAACGATATACGCCATCAAATCATTGCTTATGCTGATACTGCGGTTTACATTGCATGCATAGTATTTTTTATATTATGGTTCAGGCGTGCATATAATAATCTTAATTTAAGTAACAAAGCATATACAAAATATGCAGAAGGCTGGGCTGCCGGTGCATGGTTTGTACCTTTTATAAACCTTGCGAGACCCTACTTTATTATGCAGGAAATTTGGGTGAAAACACAAGAGGCAACTCATAATTTAATAACACATAAAAATGGAAAAATAATCGGTTGGTGGTGGGTAATCTGGATCATAAATAATATCGGTACAAACTTTATAAACAGGTATTTTAAAGAAACAGATGTTGAAGAATTAATTACTTCAACATCTGCATCTATAATTTTTAATTTTATTGAATTAGTTGCATTGGTATTATTGATTATCATTATAAAAAATATAATGGTGTTTGAAAAAAATTTGCAGGCATCACTTTTAAATGAAACAGAAGTAGATGGAGAAGATAAATTAAATTTTGTGATATAAAAGAATTTAAAAAACTATAATAAAAAATCCTGCAAGATCGCAGGATTTTTTATTATAGTTAGCAAACTTAAAGTTGTTTAAAATTCTTAAAGAGATCTACTTTGTTATTTTCGATAAGCGTTTGATAAGCTTTCCATTTTGTACTGAAGAAACTATTAATTTTTTTTATTGCCTCCGCAATTTTTTCCTGCGCTTTTTCAACCAATAAATCTTCCTGTTTTGATGGTGCTACATTTTTCTCTGAAATGTTATTTAAAGCTTCGCCATATGCAGTCAATACAGTTTCCTGAGGGAGCTGACCGTAACCTTGTCTTTCAATTTTTTTACCGTTAATAAAGTCTTTTACGGATTTAATTTCTTCCTGTATTTTTTTACTTTGTTTGCGCAGACTGTCCGAGATAGGAATTTCTACATCTTTTAACTGTGCTTCATATTTTTTTGCAATTTCTTCTGCATCTGTTAATTGATCTATTCCTTGCGTTAGTTTTTCTGCAAAGTTTCTCAGTTTAGATTTTAAAGCTTTTTGGGCATTTAAAATGGAAGTATTATCAGCTTTACGGGGATCAGCTTTTAATGTAATGTAATTTGAATCCGATTGCTTATTCAAGCTAATTACAACTTTATATTTCCCAGGTAAAACATCTTCACCGCTTGGTTCTTCTTCTCCGGGCTTTGGTTTTGCAGAGCCTGGATATCGGATACCTTTTTCATCCATACGCCAGTATTTTTTATTAAACCCGGTGTCAACACTCAATTTAAGCGTTCTGATTAACTCATCTCTATCGTTATAAATTTTTACAACTGCACTATCAAATTTATTTTTTTTACTGTTTACAGAAAGTGAATCAGTTGATATTGATTTCTGGTTATCCAGAGAATCTTTGTACTTCTTATTATTTTGTAAATCACCAACAGGTATTTTTTCAGATGTTTTCTTTGTAATATTAGCAACCTTTACAGTATCGGTTTTCTGAGGCAAAATCTTTACATAAAAATTTATAGCTGCACCCTTTTTTTTATTATCTGCATCCCATACACCCCATGTACTCCATTCGTAGCCTGGCGCATTTTTATAGGTTACAATGTAGGCGTCGTTATTATCAAAAGCAACTACATTTTTATTTGTTATTTCTTTATTGGCAGCAAGTTTTCTTAAAGGCCGAATATCATCTAAAATATAAATTGCCCTGCCAAAAGTAGCAATACACAAATCGGCCTCCCTTTCCTGAATAGCTAAATCGTAGGTACTCACACTTGGATAATTATTTTTAAACTGCTGAAAACTTTTGGCATTATCAAGACTAACCCATAATCCTTGCTCTGTACCAACAAACACCAAATTTGGCTCAGTCGGGTCTTGTATTATGCATAACGCATAACCCTTAATATTTTTATTTTGGAGAATATTTATCCATGTATTTCCAAAGTCAGTTGTTTTAAAAATGGTAGGTGCAAAATTTCCTCTTCTGTAATCATTTGCTACAACATAAGCCTCACCTTGGTTGTACCGACTAGCCTTTACCTGCGGCAGCCAACTTCCTTTTATGAGTCCGGTAATTTTATTGGTTAAATTTACCCAGGTTTTACCTCCGTCTTTTGTTAACTGTACCTGACCATCATCTGTTGTAACCCATAAAATATCTTTATTAAGTTTACTTGGCTCTATAGCTAAAATGGTACAATGGTTTTCAGCACCGGTTATATCAATACTGATTCCACCATTTTTGCTCTGGTCAATCTGCAGGCTGTCATTGGTTGTAAGATCGGGGCTGATGGTTATCCAGCTTGCTCCTTTATCAAAACTTTTATGAACAAACTGGCTACCATAATAAATGGATTTCTTATCAAATGCATCCTGTGCTATTGCAGCATTCCAGTTAAATCGAAGTCTGTCTTTGTTAATCGTATTAGAAACTGTGGGAGGCCTGATTTGCCATTTTTCACCGGTTGTAATGTTGTATCTACCTGCTTCTCCTCCCTGGCTCATTGCATAAACCCAGTTTGCGTCTTCAGGGTCAGGCATAACATCAAAACCATCACCACCCCAAAGACTTTCCCAATAATAATTTTTTAACCCTGCATTCGTCCAGGTATATGCAGGACCATGCCAGCTGCCATTATCCTGCAACCCACCCATTACGTTGTAAGGCGTTTCGTTGTCTACATTTATATGATAAAATTGACCGACAGGAATCTTTTCATCAAACTGCCAGGTCTTTCCTTTGTCTCTTGTAATTCCAATTCCACCATCGTTTCCATCAATTATAAAATTGGGATCGTTAGGGTGTATCCAAAATGCATGGTGATCCGGGTGGATTCCGTTGTAAGGAATTACTGTTTTAAATGTTTTTCCGCCATCTTCACTCATACTTACCGTTTGGTTTATCAGCCACAAACGGTTTTCGTTTTTAGGGTCAGCAATAATATCCTGAAAATAAAAACTTCTGTTGGCAGTGTATTGAGGGTCTTCATTCACTTTTTCCCATTTATTTCCACCATCTTCACTTTTATACAAAGCACTTTTTGCGCTTTCTACAAGTGCATAAACTCTACTCGGCATATCATGACAAATGGCAATTCCAATTCTACCATAATCACCGGTTGGTAAGCCCCCTTCACCATTTAATTTTTTCCAGTGTTTTCCGGCATCTAAAGTCACATACAAGCCGCTGCCTTTCCCTCCACTATTTAGACTCCAGGGAGTGCGGCTATGTTGCCACATGGCAGCAAAAATTTTATTGGGGTTTGAAGGATCCATGATCATATCCCCAATACCACTTGTATCATTTGTATGTAATATTTTGTTCCAGGTTTCCCCACCATCTGTTGTTTTAAAAACGCCTCTTTCAGCATGTGCACTAAATGGATTACCTATTGCACCAGCATAAACAATATTTGGATTTGTAGGATCAATAATTACTCTGTGAATGTTTCGGGTTTTTTCCAGACCCATACATTTCCACGTTTTACCTGCATCTAAACTTTTGTAAATTCCTTCTCCTAGGCTTACAGAATTTCGTGGGTTTCCTTCGCCGGTTCCAACCCAAACAATGCTGGGGTTACTTTGGCATATTGCAATACTTCCTATATTTTGAATTGGTTGTTCATCAAAAACCGGTGTCCAACTATTACCTGCATTGGTAGTTTTCCATACACCACCACTTGCTGCACCTAAATAAATTGTATTCGGGTCAGCATGCAATGCATCAATGGTCGTAATCCGGCCACTCATTCCGCTGGGGCCAATGCAACGTGCTTTTAAATTTTTAAATTCTTTCGAAATTTCAACAGGCTGAGAATAACTGTTAAACGTTAATAACACGAAAATAATAGCGTAAAACTTTATCATATATAGAATATTAAAACTAAAAATAAGCTTTTGATTAAAAATATTTAAAAAAAGATCTGTATAATAATTTTATATTATTATTTTTTTTACCATATTTTTAACAAGTAACCAAAAACTAACTCTTTTTATGACAAAACAATTTAAGAAAGTAACAGCGATGATGGCAAATGCTGTTTTCTTAGGATTATTTCCTCTTCTTCTTTTTGCCCAAAAAGACATCTCGGGAAAAGTGATGTATTCTGACCAAGACAAGCCTTTGGAAGGTGCTACTATCTTTGAAAACATCAGTAAAAACAGTACTGTTTCAGGACGTGATGGTAGTTTTAATCTAAGAGTTGCTAACAATGCAAAATTTGTTACTGTTTCTTTTGTTGGATATGGTACAAAAACAGTTCAATTAACAGGGACTGAATTATTGATAAAACTGTCTGAAGATTTTTCTAAATTATCTGAAGTAGTGGTTACCGGATTTGGTACAAGTATTAAACGCACAAATTTGGCAAATTCTGTTGGAACGATAAGTGCAAAACAATTAACAGGGTCCACCAGACCTGTAACGCTTGATGGTGCTATGCAAGGTAAAATCTCCGGCGCTCAAATTAGTGCTAACAGTGGAGCCCCAGGTGGTGGGTTTTCTGTGCGGTTAAGAGGTGTTTCTTCCATCAACCAAAATTCTGAGCCACTATATATTATTGATGGCGTCTACGTAAGTAATGCACAAAATGGAACGGGTGCAGGTACAGGTCCGTTTTCAGGAGCCACCGGCCAAACTTCCGGCTCACAAGATCAGGCGCCTAATAGGCTGGCTGATATAAACCCTGCTGATATTGAAAACATTGAGATTTTAAAAGGGCCAAGTGCGGCAGCTTTGTATGGTACCCGTGCAAATGCAGGGGTAATTATAATTACAACAAAAAAAGGAAAGGCAGGAAGAACAGCTTTAAGTGTATCACAGGATATTGGAGCTGTAAAAGCTCTTAACTTAATTGGAATGCAGAAGACAGGATGGGATCCTCAAAAAATTGCAAATGGATCTTGGCTGGTAAGTAATGCAGATATGCTTGCTTTATTTAATGCAAATGGCTCAGGTGCAAAAACTAATGATTACGAAAAAATGATTTACGGTAATACCGGAGTTCATTCTAATACAAAACTAAACGTTTCCGGTGGTACAGATAAAGCCCGTTTTTATGCAGCTGTAGGTCACTTGTCTGAAACAGGTATCCAAAAAAGAACTGGATATGCACGTAATTCTGTTCGTTTAAATGTTGATTTTAAACCAGCATCTTGGTGGGATGTTGGCGTTGCAACTAACTACTTAAGTACAAGTAGTGATCGTTCTTTTAGCGGAAACGATAATAATGGTGTATCACTTGGTTATAACCTGGCGTATTTGCCTAATTGGTTAAATCAAATTCCTGTAAATGGTGTTTACCCTGAAAATCCACTTACTGGTCAAAACCCATTAGAAATAGTTGATAAAGGGATTAATAATGAAAGAGTGAATCGCTTTATAACATCATTTTCTTCCAACATGTATTTATTAAGAAGAGATAAACAAAGTTTAAAATTAAGTCTTCAGGGTGGGGTGGATGTTGTTGCACAGGAAAATGCTGTTATTATGCCTGAAGATGTACAATTTCAAAGACAAAGAGCTAACCCGGGAGCTGCTCGTTTTACAAATACAAGATCGAGAAACA
This sequence comes from Ferruginibacter sp., assembly GCA_025352525.1. Classification (GTDB taxonomy): domain Bacteria; phylum Bacteroidota; class Bacteroidia; order Chitinophagales; family Chitinophagaceae; genus Ferruginibacter. The sequence continues at coordinate 7,955 of JANXTG010000160.1, forward strand.
CAAATATTCAGGGCTTTCTAATTTATAACATAAATGTCAATAAATTTAATTTGACAACTTCTGCAGGTGCAGTTAGATTAGATCAAAACAACCGTGTGCTTTGGTTTCAAGGAGAAGGTATTCCTGCAGGAACAAACAATCCACAAACGGGTAAAGTACAACTTTCCTTCTTAAATAACGGTCGTTTTTATGATGAGGGTCTGGTTGCTCAACAAGAAATAAACTGGGATGATAAAGTAATTGCAACAGCTGGTGTAAGACGTGATCGGTCAACTTTAAATGGGGATAAAGGTAAATTCTATTCTTTCCCTAAAGCATCCCTTGCCTTAAATATTGCAAACTTTGGATTTTGGAAAATAAAAGAGATTAATTTGTTTAAACTAAGAGCTGCATACGGTCAAACTGGTAATAGTGCTTCTTTAGGTTCAATATTTAATTCATTAAATACGGTCGCAATTGGTAATTCTTCAGGTTTTGTTACGCCTAGTTCTATTGGTAATACTACCATTAAACCTGAAATTGCAAATGAGTTTGAATATGGTGTTGATGTAGCATTATTAGATAGCCGCATTACGCTTGAAGCTACTGTTTATGACAAAAAAGTAAAAGATTTTATTGATGTATTTAATCTTTCTCCAGGAACCGGAGTAAATTCTTTAACAGCTTTTAATGTAGGAGATTTTACGAATAAAGGAGTAGAACTTGGCTTAGGCGGTACTGTACTAAAAAGTAAGAATGTAAAATGGAATACAAATATTAACTGGTACACAAATGCCACAAAAATAACAAGAATGATTATTCCGGAAAAAGCAGTTGCAGCTTCCGGTTTTGGCGCATTTGGTACGCAACGTCAGCGAGTGGGTTTTTCACCTACTGCATGGTATGGTTCGCCGAACGTTAATGGCAAACCTACAATTTATGAAGACGCACAACCTAAATGGCAAATGTCATGGAGCAACAACATTGTATTTTTTAAGAATTTTGAAATGTCTTTCTTATTTCATCACAGTCATAGAAACTACAATTCAAGTTTAAATCAGGAATTGACTGACGAAGGTGGAACTTCACCTGACTGGAATACAAAAAATGCAGCCGGTGTCCCTTTAGGTTTAGCCCGTCAGTTGGGCCAACCGGGTATTACAACCCGTCAGTTTATACAAGACGCAACTTTTACAAAACTAAGAGAGGTTTCATTGTATTATACTATTCCTAAAACAATGTTATCAAAAAATTCAGTGTTAAAAGGAATTGAAAGTATGAAAATCGGTGTTTCTGCTCAAAATGTTTTTGTGTGGACAAAATATTTTGGTTACGATCCTGAAGGAGCAAA
>JANXTG010000150.1 GCA_025352525.1 Ferruginibacter sp.
TTCATTGTATTATACTATTCCTAAAACAATGTTATCAAAAAATTCAGTGTTAAAAGGAATTGAAAGTATGAAAATCGGTGTTTCTGCTCAAAATGTTTTTGTGTGGACAAAATATTTTGGTTACGATCCTGAAGGAGCAAACTTTGGTAACAGACCAACAATTGCACCCGTTGATTTATTAAGTTTTCCCTCAGCAAGGAGAATGTATTTTCACTTAAATGTTAACTTCTAAATTTAAAACGAATGAACGCTTTTAAAAAATATATCATACCGGTCTTTATGCTGGCTTCAGTAATTTCCTGCAAAAAAAATTATTTTGAAGTTGCAACAGAAATTGATCCAAATAACCCTCCGGTTGCCTTATACCTTAGTAATGCAAATACAGTGCAAATAAACCAACTGGGTGTTGGTTTGCAGGCTGTTCTGCGAAGTGCTTTCCAGGATTTTGGAAGAGTTACAGGTACAGTAGGCAGAGAAGTAATTTATTCTGCTTCTACTGACAACCGATATTTTACGGAACTTTTAGGAACAAATGTGGCACAATACGGCGGTGCAAATGCAGGAGCAAATGACCCAGCGGGTATATTCAATACTTATTATAACGCTTACTCACAAACCCGCAGAAGAGCAGAACAATATATTATTGCAGCAAATAATACTTCTGCAATAACTGCTCAACAAAAAAGTGCTATCGCTGGTTTTGCAAAAACATTGCAGGCTTATGTAACATTAAACCTTGCAAATATGCAGGGTAAAAATGGAATCAGAGAGTCATTCACAGATTTACTTTCTCCGGGCGATCAACTAAAGCCAAGTAAATTTGGAACCTATACTTCGGCTTTGGTAGTTTGTAAAAAATATGCTGATGACGGTTTAGCTGCTTTAAATGCAGGTGGTACCGCATTTCCATTTGATGTAAATAGCGGCTTTACAGGATTTAGCACAGTAGCAGATTTTAAAAAATTTAATCGTGCTATTGCAGCAAGAATAGCCATGTATCAAACAGATTGGGCCGGCGTTAATACCGCTCTAACACAATCTTATTTAGATTTAACGGGCAATTTGCAAAGTGGACCAAGGTTTCTTTTCTCAACCGCACCAAATGATGTAATTAACGGACTATTTCATGTTCTAAATTCATCAGGTGCTCCCTTTGTAGTTTTTAATGAGTTTATTGCAGATGCAGAAGTGGGTGACACAAGAGTATTTGGAGCTGGTGCAAAAGTAAAAATGAGAACATCTCCACGTAACAGTGGTGCTTTTGTATCTACACATGATGTTAGCTTGTACGCAAACAATACTTCATCAGCATCTGTTATCCGAAACGAAGAGTTAGTATTAATGTATGCTGAAGCAAATGCACAAACGAGTAATTTTCCTGCATCCCAATCTGCACTAAATCTTATTCGTACTACTTATGGGCTACCGGCTTACAGCGGTGCAGTAACTACAAATGCATTAATTGATGAAGTATTAAAACAAAGACGTTATTCCTTGTTCTTTGAAGGGCATCGTTGGTTTGATATGCGTAGGTATAATAAACTGGCACTTATACAGCCACAAGGAACAATCGGGGGAAATAGTTTTGTAGTATTTCAAGCAATGTCAAGACCAGATGCAGAAGTGCAGTGGGATATTGCTAATCCTTAAGCGATAATTTTTTAATAAAAAAGCTCCAATTAATTTAATAATTGGGGCTTTTTATTATTTTAATCGATTAAGCTTCCTGTAATGCACAAATAATATTCATTCGTTTTTTTAAAGGCTCATTTTTAAAAGTTGCACCGATTGTTTGTGCACGTGTATTTATATTATTTAAATAAAGATCTGCTTCTACACTTTCGCAGATATCGTCTTTACCATTATGCTCAAATGTTACTGTTATCTGAGCATTTTTTTTAATAAATAATGTAACATATGTAGCTTCAGTTAATACAGCAAAGTTTAATTGATATTGAATTATTCTATATAAAGCAAGGCCTATAAATGATGTTAGCGAAAAATTGCAATTTTCTTTTAAAAAGTCAACTTTATTACTTGTTGATTTTCTAAAATTATCAACCATTCTTTCTATGTAGTCAAAGTAATTTGCATTTTTTAACGTGGTTGGCGTTACACTTTTTGATAGAGTTAATACATCATTTAAAATAATAGTTAAATACTCTTTGATTTTTAACACATCATCCTTTGCAGAAGGAGAAACCATTTGAACCCTTTCAGCCGTCAGTTTTGCTGCAGCAATAATTTGCGCAATATTTTCGTGAAGTTCATAAGCTATTTCGTCATTTTTAATTTCATTTTTCAAAATGTTAAGGTGCGAAATATTTTTTTCAACCTCTATATATTTTGCAGCAATCATTTTTATTTCATTATTTTTCAATTTGAGTTCTAACATTTTTGAAACTTGTGCAGAAATTGTTTTTAAACCTTTTATTTGGTTTACTGTAAGAAATTTGCTTGGACTTCTGTCAAAAATACAAACTGTTCCAACCTTTGAATTATCACATATGATAGGTGCTCCGGCATAAAAACGGATATTATAGCCACCTGCAACATTTGGACTATCCACAAACCTTGCATCTTCAAGTGTGTCATTTACAACCATAACACCATCTTGTAAAATTGCATGCCCACAAAATGAGGTAGCTCGTGGCATTTCTTTTACTTCAATATTTACTGTTGCTTTAAACCATTGCCTATCCTTATCAATAAAACTTATTCCTGCAAATTCTACATCACACAAGGTTGCGGTAAGATCAGCTAAATCATTGTAAAATTCATCTGTTTCTGTATCAAGAATTTCTAAATCTAAAAGAGTTTGGAGACGTTGTTTCTCATTGTAGGGAAGAGGAGCTTTCATCATATTGGATCGGTTCAAAACTCACGTTCCAATTACATGCCAAAGAATAAATTTCACATCAAGGATTACAATTAAAAAAAGGTATTTTATTTGTACTCCCCAAATACATTTCTTAAAGCATCGGAAATTTCTCCCAACGTGCAGTAATTTTCAACGGCTTCCAAAACAATTGGCATAAGATTATCAGTTCCGTTAGCAGCCTCGCTCAGCTTTTCCAAACAAAGTTTAACCTTGTCATTGTTTCTTTTCTTTTTGAGCTCTTTTAGTTTATCTGTCTGTATTTTTTGTATACTTTCATCAATTTTAAAGACGGGAGTTTTGTTGGCTTCCGGAGATTGGAATTTGTTTACACCAACACTTATTTTTTTTCCGTTTTCAATATCTTTTTGATACCGGTATGCACTTGCAGCAATTTGCTCCTGCATAAAACCCTGTTCAATAGCTTCAACGCTGCCTCCCATTAAATCTATTTTTTCTATTAATTCCAATGCTGCTTTTTCAACTTCGTCTGTGAGAGATTCTACAAAAAAACTTCCTGCTAAAGGATCAGCTGTGTTTGGTACACCACTTTCAAAAGCTACAATTTGTTGTGTACGCAATGCTATTTTTGCAGCCTCCTCAGTAGGTAAACTTAATGCTTCGTCGTATCCGTTTGTATGTAAACTCTGCGTGCCGCCCATTACAGCTGCCAATGATTGTATGGTTACCCTACAAATATTATTTAATGGTTGTTGTGCTGTAAGTGTGCTTCCACCTGTTTGTGTATGAAACCTCAGCATCAATGCTTTTTCATCTGTAGCGCCCAAATCCTTCATAATGGTGGACCACATGCGCCTTGCAGCCCTAAACTTTGCAACTTCTTCAAAAAGATCATTATGAGCATTAAAAAAGAATGACAATCTTTTTCCGAATACATTTATATCCAACCCTTTTTGCTGTGCAGCTTTTACGTAAGCTTTTCCATTACTCAAGGTAAATGCCACTTCCTGCACAGCCGTACTTCCTGCTTCTCGGATGTGATATCCGGAAATTGAAATAGTATTCCATTTAGGAACAGTGGTACTGCACCATTCGAAAATATCAGTTATGATACGCATAGATGGCTTAGGCGGATAAATATATGTTCCCCTTGCTGCATATTCTTTTAAAATATCATTTTGAATTGTGCCCGATATTTTATTTAAATCTGCTCCCTGTTTTTTTGCAAGCGCAACATATAATGCAAGCAGAATAAATCCCGAAGCATTTATCGTCATAGAAGTGGAAACTTCTTCTAAATTTATACCTGCAAACAATAACTCCATATCTTCGATACTGTCAATTGCAACGCCAACTTTTCCTACTTCTCCATCGGCAAGAGGATGATCACTATCATACCCGATTTGGGTGGGCAAATCAAAAGCAACACTAAGTCCACTTACACCTTGCCCTAATAAATAATGATAACGTTTGTTACTTTCTTCTGCCGTAGAAAATCCTGCATACTGGCGCATCGTCCATAATTTACCACGGTACATGGAAGCCTGCACACCACGGGTAAATGGAAACTTGCCCGGTAAAGAATTATCGCCTTTGGTTGAATTGGCTGCATCATATATTTCTTTAATCTCTATTCCTGAATCTGTAGTAATATTTTTTTGCTCCATCTTATTGCTTATTGCATTTTTCTTAAATCTTGTCTCGTAAATCTTTAGTTTAGTATTTTATTTCTAATCCACATTTTGCATTGCTTCTTTTGCTTCATGCTGTATGGCCTCCAGCACAATCTGGTTAAGTTCCTGTTGCTGGGTTAAAGTATATTCAAGTATTCTTTTGCTAAGATCAAGCGAATTTGCCTGTGCGGGCAACATGGCGGCCAGTTGATTTATAACATAGATGTTTTGATCTTTCAATTTTACAATTGCGCCCCAAATTTCTTTGCTTACGTAAATCTGCTGGCTTACATTATAATCGTATTCAGATTTTATATTTTGAATAAGTACACCATGCATAATTGCTGCGCTTTCTCCATGCGCTTCAGCGCTACTAATCATGTTTTTTAAGCCTGCACGTTCTGCAAATACGGCCAATCTTTCATAAGCCAATAACTGCAGTTTTTTACTTTCAGGATTTGCAGTTTTTAAATATTTTCTTAGGGCAATAACTTCTTTAGTTAAATATGTAAAACCTCCAAGGCATATTATTAAAATAATGACAGGTATGTTTTGAAGAAATTCATTCATAGAGAAGTATTTAATTTGTAAAATTAAACAATGGAACTTAGAAGTTTGATGGATTTTAATTTATGTTTAAAAGAAGCTTTTTTTGTACTATAAATATTACCGTATTTTTAAAGTATGATTGTGCTGACAGAAAATTTTAATCGGGAAAATCTTTTTCCATTTACTTATATGAGGCATACAGCAGATATTTTTATTGGGGCGATGACGATCAGAAAAAAATGGGAATTACTTACAGGAGATGTCATAACAACGGATGACAATGAAAACAGCATTTTTATTCCTGCCAATATAATTCCAACACTTGAAAATTACAAAGAAATTTTAGAAAAATCATCAGGACAGGCAGAAATAAAATCATCAGATACAATAAAAATTATTTCTTATTCATGGCAGCTTTTTCAGCTAAATGATTATGCTTTAAGGCAGGATTATTTACTGCTTACAGGTAAAAAAGAATCTCAACCTATCAATAATTTTATAACTGCAAGCAACAAAGGAGATATTTTTATAGAGGCTGGAGTTGATATTTCTCCCTGTTATTTAAATGCAGCAACAGGCCCAATTTACATAAGCCATGATGCAGTAATAATGGAAGGAAGCATGATTAGAGGACCATTTTTTTTGGGTGAAGGAAGCGTGGTTAAAATGGGTAGTAAAATATACGGGGCAACAAGTATTGGGAAAAATTGTACAGTAGGTGGAGAAATTAAAAACAGCATTTTATTTGGCAACAGCAACAAAGCACATGATGGGTATTTAGGCGATAGTGTGATAGGAGAGTGGTGCAACCTAGGAGCAGGCACAAGCAACAGCAACGTAAAAAATACGGCAACAAGAGTTGGATATATGCTGAAAGATAACACCTCACTTACTTATAGCGGTAACAAAGGCGGACTGTTAATGGGAGATTACAGCAGGTCCGCAATAAACACTTCGTTTTATACAGGTGCTGTGGTGGGTGTTTGTTGTAATATTTTTGGAGAAAATTATTCTGCAAAATTTATTGAAAATTTTACATGGGGAAATGAAAAATATATATTTGAAAAAGCATTGAGAGATATTGAAAACTGGATGGCTTTTAAAAATGCATCGTTAAAAGAAGATGAAAAGCAAACACTAAAAGAACTTTATGAAAATGTGTGAATGCAAGGCAATACAAATTCCTATAAATGTGTAGGTGAAATATAAACAGGGTATTCAGTTTTTTGAGGTTCTGTTAAATATACTTGGAAAACTAGGTTTGTGAATTACAGTTTCAACCCACGATGTTTATTAAAAAAATAGTTAAATGGGAAATGTAATAGTTTTAAAGAGAGAAATGCATCATTAATAAATTATAAGTAGAATATTATGAGAAAACAAATAGCTGCGGCTAATTGGAAAATGAATCTAACGCTAAAAGAAGGATTAAAATTAATAAATGAAATTTTAGAGGCAAAAATATTTATGGAACCTACCCAGGAAGCAGTGTTTGCTGTTCCTTTTCCATATTTGATTGATACTAAAAATGCGATAGCTGACACGCCAAATTTTTATGTAGCAGCACAAAACTGTGCTTCAGAAAAACAAGGTGCATACACCGGAGAAACAAGTGCACAAATGATTAACAGTATAAATATTCCTTATGTAATTATTGGACACAGTGAAAGGCGGGAATATTACCAAGAAACAAATGAAATTCTTGCAAAAAAAATTAATCTTGCTTTAGCCAATAATTTAACGCCCATATTCTGTTGTGGTGAATCTCTTAAAATAAGACAATCTGATAAACAAAATGAATATGTACAAAAACAATTAGGAGAAAGCCTTTTTCATTTATCAGAAGAACAAATCAGCAAAACGATAATTGCCTACGAACCAATATGGGCAATAGGCACAGGGCTTACAGCCAGCAGCGAACAGGCACAAGAAATGCACGCCCACATTCGCAAAATTTTAGCAGATAAATATGGTAGCGTTGTTGCTGAAAATATTTCTATTCTTTATGGCGGAAGTGTAAAAGCTATAAATGCTGTTGATATATTTTCTCAACCCGATGTTGATGGTGGATTAGTTGGAGGTGCAAGCCTTGTTGCAAATGAATTTATTACCATAATTAAAAGCCTGAAAAAAATACAGTAAATCAATTTTAAAAAAACATCAAATAATGTCGGGTAAGTTAGCCGGTTCCGTTACACTAAGCTTATCAAGATCCAATATTGTTGTATCTTTTTCATTATCTCTGTAAAACATGGGAACATATTTTGAACCATAGATAATTTCCTGAAAAGTATATGATGTTCGTGCAATAACGGTATTACTGAATTTATCATCAAATGCTTTTACAAACACAATTATTTCCCCTTTAGAACTGCTGAAGTCCCCTTTTGTAAAATTATAAAGTGGGCTTTCTTGTGTAATTGGATGTACAACTGTCCAGCTTAAGGTAAGTGCATTTATTGCACGCAATTCCAGGTTGAGCGTAAAAAATTGATTTGTAGTTTTACCGTTTTCATCGGTCATAATCACCAGTGTCAATTTAGTCTCTGCATCCGTCAGCGTAGTATTTTTATAAGGGGTTAATCTAATCATTAATGCTGAACCCTCCTTGTATGGAGCAATTACAGCATTTTCAGCAAATTTAATAAAGGCTTTTGGCAGGCTGAATCTGCCGTACATTAAACCTGTTGCAACAGCAAAACTAAGCAGGCCAATCAATGCATGAAAAGAAGAAACAGCATTCATTAAAAAACCTGAAGGACTTATTCTGCCATATCCGACTGTTGTATAAGTTTGTGTGCTAAAGAAAAAAGCCTCCATCAATTTTTCAGATTCTGAGGAAGTCTTTAGTCCAACCAAATGTTCAACACCTATAAAATAATATACAAGTGTAAAAAGAAGATTTACGAAAATATAAAAGAATAAAATTATTAGAAAAAAACGCCACCCTGAAATGGTGAGCATGCTGTGAAACCAACTTACCCGAGCAAAAAAACCAATTCCCTTTTTTTCTATATTTGGTGTACCGTCTTGGTTTAAAAACCTGCCGCCATAACTTGCAGCATTTGATCCGAAGCCTGTATTTTCTGTTTTAGCCTGTTCAGTTT
>JANXTG010000211.1 GCA_025352525.1 Ferruginibacter sp.
ATTTATTTCTTATGCGGAAAAGATGAGTCCCCTTGGTAATGCAAGTGCAGAAGATTGTGCCAACTATTGTGTTACGCTTTTTAGTGATCTTACAAAAATGGTAACAATGCAAAATTTATTTCACGACGGTGGTTTTTCTAACACCGGTGTAACGCAGGGAGTAATTGATCAAATGGAAAAGTGAGGAGTTAGATTCAAGATTTGAGACACAAGATTAAAGACAGAACACACAAGAAAACAGACTATACAATTAAAAATCAGACCTAGTTGTAAAAACGAAAAAGACCTTTCATGTATGAAAGGTCTTTTTTTTATGGTTCACTAAGTCTGTTGTCTTTAATCTGATATCTTAAATCTGATCTTAATATTCGTCTTCATTAAAAAAGAAATCCTCCTGGCTTGGATAATCAGGCCAAATATCTTCAAGACCTTCATAAAGGTCACCTTCGTCTTCCAGTTCCTGTAAGTTCTCAATAACTTCAATTGGGGCACCGCTGCGTATACCGTAATCAATCAATTCATCTTTAGTTGCGGGCCATGGTGCATCTTCTAAATGTGAAGCAAGTTCTAGTGTCCAAAACATGTTATATCTGTTTAATTTTGTGCAAATGTAGATGTTCGTACGAAATAACCAAAAGTGTTTTTTTATCATATTTGTAAACAATTTTTTAAGTGTTTAAAATGCAGCCATTTTATTGACAATTAGAGGTAAAAAACCAATTTGCTTTTTCAGTAATTTTTTTAGTTATTAAATTAAGGTTACAATAGAGGAGATTAAAAATATTTTCAGTCATATTTATTAATTATTTTGTGCAAATGTTGGAAGCCAGGCAAATAGAAAAATCTTACGGAGCATTGCAGGTTTTAAAAGGGGTTGATCTCACAATTAATAAGGGTGAAATTGTAAGTATAGTGGGCTCATCAGGAGCCGGTAAAAGCACGCTTTTGCACATATTAGGCACCCTAGATACGCCGGACAAAGGTGAAGTTTGGTTGCATGGAAACCGCATAGATAAACTGGCAGGAAATGCACTGGCCAGATTTAGAAATAAAAATATTGGATTTATATTTCAGTTTCATCATTTACTTCCGGAGTTTACTGCGCTTGAAAATGTTTGTATTCCGGGTTGGATTGCGGGTACAAAAAAAGCTGAAACAGAAAAAAAAGCTGCGAAACTTTTAAAAACACTGGGGTTAATAGACAGGTTACAAAATAAACCAAATCAACTTTCCGGCGGAGAACAACAAAGAGTGGCAGTTGCCCGGGCTTTGATTAATGAACCTCAAATAATAATGGCTGACGAACCAACAGGAAATTTGGATAGTGCCAACGGAAGAGATTTGTATAAACTATTCATAGAATTGCGAGATAAGTTTGAGCAAACCTTTTTAATTGTAACACACAATGAAGAACTCGCCAATATGGGGGATAGGGTTGTGGTGATGAAAGACGGGAGGATAGTTCAGTAGGTAATTTGTTGATTAGTTGAAAGGTTGAATGGTTGATTGACAAGAGTGTTTTTGTTTTATAGTATCTTAAAATCAACTACTCAACCAATTCAGACTTTAACCGTACTCATCCCACCATCTACATGTATTATTTGCCCTGTGATCCATGCTGCGTTTTCAGACAATAAAAATGCAGCCATGTTTGCAATATCACTTGCTGTCCCAATCTTTTTTAATGGATGGCGAAGTGCGTTTGCTGTTTTCTTTTCATCTGTATTAAGGAGATTAGCTGCAAGTGGTGTATCGGTTAAAGACGGTGCTATACAATTTACTCTAATGCTCGGTGCCCATTCTGCAGATAATGCTTTTGTCAACCCTTCGATGGCTCCTTTAGATGCAGATACCTGAGAATGAAATGGTAAACCAAGCTGTACTGCCACGGTTGAAAAAACAACTACTGCAGCATGTTCGCTTTTTTTAAGTGCAGGAAATGCATATTGCAAAACTTTTATTAACCCACCAACCTGTAAATTAAAATCGCTTAAAAAATCTTCTGCTTTTATTCTGCCAAAAGGTTTTAAATTAATACTGCCCGGGCAATAAATTATTCCATCTATCACCTCAGGAAAAAAAGAAAGGTCTAACTCTGCTGCTGTAACATTTAAAGGATGGTACGTAATGTTTTGACTATTTTCTAACGGATGCGAATTGTAAGTTCCAATAACTGTATCGCCTTTCTCAGCAAGTGTTTTAGCCAATTGCAAACCAATTCCTGAAGATGCGCCAATGATGATGTATGTTTTCATTTGTGTTGTCTTAAAAGTGTAGGTATCAAAGATAAAGAGTCAATAATAGAGTGATAACGAATTTACTGATCTAATAACTCCTTTAACCTCACCGAAACTTTTTCAGCACTAGGCAGCATTTCTTTTTCCAGTATTACATTCATCGGTACCGCCGGTAAATTTAATGCACCCATCACTTCAACAGCAGCATCCAAATATTTAAAACATGCTTTGAAAACCCTTCCTGACAATGCTTCTGCAAAGGAATTGTTTTGCTGCTCTTCTGTTAGTATTAAACATTTACCATGTTTTTTTACTGTCGAGAAAATGAGCGCTTCGTCTAACGGAAAAAGCGTACGTAAATCAACAATTTCTACCTGCCCGGCAAAGTTTTTAGCTGCAGCTTTTGCCCAATATACTCCCATGCCGTAAGTAATAACACAACAGGTTTCGCCATTGTTTATCTTTTCAATATCGGCCTGTAAAACAATATTTCCTTTACCAAGTGGAATAATATAATCTCTGCTTGGCTCTGTATTTTTTGCTTCTTCTGTGCCTGGTACTTTGCTCCAGTAAAGTCCCTTGTGTTCCAACATTACCACCGGGTTTGGATCGAGAAAAGCAGCCTTCAATAAACCCTTCATATCTGCCGCACAACTTGGGTAGACAATTTTTATCCCTTTAATCGTTAGCAAAGTGCTTTCTACACTGCCGCTGTGGTAGGGACCGCCGCCGCCATAAGCACCAATCGGCACTCTTATCAATGTTTGTACAGGGAATTTTCCGCAGCTTAAATAACAGCTTTTAGAAATTTCAGTAACGAGCTGGTTCAACCCCGGATAAATATAATCTGCAAACTGCACTTCAACAATTGGCTTTGCACCAACAGCACTCATGCCTGCGGTGCTGCCAATAATATATGCTTCCTGTATAGCTGTATTAAAAACTCGGTGATCGCCAAACTGTTC
>JANXTG010000231.1 GCA_025352525.1 Ferruginibacter sp.
TTGCAAATCCTTTACTACACCAGTGTTTGCAAGAATTTGCGATGAATTATCAAGACTGATAATTACACCTGCATTTTCTACAAACTCTCTTAACTGAGCCATGCCGGCAAAACCCGGTCCTCCTGTCATATCAGTTGTAGAATCCGGGTACCCATGAGATGGAAATTCGGTTGTTTTTGTATACGGCATCGGGCCGAATTTGCTATCTATTTCATTTATAAAATCACTGGCTGAACCGCCTGTGCGTGGAATTAAAATTACATCAAACCTTTTCCGCAACCCTCCCATTTTCAGGTCATCTTTATTGATAGAAGTGTAGGGTATTCCCAATTGTTCAAAAGTATATCTTGCCCAACCCTCATCCTGTGTATCATACCAAGTATGGTATATTGCGACTTTCGGTAGATTAACTGAATGTTCTTTTGCAGCAGAAATATTTTTTGTAGCCTGCAGATCAAGCCCAAATTTTTTAGATAAACTTTTTGCCTCCTCCGCATTAATTCCTTTAAATACAACAGATCCTGCAGCCATTGAATCTTTTACTCCGGCCACCATTATTTTATTATCCAACACCGATGCTGTTGCATTTTTATTTTGTGAGCGAAGCCAATACAATGCAGGCAGTAAATAATTTTGTGCCTTGTAATTAAATACATAGTTGGTTCCCGATCCTTTTATTTGCCCATCATATTGCACATCTTTTGTAACAGTTTTTAGATTGCTTAAAGCATATTTTATGCTGTCTTCTGTCCGCACATTTACCCCGTATAAATAACCCAGTGTCCACGCAATGTCATCATACGGCGGAAACTTTGCATCTTTAGAAAAATTCTGTTTCGTTAACAGCGATACTGCAAGGTTGCGGTAAGGCTGATCGAGTATTACCACATAATCATTTTTGTTTTTACCGGTATCAACCTGCTGAACTTCTATGTTTTGTTTGCGTAGTTGGTTTACAAGATAAGCAGCCATCATCGGGTCATGCTGTTCAGCAGGAATAACAAATGCACGTGGCTTATCTTCTTTACCTTTTCTAATATTGTTCAGTCCTTTTTGATAAAAATTCCGCAACAATACTTTTGCATTATCTGCCGTGTAAGATAGAGATGCAAGTACACCAGCTTCCATATAATTTATGTTGTTGCGGGATGACCAATAAACTTGTTGTGTAGCAGGATCGGGGCGGTACCATTCTTTGCTCGTTGCTGCATCTCCCGCATATTTCATGTTAGATAAATCACGCAAATAAGTGTTTGCGCCGGCATTACCAAACGTTTCGTAAAAGCGACCAATAGAATTATGGTTATTGGCAACCCAAATGCCATAGCCCGGGTACCAACCATCGTAAAATGCCCATGTAAATGCGCCGGGCAAACCCTGAGCTGCTAAAGCTGTAATATCGTGGTTGGCCATTATCTGCCATTCGCCAATTGTTATAGGGTCAACAGTTTCGTTGTATGGCCCTGTGCCTGTTGACATATAAATTAAAGGAACAGATTCATGAAGATCAAGCATCACTGTTGGATGCCAGTCATAATAAATATTAAAAATGGTTTTTGTAAGTTGTTGCGATACCTGTATTCCATCCCGGTTGATATCATGAAAAACATATTTGCCCCAATACGGTGGAGAATAAGTGAAGCCATCATCAAAATTTGTTCTTGCTTTTGAGTAGCGGTAATACCAGTCAACCTGCTTGTCACGCCCATCAGGTTCTGAAACCGGATTGATGATAACAATAATATTTTCCCTAATTTTTTTTATGTCCTCAGTATTGTCTGTAACGAGCCTGTAGGCAAGCTCCATCAGCATTTCGGGCGAACCCATTTCTGTTGAGTGCAGCCCGCCGTTTAAATAAAAAACAGGTTTTGTGCTGTTGATGATTGGCTTTACATCTGCGGTGCCTACTTTTCTAGGATCAGCCAAAAGTGCCAACTGATTCTTAAAAAACTCAGGACGTTTCATGGCATCTTCATTTCCAATAATTACCAGGTTAATGGCACGTCCTTCTTCTGTTGTCCCTACCTGCTTTATCGTTATTAAAGATGAAGTTGCGGCCAGCTTTTTATAATAACTGTATATTTCATCTGTATGATGCATAATGCCCGGTGCTCCTATAATAGTTCCAAAAAACTTTTGTGGAGAAGGGACTTGTGCATCTACAACAAGGTTGAGTACAGAAGAAGGTAGAAATCTTTTATCAGTAGTATATTCTTTTATTTTTTGATTGTAAGATTCATCAATTTGCTGTGCATTTACATGTGCAGATGTAAGCAGAACAAACAGAAATAAAAGACAATGCAGTTGCCGGAAAAATGACATAATAATTGGTTTTATAAAAAAAGAAAGTAGTTAATATTTACTATTGCTCTGTTCTCTTCACCAACCATAAAAATTTGGGCATAATTAGTTTTATGTTGTGACAGGCTTCCACAATTTAATTGTAAAAACTGCACAGCACAAAAGTTTGTTTCGTAATGCTTATTTTAAACTGGAGGTTATTTTATTACAAGTTGATATTTATAATAAAAGATATTAAGGAGACTGTTATAGATAGGTATATCGGCAAAGGCAATGTAATATTTTTTTGGAGAAAAAAATATTACCCGCATTTAGATTTACGGGCAAATATTTTTTCTCTAATTATGAAGGAAAAATTCGTGGGATTATTTAATGTTCTTGCCGATTGTAAACTCCGGCTTCAGCAAAAATTTTCTGTTATTCAAACAAAGGTATTTTTTCTATAAATTGTATAGATCAACAGTTTTAATATTTCAGTCTACGGTTTATACCTCTACAATCATCTTACCCGTATTATCACCGCTAAACAAGCCGATCAGCGCTGTTGGCAGTTTATCAAAGCCC
>JANXTG010000005.1 GCA_025352525.1 Ferruginibacter sp.
CTAAAATTTAAATTATACAGTTGGTTCTGCCAATTTACTTTTTCTGTAACCGTACAAAAAGTAAACAATTAAACCAATGCCTAACCAGCCACCAAACCATAGCCAGTTAGCAAGTGTCATGCCTGTAAGTAAATAAAGGCATGATGTTACACCAAGTAACGGTATCAGCGAATAGTTCTTAAGAAAAGTAATTATTGCCAGCGAAATCAGAATTAGCCAAAATATAATTACAGAAACTTTCATCGTTTTGCTTTGCTGCGTACTGGCATCTGTAATAAACATTTTTGTGTAAGCCAATTTACTTTCCGTTGTTGTTCTCTTGCTAAGTGAATCTTTCAAAGAAACATATTCACCAATGTTTGAAGCACCTATTAAATTATTAATGTTTAGTACCGCCTGATCATTTTCAGAAACGTTGACAGGTAACATATTTGCAACTGCATCTATTCTCTTTTCTTTTGTAAAATCCAGTTTATCTGCAAAATAATTTTTTGAAAAAAGAGAAATTAAAATAACAGCCCCCAAGACCATTGCAGGAAAAATTATTTTGCCGTTTATATAAGGCAGGTTAAACTTACCCGGTTGTTTTTCTTTACGGGGAATTAATAAAATACCACCACAAACCAGAACAAAAGCAAATAGTGTTGCTATGCTTGTAAAATCGAGTACGAAAGTTTTATCTGTAAATAAAATTGGTACACCAACTACAAATCCGGTAACAATTGTAGCAAATGACGGCGTCTGAAATCTTTTATGGATTCTTTGAAAAGCGGGTGGAAGCAAACCATCACGGCTCATGCTCATCCAAATACGTGGCTGCCCCATTTGGAATACAAGCAATACACTTGTCATAGCAACAACAGCAATAATAGATACTAAAAACTGCATCCAGGCTACATTCAAATTTTGTTTTTCAAAAATAAATGCAAGTGGATCTCCTATTCCTTCAAAGTTTTTATAATCGACTGCGCCCGATAAAACAAGGGTAAGTAAAATATAAATTACGGTACAAATCACCAAAGAATAAATCATACTTTTTGGTAAATCTCTTTGAGGGTTTTTGCTTTCTTCAGCCATTACACTAACGGCATCAAAACCAATGTATGCAAAAAATACACTTGCCACTGCTGTCATAACACCACTAAAGCCATTTGGCATAAACGATCTAACTTTCTCCGTATTTTCGGGAAACCAATTGGATGTAAGCCCATTTGATATGACCAAATAGCCACCTACAGCAATAATTAAAAAAACAGCAATAAGTTTTAATACCACCATCGCATTGCTAAAATTTCTACTTTCTTTTACACCGCGGTATACCAAATAAGTAATCATTACATTAATAACAATTGCAGGTACATCCAATATAATTCTAAGTGAACCAATCACGGGAGAATTATTCCAGGCATCAAGTATTTCAGGCTTTGTACTTCCTCCTTCAATGGCATGTTTTGCTTCCATGTAACTGGTAGATAAATATTGTGGCAAATGAACACCAACTTTATCAAGAAATGAAGTAAAGTAGTCGCTCCAGCTGTAAGCAACATAAATATTGCCAATGGAATATTCCATAATTAGTGCCCAGCCAATTATCCATGCAAACAATTCCCCAAAACTTGCATAAGCATAAGTATATGCACTGCCTGCAACCGGTATACGGCTGGCAAATTCAGAATAACAAAATGCTGTAAATGCACAGGCAATTGCTGTTATAACAAAAAGTACAACCACACCTGGACCACCATTAAAAACAGCATAACCTAAACTACTAAAACTACCTGCGCCAAGTATAGCTGCTATCCCAAAAAATGTAAGATCCTTTACAGTAAGTACACGTTTTAAACCGCGGCCACCATGTGCATCATCACCAGCTTCATTTAATATGTTTGAAATATTTTTTCTTCTGAATAAAGAATTACTCATGTAACATTTTGTTTAGTAAATGGAAAGTAAGAAAAAAATATGAAAATGGCTCTCTCATTTACATGAATAGAACGTGGATTGGATTTAGCAGGATATCTATTTTTCTCTCATCATTAAATCTGCAGCTAATTTTTTAAGTTCAGTTTTACGGGAATCTAAAACAGCCACATCCTCTAAATGTTTGATTGCAATGTTGTAATATTTATCTTTTAATTCTGCAGACCAATTATCTGCTTTGCAGTCTTTATAAATCTGTAAAACTTTTTCAACTTTATCTGCGGTATTATTTTTGATTAAGTCATCTAGCTCTGTGTTAGCTGCATTGCTACAATATTCACGGGCGTGAATAAGCAAAAATGTTTTTTTGTTTGCGAGAATATCTCCACCCTGTTGCTTCCCGGTTTTGCTTGCATCACCAAAGGCATCCAGAAAATCGTCTTGTACCTGAAAAGCAATACCCAGATTTTTACCGAATTCATATAAATGATCTTGGTTGCCCAACCCTGCGCCACCAAGTACGGCACCCATTTGAAGACTTGCTGCAACCAATACAGAAGTTTTCAGCGTAATCATTTTTAAATAATCATCAAACTTAACATCATGCATTTTTTCAAAATCCATATCCAGTTGCTGTCCTTCGCAAACTTCTTTGGCCGTTTTATTAAAAATTTCAATGCTTCGGGGAAGATAGCGTGCGCTTATTCTTCCGAGGTTTTCATACGCAGTCACAAACATTACATCTCCCGCAAGTAAGGCTGTATTGTTGCCATATTTCTGATGTACAGTTTCCATGCCTCTGCGCAATGGAGCCTTGTCCATAATGTCGTCGTGTATCAAACTAAAATTATGAAACAGCTCTATGGAAGCTCCCGCATGGTATGCATCGTCATTAACAGGTGTAAATAATTCATTTGCCATATAGACACAAACAGGTCTTATCCTTTTTCCCTGTATGCCCAGAATATATTGTGCCGGATCATATAACGTTTGTGGATGTGTGGGAAAGTGTCTAACGTTAAATCTTTCTTCAAACTGAGCCGATAATTCCTGAAATGAGTGCATGAATTTGGAATAACCGCTGTTGCTCTAAGAAGCATAAGCATTTAAATTTTTGAGGCGTCTTAGCGCTTTTAAGATGATGTTTTAAAACCTAAATAATAAATACTATTTTTTTTAAAAAACGGAAAAATAAAATAGACTTATTAAAATTTTAAGCTTCTTATTTTTTCTTTGTAATTTTTTTTGTTGTTGGTTTGGATATTGATTTACCAGGCGTTTTTGTAGTTTTTTCTTTTACCTGCTTTGCTTTTCCTTCTACTTCTGTTACCCACTCATAATCAAGTTGGCGTTTGTCCAAATTGGCAGCTACAACTTTTATCGTTACATGGTCGCCCATTCTAAAACGTCTGCCTGTGCGAAGTCCAACCAATGAATAATCAGCTTCATCCTGCTTAAAATCATCATAATCAGAAAGGTCTTTAATGCTTACAAGTCCTTCACATTTGTGCTCTACAGTTTCTACCCAAAAACCAAAACCCGAAACACCGGAAATTACACCTTCAAATTCTTCACCCAAAAACTGCTGCATAAACTCTACCTGCTTGTATTTGTTGCTGGCACGTTCTGCTTCCATAGCTCCACGTTCCTTATCGCTGCAATGTTTATTTTTTTCTTCCATTGCTTTATCAATAAATAAATTTTTATCAATAATGCTCTGCATAACCCTGTGCACCATCACATCCGGATACCTTCGTATGGGTGATGTAAAATGGCAATAATTTTCGAAACCCAAACCGTAATGGCCAACATTTTCAGATGTATATTTTGCTTTTGCCATTGTGCGAATACCCAACTGACCAAGCACGTGTTCTTCTGTTGTTCCCTTTACTTCTTTTAATAAATTATTAAATGATTTTGCGATGGTTTTATCATCCGTCATATCAAACTCATAACCGCATTTTTTTGCAAAAGCAACAAACGGTTTTAGTTTCTCAGGGTCAGGATCATCATGCGTTCTGTACGAAAAAGGAATGGGTTCTTTATTTACTTTTATTTTAGAAACGTACTCTGCAACAGTACGGTTGGCAAGCAACATAAACTCTTCAACCAGCTTATTTGCATCCCTGCTTTCCTTAATCATTATACCAATGGGTTTACCATTTTCATCCAGCTTAAATTTTACTTCCTGAGATGAAAAATTAATTGCACCGTTATCAAAACGCTCTTTTCTAAATTGCTTTGCCAAGCTATCCAACAATAATATGGGTTTATTGTGCAATCCATCTTCCGTTTCAATAATTTGTTGTACTTCTTCGTAACTAAAACGATGGTTACTGTGTATTACTGTTCGTCCAATCCATTTGTGTTTAATTTCAGCACGGTTGTTTATCTGAAATATAACCGAGAAGGTATACTTGTCTTCATTTGGCCTCAAGGAACAAAGATCGTTTGAAATTTTTTCGGGTAACATTGGGTTTACTCTGTCAGGCAGGTAAACGCTTGTAGCACGCTCGTATGCAGCTTTGTCAATAATGCTGCCCGGTGTTACAAAATGGCTCACATCTGCAATGTGAACACCAATTTCATAATTACCGTTATCTAAATTGCGAATAGAAATTGCATCATCAAAATCTTTAGCATCTACAGGGTCAATTGTAAAAGTGAGAATATCTCTGCAGTCTTTTCTTTTCTTTAATTCTTCTCTGGAAATATTTGGCAATAACGCATCTGCAGCCTTTAATACTGCATCATCAAACTGCAAAGGAAAACCGGCATGAACAATAATTTCTTTCATAGCCATGTCTGCTTCATTT
>JANXTG010000007.1 GCA_025352525.1 Ferruginibacter sp.
ATTCACATGTTATCCACGTAAGTGACATTAACAATTCATTTAAACATTTCAAAAACAAACAAGACATGATTTTAAGATTTACTAAAGTAATCTTACCGGTATTGTTGCTAACGATGTACTTAGGTACTGTGTCGGCTCAAAATACAGCCAAGGAAAATCCGATCACCACAGCTGTTCCGTTTTTAAGATTATCTGCAGATGCTCGCACTGCAGCAATGGGCGATGCTGCCGTCGCCACAAATCCTGATGCAAACTCTTCTTTCTACAATGGGGGAAAAACTGCCTTTAATGAGGCAAAATTTGGCATTGGGGTAACTTATACCCCGTGGCTAAGCGAACTCGATGTAAGAAATCTTTTTCAGTTGGCATTATCAGGTTATTATAAAATTGACAACAATCAGGCGTTAAGTTTTGGTGTTAGAGATTTTAGTCAGGGAGAATTTTATTTTACTGACGATAACGGACAGGCTATAAAAAGTTTCAAACCAAATGATGTGGCGCTTGAAATTGGTTACTCCCGCAAATTGTCTCAAAACTTTGGTCTTGGTATAACAGGTCGTTACATAAACAGCAGGCTTGCAAGTAATGTAGGCAGCAACAGCAGTTACAAAAACGGTAGTGCTGTAGCCGCAGATATTTCTGCGTTTTATAAAGGAAATAATGGATTAAATTTCGGTCTTGCCTTAACCAATTTAGGTAGCAAAATGGACTACGGCAGTTCTTCAAGCTACATACCTGCTAATATTTCATTGGGTACCTCTTACAATAAAGCAATTGACAACGATAATAAGATAACGTTTACTGTAGAGGCAAATAAATTACTTGTACCTACACCACCGGATCCTACAGATGCTGCAAAAGTTGCAGCTTACGGCTCACAGGGCGTGGTAAGCAGTTGGTTTAAGTCTTATGGCGATGCACCGGGCGGTGGCAGAGAAGAATTAAGGGAAGTACAGTTAGGCTTCGGTACAGAATATTCTTACAAAGATCAGTTCTATTTACGTGGCGGTTATTTTTATGAAAATAAATTTAAGGGTAACAGAAATTATGCTACCGTAGGCGCAGGTGTTGTATACAAATCTACCGGGTTTAACCTTTCTTATCTTATCCCTACAGGTAACAATACCAACAACAATGCTTTAAAAAATACATTTAGACTTTCTCTTTTATTCGCCTGCAAAAACACTAAATAATTAATCTAAACATTACAGTAATGAAAAAATCTATTTTAAAAATCAAGCAAATCATGATGGTGCTTGCCCTGCTTGCAGGCAGCTTTTCATCTTTTGCATCAAGCCATAGAGAGGCGCCACTAATTTCTAACGATCCTCTGGCAGATAATACCGATGTATACGCTTTCAGAAGTCCTGATGATCCAAATACTGTTACCATTATTTGTAACTGGATACCTTTTGAATTACCTGAAGGTGGACCAAACTATTACAACTTCGGTACAAATGTGCGTTATGAGATACACATTAAAAACAAAACCACAAGTACTGCTGATGATATTTTATATCGTTTCACCTTTACTCAGGTAAATGAAGATCCTTCAACGTTCTTCAACATCCGTTTAGGCAAACAGAATCTTAAAAACACGTATATCTGCGAGAAGAGTGTAAACGGTAGTGCATTCGTAACTATTGTTACGGGTGGTATAGTGCCGCCAAACAATATTGGCCCACGCTCTATCAACTCTGCTGTTGGTTTAAATGCGCCTAGCTATGAATCTTTAATGACTGCAGCTATTGCAACAGCTACTTCAGGCGAAAAAGTATTTTGTGGTCCGGTAGATGATCCTTTCTTTGTAGATCTTGGTGGTATATTCGATGTAGGTAATGTTCGCCCGGAAGGCAACACAACCAACCCAACGATTGATGCACTTAACAGACACAACTGTCACACAATTGCATTAAAAATTCCAATCAGTCTTTTACAGAAAGATGGTAAAACAGCAGCACAGGCTACAAGCATTTTAGATGCTGATTATGTAATAGGTGTATGGGCAAGTGCAAGCAGACAGCAAATCAAAACATTAACTTCAGGCAGCAGCTCAGCAGTTTTATCAGGACCATGGGTTCAGGTATCTCGTTTGGGTATGCCATTGGTTAACGAAGCAATTATACCGGTAGGTATGAAGGATAAGTGGAACGCTTCTAATCCTGCAAATGATGTACAGTATGCAAAATACTTTACTAACCCTGAGTTGGCTTTGTATATGGATGACAGCCAGTTTGGTACCGCAGTTCCTGCATTAAATGCATTAAGAATACAGGCACGTTCATTAGGTAGCTTCGATTTTAGAAACGGTAAACCAGGCTTGTTTAATTTAAAAGGATCTCCAGCGTTAAACGGTACTGCATTGTCTGAAGCAGCATTTGGTGCTGTTTTGTTACCCGATAACATGAGCCCAAGAGCAGTAGATATCTTACCTATATTTTATACAGGTGTTCCAAACCTTGCCCCTTACCAGTTGGCTACAGGCAAAACAGGCGGACCGTTATCTGCAGGTAAGCCTTTTATCAACAACTTTTTACCAACCCTTGGCGATATGCTTCGTTTAAACATGGCTGTACCGGTTACACCTCGTAACGATCCTAAATTCAGTAGCCTTGGTATTATAAATGCAGCAGTTCTTGGTCTTACAGATCCTGCTTACAATGGCAGCACTGCACTACAGTTTATTCCAAATATGGATGGTTTTCCTAATGGTAGAAGATTGGAAGATGATGTAACAACTATCGAACTTCAGGCAGTAAGTGGTGTAGCATTGGCTGCAATCGGATTGTTCTACGATGATTACATTCCCGGCCAGTCACCTGTAACTAAAAACCTGGTTAATGTATTGAGTTTTAATTCAGGCCCAACCAAAAACGATACAACGTTTAAGCCGGCTTTCCCTTATGTACAAACACCATGGAGAGGATACGATTATACCATCAAACCAAGATTCTAAGCATTTTTTAAATCATTATAAATACAAGCTAATATGAAACAATATTTTAAAAAACTTACTGCAATGTTGCTGTGTGCTGTCACATTTGCAATAACTGCTTCTGCCTCCAGTCACAGAGAAGCTCCATTGATCAGTAATGACCCACTTGCAGATAATACGGATGTATATGCATTCCGTAGTCCGACGGATTCCAGCAAGATCATTTTAATTGCTAACTATATTCCTTTCGAACATCCCGCAGGTGGTCCAAACTATTATAATTTCGGAGAAAACATTCGCTACGAAATTTATGTAGACAATAACACGGCTACACCCGGCGATGATATCATTTATCGCTTCACATTTACACAGGTAAATGAAGATGGTACAACTTTCTTCAACATCCGTTTAGGCAAGCAAAATCTTAAAACCACTTATAAGTGTGAAAGAAGCATCAATGGTGGTGCATCATTTACCACCATTGTAGCTGCAGGTACTGTACCTCCAAACAACATCGGTCCTCGTAGTATAGAGTCTGGCGTAGGGCTTGGCGCAAGCAGTTACGAATCATTGGCAGATGCAGCAATTTCAACTGCAACTTCAGGCGAAAAGGTTTTTTGTGGTCCAAGAGATGATCCTTTCTTTGTAGATCTTGGTGGTGCTTTTGATGCAGGTGGTTTTAGAACCGCAGGTGCAAGAGATGGTTTGGCTAAATTAAATTGTCATACAATAGCTATCGAAGTACCTATCAGTACTTTGCAGAAAACTGGTAGAACGACTGCAAGTGCAACAAGTATTTTGGATGGTGATTTTGTAATAGGTGTTTATGCAAGTGCAAGCAGACCGGCCATTACTACCCTAAGTACAACTGGTGATAAGCCTTCAACTTCAGGAGCATGGGTACAGGTTTCAAGACTTGGTATGCCATTAACAAATGAAGTTATTATTGCCTTGGGTGATAAAGACAAATGGAATGCAACAAGTCCTGCAAACGACGGACAGTTTATCCCTTACTTTAAAAACCCTGAGCTTGCTTTGTACATGGATGATTCTCAGTTTGGCGGCGCAGTACCCGGCTTGGCAAAATTAAGAATACAAACAAAATCTTTAGGAGCTTTTGATTTTAGAAATGGTAAACAAGGTTTGTATCCTTTAAAAAATAATCCTGCTTTGGATGGTACAGCGTTATCTGAAGCTAACTTTGGTAGTGTTTTGTTGCCGGATAGCGCAAGCCCTAGAGCTGTAGATATATTACCTGCATTTTATACAGGCGTACCAAACCTTCGCCCTTATCAATTAGCTACTGGCAAACCTACAGGTAATCCACTAGCGGCAGGTAAGCCTTTTATCAATAACTTTTTACCAACCCTGGGCGATTATTTAAGGTTGAATATGGCGGTACCTGTTACCCCAAGAAATAGCCCTGACTTTAGTCCGCTTGGTATTGTAAATGCAGCTGTATTAGGTTTAACAGATACAAGATTTAATGGTAGTGCAGCCTTACAGAATATACCAAACATGGATGGTTTTCCTAATGGTAGAAGATTGGAAGATGATGTTACAACTATCGAATTACAGGCTGTAGGTGGTGTGTTTCTTGCCGCTATCGGTTTGTGGTACGATGATTATGTTATTGGCCAGAGCCCGGTAACACCACAGCTTTTAAATACCCTTACTTTTAAAGAAGGTGTTGGCAAAAATGATACCTCATTTAGAGCAGCATTTCCTTTCGTTCAAACGCCTTGGAGAGGGTTTAGAGGCGCAAGCTTTGTAGGTCCAAAAAGTGATAACATTGGGTTAGGTATTATACCGGGTTATCTTGGTGTATCTGCTTATCCTAATCCGTTTAAAACGTCTACAAGAATTCGTTATAAACTTACAGATGCTGCTAATAATGTGCGTGTAGAAATTACAGATGCACTTGGTAGAAAAATAGCAACATTCGATGAAGGCAAAAAACCTAAAGGAGAATATAACTTTGTATTCGACAAACCTAATTTAGCCGCAGCATCTTACTATGTAAGAGTATATGCAGACAGTTACAAATCTCCTACTATAGGAATTGTAAAAACTAATTAAGGATATTGATGAAAATTATCATAGAAAAAGAAGAACTTCGGTTCTTCTTTTTTCGTAAATTTTAAAAACTAAAACCAACATGAAACGTTCTTTTAACCTCTACTCACTACTGTTTTTAATACTCTCGGGGTCGGCAATATTTTTACTCAACAGTTGCCAGCCAAATGAAAAAAAATTACAGCAATACATAAGCGAACAAAACCCAATGGATATTCCTGATCTTATAGAAAGAAAAGGCGTTTTAGCAACAGCAATAGAATGGACCAAAACAAAAGAAAAAGTTGCAGAATTGAAAGGTAAAATTGCTAAAAAACCTGAAGATACAAAACTGCGTTTGCAGGCAGCAACCATTTTTATTACAGAGCAGCGTATTACCGGCGAGCACCATTTTTATTATGCAGCCATTGAAAAAATATTGAATGGCGTACTTTCTCTAGATCCAAATAATTTTGAAGCAAAAGTGTACAAAGCTTCTTTAAGAATGAGCCAGCACCAGTTTGCCGATGCTAAAAAGATTGCAGAAGAAGCAAGAGTTATTAATCCCAACAATGCCTACGTTTATGGTATTTTGGTAGATGCTAATGTAGAACTTGGTAATTATGCAGAGGCCGTAGAAGTATCAGATAAAATGCAGGCGTTAAAACCATCATTGGAGTCTTATTCAAGGGCATCTTACCTGCGGGAAATATATGGCGATAACAATGGTGCAATAGAAGCAATGAAACTTGCTGTTAAAGCAGGGTTGCCGGGCAGCGAACCACAGTCATGGAGCAGAAATATATTGGGAGATCTTTACTTCAATACCGGCAAGATTGCAGAAGCAGAAGCAACTTATGCAGAAAATCTTGCGTTAAGACCAAGCTATGCACCAAGCATGGCAGGGCTTGCAAAAATTGAAACACAGAAAAAGAATTATCCAAAAGCATTGGCATTGCT
>JANXTG010000012.1 GCA_025352525.1 Ferruginibacter sp.
CGGATTAAAAATCATTCTTTTTTTAGGATCAACCCGCAGCAAATAAAATTTCATTGCGCCTAAACCAATAGTATTATAAAGTTCCACAAGTTCTTCTGCAGTAAAATCTTTTACCTTACCCAATTCTTCTGTATGTCTGCGTGCAGTATTAATCATTTCATCCACCAGCTCATCTGCATCTACTACAGTTCCCTCGCGGCTTTTCATTTTACCACTTGGCAATTCTACCATTCCATAACTTAAATGTTGTATTGCATCTGCAGCGGCTACACCTAGTTTTTGTGCAATCAACTTCAACACTTTCATGTGGTAATTCTGTTCATCGCCAATTACGTAAATGCTTTCATCAATATTGTATTCATCATTTTTTTGTTGTGCCAATCCAATATCCTGTGTTATATAAACACTTGTACCATCTTTACGCAAAACAAGTTTTTCATCAAGTCCGTCTTCCGTAAGATCTATCCATACGCTGCCATCTTCTTTTTTATAAAACACATTTTTTTCTAATCCTAATTCCACAATTTTTTTTCCTAATAAATAGGTATTGCTTTCATAATAAGTTTTGTCAAAATCGCTACCAATTTTTTTATAGGTAACATCAAAACCTTCATAAACCCATCCGTTCATCGTTTTCCATAATTCTATAATGTCAGGCTTTCCTGCTTCCCAGTCCTGCAGCATTTGCTGAGTTGATAACATAATCGGCGCCTGCTTTTCTGCATCTTTTTGAGTAATGCCTGTTGCAACCAATGCTGCTACCTGTATTTTGTATTCGTCATTAAATTTTACGTAGTATTCACCAACAAAATGATCGCCTTTTGTGTTGGTAGTTTGAGGTGTAGCGCCGTTTGCAAACATTTGCCAGGCAATCATACTTTTACAAATATGAATTCCCCTATCGTTTACAATACAGCTTTTAAAAACTTTGTAACCGCATGCTTTTAAAATTTCTGCAACAGACCAGCCCAGAAAATTATTTCTTAAATGCCCAAGGTGAATGGGCTTATTGGTGTTTGGTGAAGAATACTCCACCATTACCTTTTTGCCGTTAATGGCATGTTTACCAAAACAAATATCCCGGTAATGATCATTGACTAACTCCAGCCAAAAACCATCTGCTACAACAATATTTAAAAAACCTTTGATAATATTAAAAGATTCAAAAAGCTCAGGTTCATTTTTTATTAATTCAACGCCAAGTTTCTGCCCTAATTCTTCAGGACTTTTTTTGGTTTTTTTTAATAATGAAAAAAGTACAACGGTATAATCTCCTTCAAATTCAGGTTTGGTTTGATTTATTTGAAAATCTTTATCTGTAAAAGGCAGGTCGTATAGGTTGGTTAAACTATTTACTACAGCTTTCTGCAGTTTTATTAAAATGCTCATGTCGTCAAAAATAATGAAAAGAACAGAAAAACCCTAATGGCACTATTTTAATAACATTATGACCATGTATAAAGTTTTTTATAAATATAATTTTATGATCTTTTTTTAAATGCTTAATTTTTAATACACATAAATTATTATTAATTGGTTACTTTTGCGCCCATTTTGGATAATTATGATTAGTGTAAATAATGTTACCCTTGCTTACGGCAAAAGAGTATTGTTTGATGAAGTAAACACCAGTTTTACTAAGGGAAATTGTTATGGTGTTATTGGAGCCAATGGTGCCGGTAAATCAACATTTCTCAAAATTATTAGCGGCGAATTAGAGCCTAATAAAGGTACAGTCAGTATATCGCCAGGCGAAAGAATGGCAGTATTGGCGCAAAATCAATTTGCGTTTGATGAGATTACTGTATTAAGTACAGTTTTAATGGGGCACGAAAAAATGTGGAAAGTACAGCACCAAAAAGATGCATTATACTCAAAAGAAGATTTTAGCGAAGCAGACGGAATAAAAGCAGGCGAGTTGGAAGAACAATTTGGCGAAATGGGCGGTTATACTGCAGAAAGTGATGCAGCAACTTTGCTAAGTGAGCTTGGTGTTAAAGATGAACTGCACCAGATATTAATGAAAGATATCAGTGCCAATCTGAAAGTAAGGGTTTTGCTTGCACAGGCATTGTTTGGTAATCCAGACATTTTGTTGCTTGATGAACCTACCAACAACTTGGATGTGGAAACCATTGCATGGCTGGAAAACTTTTTGGCAGATTATCAAAACATTGTTTTGGTGGTAAGTCATGATCGTCACTTTTTAGATGCAGTATGTACGCATGTGGCGGATGTTGACAAGGGTAAAATAAAAATTTACACAGGTAATTATACTTTTTGGTACGAAAGCTCCCAATTAGCAGCAAGGCAGGCAAACGATAAAAATAAAAAAGCAGAAGATAAAAAGAAAGATTTGCTGGAATTTATTGCACGTTTTTCTGCAAATGCTAGTAAAAGCAAGCAGGCAACAAGTAGAAAAAAGGCATTGGATAAATTGGTGTTTGAAGATATTACCGCAAGTAGCCGTAAATATCCCGGTATAATATTTAAGCCCGAAAGAGAGGCAGGAAATGATATTTTAAAGGTTGAGAATTTATCTAAAAAAGTGGATGGTAAATATCTGTTTAAAAATCTGAATTTTGATATTCAAAAAACGGATAAAGTTGCCTTTCTTAGCCGTGACCCAATGGCACTTACGAGTTTTTTTGAAGTGATAAACGGAAAGTCTGTTCCTGACAGTGGACAATATATTTGGGGGACTACGATTACAACCGCTTACCTACCCAATGATAATACAGAATTTTTTGAAGGTAGTCAGCTAAATTTAATGGATTGGCTCCGTCAATATGTACCACCACAAACAAAAGATGTAGATGAAGATTTTCTTCGTGGCTTTTTGGGTAAAATGTTGTTTACCGGAGATGAGATTCTGAAAAAAACCAATGTTCTAAGCGGTGGAGAAAAAGTGCGTTGTATGCTAAGTAAAATGATGCTGCAAAACCCAAATGTTTTGATGTTGGATGAACCGACTAACCATCTAGATTTAGAAAGCATTATTGCTTTTAACGATAGCATGGTAAACTTCCCAGGCGTTGTACAACTTACCACGCATGATCACCAGTTTATGCAAACAGTAGCAAACAGAATTATTGAGATTACGCCAAAAGGGATGATTGATAAATTGATGAGCTATGATGAATATTTAGCAGATGACAGAGTGAAAGAAGTAAAAGAAGAACTTTATAGTTAACATTGCTAATTTTTAAATACCATCATTATTTTAATTAAAAATTGAAGCTGCTCACGAATATAATTGATGTGTTTTATCCGCCCTTTCGTAGGCTGATGCCGCTGCAAACTTTTCGTTATGCTGCATGTGGTGGCAGTAATACATTAATGGGCTTAACTGTTTATTATATTTCTTTCCATTATATTTTTACAAAAGAAAATGCAGATTTTGGTTTGATGGTTTTAAAACCTCACAATGCTGCATTGTTTATATCTTTTACGTTTAGCTTTTTGGTAGGTTTTTTTCTAAATAAATATGTGGTTTTTACTTCTTCCATTATGCGGGGAAGGATTCAGCTTTTCCGATATTTTCTTTCCTTTTTTTTAAATCTTGTAGTTAATTACTTTTTGCTGAAACTTTTTGTGGAAGCGTGGCATTTGGAAGCATTTACCGCTCAGGTTATCACAACAGTTATTATTGTAACGTTAAGTTATTTAACACAAAAACATTTTACGTTTAAAAATTAA
>JANXTG010000060.1 GCA_025352525.1 Ferruginibacter sp.
TTTGTTCCTTTTGGGTGTAAAAAACAGACAAGTTTGTTATCGGCACCATGTTTTGGCGTTTCGTTGAGCAGCACAAAACCTTCAGATTGCAGGCGTTTCATTTCAGCAACTATATCTGTTACCTCAAAGGCAATGTGGTGTATTCCTTCTCCCTTGCGGTCTATAAATTTGGCAATCACCCCATCGGTGTTGGTACTTTCGAGAAGTTCTATTTTTGCCTGTCCCGTTTTAAAAAATGCAGTGTTGACTTGTTCGGTTTCTACCGTTTCTGTCTTGTAACACTGACTATTCAGCAGTTTTTCAAACAGCGGAACAGATATTGATAAATCCTTAACAGCAATACCGATATGTTCTGGTTGTAACATGGTTTATTATTTCTTTAATGGTAACGCTAAAGTAGAACGTTTGTAGTAAATTTGTATATAAATAAAATATCAAAAATGTTGAAATTACCGATATACCTAGATAATAATTCCACCACCCCAATGGATCCTCGGGTGTTGGAAGCAATGACTCCTTACTTTTTAGAAGATTATGGCAATGCAGCAAGCCGCAATCATCCTTTTGGGTGGAAAGCGGAAGAAGCAGTCGATTATGCTAGAGAGCAGGTTGCAAAATTGATAGGAGCCGACCCTAAAGAAATTATTTTTACAAGTGGTGCCACCGAAGGCGACAACCTGGGTATAAAAGGTGTTTTTGAGATGTACGCTCAAAAAGGCAATCACATAATCACGGCAACCACCGAGCATAAAGCGGTTTTGGATACTTGTAAACACCTTGAAAAATTAGGTGGAGAAGTCACTTATTTACAAGTAAGACCTGATGGAATGATAGATCTCAAAGAATTAGAAGCGGCTATCCGCCCGACTACCATTTTAATTTCTATCATGTGGGCAAACAATGAAATAGGAACAGTAATGCCAATAAGGGAAATTAGCGCCATAGCAAAAAAACATGGTGTGTTGTTGTTTACAGATGCCACACAGGCTGTAGGTAAAATACCTGTAGATGTGAATAAGGATGGTATTGATATTATGGCATTTACAGCGCATAAAATGTACGGACCAAAAGGTGTTGGTGCATTATATGTACGTAGGAAAAATCCTCGGGTAAAAGTTACAGCGCAGATGGATGGTGGAGGCCATGAACGTGGTATGCGTTCAGGTACTTTGAATGTACCGGGCATTGTGGGAATGGGTAAAGCCTGCGAATTGTGTATGCAGGATATGGAGGCAGATACAAAACGCATCAGTAAAATGAGAGATAAATTGGAAACAGCTTTGATGTTGCTTGAAGAAGCTTACATAAACGGAAGCACAGAACATCGTTTGCCGCATGTTACTAATATCTCATTTAAACATGTAGAGGGCGAAGGTTTATTAATGGGCTTTAACAAAAACATTGCTTTAAGTTCAGGCTCTGCGTGTACTTCAGCATCTCTAGAACCTTCTTATGTTTTAAAAGCATTGGGATTGGGCGATGATCTGGCACATAGTTCTCTTCGCTTTGGCTTGGGTAGATTTACAACTGATGAACAGATTGATTATACCGTAAAGGCAATAAGCGAGACAGTTATTAAGTTAAGAGAAATGAGCCCACTTTGGGAAATGTACAAAGAAGGAATAGATTTAAACAGTATTGAATGGGCAGCTCACTAAAGAATGTGAAAATTAGCAGATATGAAAATTTGCATATGTGAAAATTTGCAAATTTTATTTGCGAGTGATAACAATTAAAAAATAAAATAATAAAGTAACAAGCATAACAATTTGCAAATTTGCAAATTTTAAAATTTTTAAATTAATATTATGGCTTACTCAGAAAAATTAATAGATCATTATCAAAATCCTAAAAACGTAGGAACCCTTGATAAATCAGATAAAAGTGTTGGAACAGGTTTGGTGGGTGCACCGGAGTGTGGTGATGTTATGCGTTTGCAAATACAGGTAGATGATGCAACTGGAATTATCACTGATGCTAAATTTAAAACTTTTGGTTGCGGATCTGCAATTGCATCTTCTTCTTTAGCAACAGAATGGTTAAAAGGTAAAAGTGTTGATGAAGCGCTTACTGTAGATAATATGGATTTTGTAGAGGAATTAAATTTACCTCCGGTTAAAATACATTGTTCTGTATTGGCTGAAGATGCAATTAAAGCAGCAATAAATGACTACCGCGTAAAGAATGGTAAGGAGGCTATAAAGTTTGAAGAGAGTTTGGTGCATTAAAACAATTTGATAATTACCCAAATTGCTAGTTTGCTAATTAATAAAAAGCATTGTTTTTATATTAGCATATCGGCATAATAGTAAATGATTAAACTATATGGTAGCAACAGAAAATGCAAATGCAATTTACATTTCCGATAAGGCAAAACAAAAGGTGCTTAACCTGATGGCTGAAAGCGGTGTAAAAGATGATGAAACTTACTTTCTTAGAGTAGGTGTGGTGGGAGGAGGTTGTAGTGGGTTAAGCTATAAAATGGATTTTGACAACGAAGTAAAACCAATGGACCAGGTTTTTGAAGATAAAGGTGTAAAAATTGTAACCGATTTAAAAAGTTTTCTTTACCTGGTAAATACAGAGCTCGAATTCAGTGATGGTTTGAATGGAAAAGGTTTTTTCTTCAACAATCCAAATGCAAGTAGAAGCTGCGGCTGTGGCGAAAGTTTTGCAGTATAATTTTAGAAATACGAAATTTATAAAATATAAATACCGCTCATATTTTGAGCGGTTTTTTATTGCCAGTTATAAAAAAAGGCGGAAGATTTTAACCTTCCGCTTTTTGATATAAATTCATTTATGTGTTATGGCTGAGCAAAAGTATTTCTTGGTCCGCCCACAACAAATGTCGCATTCATGCGAGTTTTTTGACCTGCTGAAAACATGTACAAACAAGGATCGTCGGAATAATCCATGTAATTCATTGTCATCATGATAGGCGTTCCAATACAGGTGCTTCTTAAACCTTCCAGCGGGCAACCAAAATTTGCTCCGGTATGTAATGGCGTATCATCAACAAAATCGTTACCACAGGTAGCATCACCCCAAATATGACGAAGATTGAACCAGTGACCAACTTCATGGGTTGCTGTTCTACCCTTGTCTTAAGGTACGAGGTTGGTCAGACCAAATGCATTGTATAAAATTACAACACCGTCTGTCGCAGGATTGCCACCGGGGAACTGTGCATAGCCTAAAATACCATCACCTAAATTACATGTCAACATATTTAATTTTGTCAAGGGACTTGTCGGTGCAATACCCCCTCCTGCACTTTTTTTAACCCCATCATTTGTACTAAAGCTGGTTTTTTTGGTTAAAACTCGTATTACAGTATCTAAAATAAAACGAACATTTACATCACCTGCTTTTACACCTGTAAAATATTTGGGAACTTTATTAATATCCTTATTTGTACCATTGTAATCAGCATTTAAAATATCAATCTGTGATTGAATCTGGCTTAATCAAATATTCTCAGCAACATTATTGTAAACTACATTTACAACAACCGGAATTTGAATTACCCCATTACTAAGTAACCTAAAAGCGGAGGGATTTTTTTAACCCTTGCTGTAAATTCCTCAATAGCTTCCATTTTTGTAGCTAACGTTGGGTCATCTTTTAACTGAGCTTCCAATACTTCCTGCGTTGCACAACTACGATGCGCAATTGTTGATACAGTAGGAATTATTTCACTACTATTTGCGTCGGTTAAGGCAGTTTTTGTACAACCAATACCAAAAACAATACAGCAAGATAAGAGACCAAAGATTTTTTTATTAAAAAGATTTTTATATATTATTAAAACTTGATATACAAATTTAAACAGTTTATTTAGTAAAGCCAATTTTTAATTCGCATAATATTTTTTTGGGTATAAATTGAATTATACAAAGAAAAATAAATGGGGTATTAAAAATCCCCTGCTTTAAAAAGTAGGGGAAGAGCAATTAGTGTTGATAACACTATTATAAAAACTGTTTTGATTACTACGATTGGGCATCAAAAAAGCCGAGGTTGTAATTTAAAAAAGGAAATAAATATTAGGTTGTCTCTTAAAGACCATAACAGGACCCAATATGCTGCATGCATTAAATTAAATAGAATTTACAAATAACATTTAACAGGTTAAACAGTAAATTGCAATAACTTATAAAGAGCTATGTACAGCATTTGCATTAAAGAATTAAATCGGTTCTTCAGTAACCTAACAGGATATATAGCCATAGTTCTTTTTTTACTTGTATGTGGAGTATTTCTGTTTCTGCTGCCTGACAGCAGTATTTTAAATAACAACTATGCTTCTCTATCCAGTTTTTTTGAAATTGCTCCATGGGTATTCATGTTTTTGATACCGGCAATAACGATGCATACGCTTTCAGAAGAATTTAAAACAGGCACATTTGAATTACTTAAAACCAAACCATTAACAGCATGGCAAATAATATTGGGCAAATATTCAGCTATATTGATAGTAATTCTTTTTGTTATAATACCAACACTGCTTTATGTTTTTACAATTAAAGCATTGGCTACACAGGCAGGGATAGATGCGGGAGGACTGGCGGGTAGTTACGTAGGATTGTTTTTATTGGCTGCGGTTTTTGCTGCGGTAAGCTTGTGCTGCAGTGGTTTTACAGGCAATACAGTAGTTGCTTTTTTGATAAGCAGTTTTTTTTGTCTCATCTTATATTTTGGTT
This sequence comes from Ferruginibacter sp., assembly GCA_025352525.1. GTDB lineage: Bacteria > Bacteroidota > Bacteroidia > Chitinophagales > Chitinophagaceae > Ferruginibacter. The sequence goes on from JANXTG010000060.1 coordinate 4,707, forward strand.
TTAACGCATTAAGTAAACTACCTTTTTTTACAGGTGGAGCTGATTACTATATAGAAATGCTTGGTATGGATTTTCATTACCGAAGCATTAGCAGGGGAGTAATAGATTCCAGAGATGTAGTGTACTTTTTATCTGTTATTTTTCTTTCTTTATTGATAACCGTTAAAAAGATCAGCAATAAAAAATGATATCAAAAATTTTTAACAGCAGATTTTGGTTTTTAATAATACCTATTATTTTACTGGTCATAAACTGGTCTGCATGGCAATTTCATACAAGAGTAGATCTTACAAGTGAAAAACGATTTACACTTAGCAGTGCCACAAAAAAGCTGCTTGTAAAATTAGATGCCCCGATTACAATAGATGTATTTTTAAAAGGAAATTTTCGATCAGGCTTTAGGCAGCTTTCTTCTTCTACAAACGACATTCTAAAGGAGTTTAAAGAAGTTGCAGGTAATAAAATACAGTATAATTTTATATCGCCAGATGAAATAATGCCTGGTACGAACATAAAATTTGCAGATACTTTAATTGGCATGGGTCTTTATCCTATCAACCTTACAAGTCAACTTAAAGAGGGACAACAGCAACAAAATGTTTACCCTTTTGCATTAATGCATTATGATGATAAAACGCTGCAGGTAGAATTATATAAAGGCAAAACGCCACTTATGTCCTATACTGATATTAACAGTGCAGAAGCTTTGCTGGAATACAGGTTTGCAGATGCCGTAGCTAAAATAACACAAAAGCAGAAACCTGTTGTTGGTTATGCAACCGGAAATGGGGAGCCGGATATTGGCCGTTTTAATACTTACGATCTTGTTGAAAATGTTTTAAAACAGGATTACAACCTTTATACTTTTAACCTTACTGCCTCAAAGTTTTTACCTGCGGAAATAAAAGTGCTGATCATCGTAAAACCTACAATGGCTTTTTCAGATGAAGAGAAATTAAAACTGGACCAATATGTAATGAATGGGGGAAAATTGTTGGTTTTTGCCGATAGGTTAAATGCGGAAATGGACAGTCTTCAGATTAAAAATGAAGTAACTGCTTTTGACCGGGATTTAAAATGGAATGATCTTTTTTTTAATTACGGGGTACGTATTAATGCAGATTTGCTTATGGATCTACAATGTGATTACCTGCCTTTTGATGTAAATGGAAACGGACAATTTGAACTGCTGCCATGGAATTATTTTCCGGTGATGGAATCTAAAGGAACACACCCAATTAACAAAGGTCTGGGTTTTGTGGCTGGCAGATTTGTAAATTCTTTAGATACTGTGGAGGCAGAAGGAATTACCAAAACTGTTTTGTTAAGTTCTTCCGCAAATGCAAGAACATTAGGATCTCCTGCAGTAATAAGCGGTGCTGAAAATGTAAATGCACCTGAAGATGCTAAATATAAAAAAAGCAATGTACCGGTTGCAATTTTACTTGAGGGTAAATTCCGATCTATGTTTGCCAACAGACTTTCGAAAGAAATGGCAGATACATTCCAACAAAACGGAATTTCCTTTATGCCGCAAAGTATTTCAGACAATAAAATAATTATTGTGGGTGATGGCGATATAGTTTTAAACAGTGTTGTTAAAGGAAACCCTATACCAATGGGTATGAATGTATATACCTATGGAACGCAGGCACAGGTCCCGTTTGCCAACAAAGATTTTTTGCAAAACTGCCTTAATTATTTAATAAACCAAAACGGATTGAGCGATGCTAAAGCAAAAGATTATGTGGTAAGGTTATTGGACAATAAAAAAACGGAACAACAAAAAACGCTTTGGCAGATTATAAATATTGTTTTGCCTGTAGGGGTTGTACTGTTGTTTGCTGTTGTTTTTCAATGGCTTCGCAAAAGAAAATTTTCAAAATAAATAATGGACAAACAGCAGTTAATATATCTTGTTTTTGGTATAGTGGTAATGGTGGCGTTAATATTCGACCTCGGTTTGCTAAGTAAAAAAAATCAAAAAGTAGGTTTAAAAACTGCACTAATTCAAACCTTTTTCTGGGTGGCATTATCATTGGCTTTTTGCGCTTTTATATGGTGGGAAAATAATGGTGGGAACGGTAAAAAAGATGCCATATCATATATTTCTGCATACCTGTTGGAGTGGTCACTTTCCATAGACAATATTTTTGTTTTTATTATTATTTTTTCCTTTTTTAAGGTGAAGGAAACCAATTATTCCAGGGTATTGCTTTTAGGAATTTTAATGGCAATTGTATTTAGAATAATTTTTATTGCATTGGGAAGTGAGCTTGTAGCGAGGTTTGGTTGGGTGATGTATATTTTCGGCGTTTTTCTGGTTTTTACCGGAATAAAAATGTTCAGCAGCAATGAAGAGGATGAGTTTAACCCTGAAACCAACTGGGCTTATAAACTCCTCACTAAATTAATGCGCACAACCAACGAAGAACCGAATGGGCGTTTTATTATTAAGAAAGACGGTAAAACTTTTTTTACCACACTGGCCATGGTGGTTGTAATGCTTGGGTTAATTGATATCGTTTTTGCTGTAGATTCTATACCGGCAGTGTTTTCTGTAATTCCTGATCCGGAAAAAAAAATGTTAATTTATTCATCTAATATATTTGCGGTATTAGGTTTAAGAAGTCTCTTCTTTTTATTGCGTGGAGCTGCCAGTAAATTTGATTATTTACAGGAAGGTATAGCCATTGTGCTGCTGTTTATAGGGGTAAAAATGTTGTTGCCTGTTCTAGGATTTGTAGGCGTAAACGAAAAATATTTGCATTTGCCTGAGTGGGCATCACTTGCTGTAATTGTAGTTTGTATTTCCGGCAGTATAGTTTATTCTGTATACAATAAAAAAGAAGGCTCACCGGCTGATTTTATAGAGCGGGAGGAATCCATTAAATAATAATTCATAAAAAATTAAGTGAGCTATAAAATTCTCGAAATTGCCAAAATAGTTGATGCAAATATTTTGCAAAATGGTGATGATATACTTATAGAAAATCTGTTAACAGACAGCAGAAAATTACTTTTTGCAAATTCTTCTCTTTTTTTTGCATTAAACGGTATTGGCAGAAACGGTATTTCTTTCATAAACTCGTTATACGAAAAAGGCGTACGAAATTTTGTGGTTGATGAAAGTTTTTCAACGCAGGAAATAATTAAATATCCCCATGCCTATTTTATAAAAGTAACGGATGTACTTACTGCCTTGCAAACGTTATCAGCTGTTCAGCGGCATCGATTTCAATATCCTGTAATCGGCATAACAGGAAGCAATGGGAAAACAATCGTAAAGGAATGGCTTACACAATTATTGGGTGATGATTTTAATATTGTAAGAAATCTTAAAAGTTATAATTCACAAACAGGTGTGCCGCTAAGTGTTTGGAGAATGAATGAAGACCATACACTCGGCATTTTTGAATCAGGTATTTCGCAGCCCGGCGAAATGGAAAATCTTCAAAAAATAATTGATCCTGAAATTGGTATTGTAACTTTTATTGGAGAAGCACATGCCCAGGGTTTTACATCTCTTCAGCAAAAAATAAAAGAAAAACTACTGCTTTTTAAAAATTCAAAACTGCTGGTTTTTTGTGGCGATGATGAAGTGCTTTCTCAAGAAATTAAAATATTTGTTGCCAACACAAACCCATCTTTGCAACTGTTTAGCTGGAGTAAAAAAAACGTGGCTGATTTACAGGTAAAAAAAACGGAAAGACGAGATAACAATACAGAAATATTATGCGAATACAAGGGTAACGAATTTTTATTTTCTATCCCCTTCACAGATAAAGCTTCTGTAAATAATGCCATTACCTGTTGTTCGGTTTTACTTGGTTTACATTTACCTTTTTCTATAATCATTGCAAAGATGCAGTCTTTGAAACCATTGGAAATGAGGCTTGAGCTAAAGCAGGGTAAAAATAACTGTTCTATAATTAATGATAGTTACAGTGCAGATCTGCAATCTCTTGCAGTATCTCTTGATTTTTTGAATCAGCAAAACCAACAGGAAAAACGTACAGTTATTCTTAGTGATATTTTGCAAAGTGGGGAATCTGCAGCAATACTTTACAAAAAAGTAGCACAACTGCTGTTACAAAATAATGTATATCGGTTAATTGGTATTGGGCAGGCTATTTCTGAAAATGCAAATTTATTTTTTTCCATAAAAGAAACTTTTTTTTACAGCAGTACAGAAACTTTTCTAAGCAATTTGCATCTGCATATTTTTCAGCAGGAAATTATTTTATTAAAAGGCACAAGGATTTTTCAGTTTGAAAAAATAAGTAGGTTGCTTGAACAGAAATTTCATGAAACGCAACTGGAAATTAACCTTAACGCTTTGCGCCACAACCTTGCAGTGTATAAAAAAATGCTGCAGCCTGGTGTTAAAATGATGGCCATGGTAAAAGCGTTTAGTTATGGCAGCGGCAGTTTTGAAATTGCCAATGTATTGCAGCATGCGGGTATAGATTATCTGGCAGTTGCTTATGCAGATGAAGGTGTGGAATTAATAACAGCAGGTATAAAAATACCTGTCATGGTTTTAAATACTGAAACCGCAGGTTTTGAAAATATTGTAAAATACAGATTGGAGCCTGAGCTGTATTCTTTTAGTATTTTAAATGAGTTTATTAACTTTTTAAAAGACAAAAAAGTAGAAAATTATCGGGTCCATATTAAAATTGATACGGGCATGCACCGGCTTGGTTTCGAAGAAAAAGAAATAATAGAATTGTGTAGTGTTTTGAATGAAAACAATTGTATCAAAATTATTTCTGTTTTCTCTCACCTTGCAGCAAGTGGTGCTGCAGCCTTCGATGATTTTACTAGTCAGCAAACGGTTTTATTTATAAAAACCGCAGATATAATTGAACAAAGTATTGGCTACTCGTTTATAAGGCACATTGCCAACTCTTCTGCTGTTTACCGCCATCCACATTTACAGATGAACATGATCAGGTTAGGAATTGGGATATATGGAATAGATGGCACAGCTGCCGTTCAGCATAAACTACAAAATGTAACAACCCTAAAAACAACTATAGCCCAAATAAAGCATGTAAAAAAAGGTGAAAGTATTGGATACAACAGGGCTGCAATTGCTGAAAAAGATCTAAAAATTGCAACAGTAAGAATTGGTTATGCTGATGGTTACCCTCGTTTATTAAGTAATGGCAAAGGTAAAATGCTTGTAAATGGCAACAGTGCAGCAGTAATTGGTAATATCTGTATGGATATGACCATGCTGGATATTACCGATATGGAGGTTTTAGAAGGGGATGAAGTAATTGTGTTTGGGGAAGAACCTAATGTATCTGTCATTGCAGAATGGGCACAAACAATTTCTTATGAAATTCTTACCAACATTTCTCAAAGAGTGAAGCGGGTATATTTTGAAGAATAGCCATATTGCTGTAGAATTTCGTATTTGTTTACCGGTGTAATCCACCAGTCCTTTAATTTCTAATATCTATATTTGCGATCTTATATGAAAAAAATTCACTTAGTTCTAATTGTTCTTTTGGTACTTATTGCAGACCAAACTCTCAAAGTGTATGTAAAAACTTCTTTTCCACTAAATACATCAAGATCAATAGCAGGAAGCTGGTTTCAGCTATATTTTGTTGAAAACCCGGGTATGGCTTATGGTTGGAAATTCGGTGGTAATTGGGGTAAAATGGCGCTCACCATTTTTAGAATGGGTGCGGTGGTTTTTGGTACCTGGTACCTGGGCAGTATTATAAAAAAAGGTTACAGTAAGGGGTTTATTATTTGCGCATCTTTAATATATGCCGGTGCACTTGGTAACTTGATTGACAGCTGTTTTTATGGGTTAATATTTGACAAGGGGATGGTTTTTAATAAAGAAATAAATGACTATCTAAATTATGGCGGTTTGGCTGTTTTTGCTACCAACGGATATGCTTCATTTTTACATGGCAATGTTGTGGATATGCTCTATTTTCCTGTATTACGGGGTAATTACCCAAGCTGGTTTCCATTTTTAGGAGGAGAATCTTTTGAGTTTTTCAGACCGATATTTAATATTGCGGATGCTTCCATCAGTACAGGAGTAATAACTATATTTTTATTTCAAAAAAAAATGTTTAAACAGCAGCACGTTTTGGTGGAAAATCAAACCGTGGAAACGGTATCATTAACAGACGATCAATCTCATATTTCATAAAAGTTTGCAGAAACTTTTCTTCTTTTTAATTATTTAATCATAAAATTCCAGCCAAATTATCAATTAGGCATTGGCTTTTACTCTTTATCAACAATTAGTTTGTTTTTACATTTGCCAAAGGGTCAAACTTTATAAAAGCCCTATTTAAAATCACTATATTTTATTTAATATTGATTTATATTTTAAATCGTAATAAATACGTTAGTCATAATATTTGTAGGAAATTTATAATCAAATAATAATTTAAGGAAAAATTAGCAATACGGCGAAATCGTTAGCCGCAAAATCTTTTGCTGATTGCATATCTTTATTTATTTAAGCAGTGTTAAACAAAAAACTTTTATAAAAATCTTATTATGAAATACTACCGTCTGTTTTTCTTATTATGTACTGTTTCTTTTTTCATTTCTTCCTGCCAGAAAGAATTAAGTTATGAAGCGGGTCTTGGAAAGGGAACTTTAAAGAAAGATGCAGCAGGTGAATGTTTGCCTTCTAATGTTAATGGGAGCTATTTTAAAGATTCTTTATTAAAGCCCACAACCAATTATGTTGACATACAGGTTAGTGTTTCAGAACCCGGGAGCTACTTCATAAAAACAGATTCAATAAACGGATATTCATTTTATGCAGCTGGTTTTTTTACTGTACAGGGTTTAAATACTGTACGATTAATTGCCTCAGGGAAGCCACTGGCTGCAGGTTCCGATATGTTTACTGTGAAGTTTGATACAAGTGTATGTCAGTTTAATGTGACTGTAACAGGTGCCGGCGGTGGTGGAGGTTCTAGTGCTGCTGTATTTACTTTGGTGGGCTCTCCAACAACATGTACAGGGGCTGTCCAGTCAAATAATTTTTATGCAACAATGCCTGCCACTGCATCAAACTATGTTGATATTAAAGTTGATGTGACAACAGCAGGTTCTTATACAATAAATACTGGTGCGGTAAATGGTGTATCTTTTTCTGCAAATGGTAGTTTAGCGTTAGGAACAAGTCAAAATATCAGATTACTTGCTTCAGGAACTCCTTCTACTGCAGGTTCTTTTCCTTATGCCTTAAATACTACTGCTCCCGCAAGTAATTGTGGCTTTAATTTGACAGTGCAGGCTGCACCGACACCTGCCATGTACACTTTTGAATGTCCCAGCAAACCCATTTTCTACGGAACATATCAGGCAGGGGTATCAACAGCAGGAGATTCCGTTCAGATTAATGTAACATCGGTAGCAGGCGGCTCTTATTCAATTACTACTTCTACAACTGCAAGTTCTAACGGTGTTGTTTTTGCAGGAAGTGGTATTTTACAGGCTTCTGCCATTCCACAAATGGTAACGCTTTATGCAAGTGGAACTCCGACAACTTCAGGCCCATTTACCTATACTCTTACAGGAACGGGTGTAACTTCTTCATGTATTTTTATCCAGACTTACAGCGTTGCTACAACTACCAATGGAATTTTAAAATTTAACATAGGTTCTGTTACAAAAACGTTCAATTTTTTGAATAGCGCTGATACCTCACTTGTAACACCGCCTCCTGCCGCTCCTCCAGGAAATTATTATATATTATCTGTGGCAGGTGATGCAGGTTCTCCCTCTCAAGAAATGTTTTCGTTTAATATCGGCAAAGCTGCACCCTATTTTACTAACGGAACAACCTATACAGTAAATCAGTTAATGCAATCCATTATTTTGAATGTTACTTACACCGACGGCTCCGGTACAATTTACAATGCTGCGACTGATGCTTCAACACAAAATCCGGCATTTAGTATAACTATTTCCAGTATAACAACAACAAGGGTAATTGGTACATTTACAGGTCCGGTAAAAAATAGTTCAGGGATGATTATTACTATAACACAAGGATCTTTTGACCTTCCATTACAATAAATAAAAAGTTTAATAAAACCTTAATTATAAAAAACTATCCCGGCTATTATTATGGCCGGGTTTTTTTATTAATTTAATTCTTAAAGAATTTTTTCATTCAATTTTTCTAACAGATAGCCAGAAGACTTAAAACTTTTTTATTCAAAAATCAGTGCTGAAAAAAAGGCATAAGAAACGTATCAAAATAAATTGAAGGGTTTTGTAGAGTTACATGGAATGATAAATTTCTGAACATTTTTTAAGAATTTAAAATACATTTAAACAGCCAAGTGCGCTATCAATGTGCTTAACCACCAAAAAATAATTTATAAAAATATTTTATAACTTTTAAAATATAAATTTCTTTATGCAAATGGTTTGCCTTCTTTGGTTAATTCTCTTTTTATCCCATTCATAACATCCGATAAATAAAATATTAATTTTTTTTCGTTTTCATCTTCCGCCAAATTATCATATATCATTCTTTGCTGCTCTTCATCACTGTTTATTTTTTCTACAGCTTTTATACCCGCATAATGTACCACATTAATAATATTACCACCACTCATTTCGTAACGTTTTACAACATCAGAAATGTTTACAGATATAAATTTTTCTTCCACTTTTTTTCTTCCTTCTTTTTCTGTAATATTGGTTTGTTTTGTTACAAACAATGCATTTTCAGGGAAAGCTTTTTGCCAGATAAGAGAACGCTGTACTTCATCAGGAAAAGGAAATTTTAATATAGCATTAAAGCGGCGAATAAAGGCATCATCAATATTATTTTTCATATTTGTTGCCAATATAATGAGCCCATTATAATCTTCAATTCTTTGTAATAAATAAGATACTTCCTGGTTTGCATATTTATCGTGTGCATCTCTTACATTTGTCCTTTTACCAAACAATGCATCGGCTTCGTCAAAAAATAAAATCCAGCCTTTATCTTCTGCTCGGGCAAATAATAGCTCAAGATTTTTTTCTGTTTCGCCAATGTATTTGGAAACAATCATAGAAAGATCAATTTTGTAAACTTCTTTGTTAAGTTCGGCTCCCAATATGCGGGCAGTAAATGTTTTTCCAGTACCCGGTGGACCATAAAATAAAGTGCGGTAACCCTGTCGTAGTTTACCTTTCATTCCATATTCGTTCATTAATTGCTCATTATTTATTAACCAGCTTTTTATTTCATTTATTTGTTCATGTAATTCTTCAGGTATAACGAGATTATTAATAGTTGGCTGGTTCATTTCTTTTGTAGGAGAAATTTTTCTTGCAGGAAAACTCATGCTAAACTGTGGGGACTTATGAATGCCGTAAATAAACAAATCAATATAATCTGCAGACATAATTAATTTTCCATGCATGGCAGGTTCACCATTTTGCAGGTCTTCTAGCCAAAGAATTTTTTTCTCCCAAAAAATATGTTCAGCACCAAAAAACTGTTGAACCAGAATTCTTTTTTCAATATCATTATCACTTATTAAAAACAAAGCTGTTTCGCCGGTAGGTAAAAAAAAGCGACTGTTTTTTCCACGCACACCACCAATGCCGGGGAAATTGCCGGATGCGCCAATTTTATAATCAATGGCTTTATCAAACAAACCAGGTATTATATGTGGTGCCAATGCTACCAATATTATAATGGCTTCGCTGTGTGTAAGGTTATTTTTTTTAATAAAATCTGCAATAGGTAATTGCCATTTATCAAGATGTGGTATGGTTGGTTCAATATTATCCTGCTCTGTAAAAAAATAATTATTTAACCGATAAATTATTAAATCTTCGAGATATTGAAACTCTTCGTATAAATATTTTGAAACACTAGTAGTCATATTTTTTAATTATACTTTCGATAAATATCTTCAACAATTTGAAGGCGCATCTCCGCTAATATTTACATATCTCGCAGAAATAAATCCTCTGTCAGTTTGATACCAAGTATCATTTCCATCTATTGACTGACCGGTAACAAGACAATTTATATTTACAATTTCACCATTTCGATAGCTTCCAACAATATGGCCGGCCAAATTTGGTTGTTGCCTAATATGCAGTGATGACGCATGTATTGCGCCAATTGTGGGTACAGCGGGTGTAGGAGTGGGAGCAGGCCCTGGCACAGTAATATCAAATGGTGCTACAGGCATTGAAGGAAAATTTACAGTAAATGGTACATCACCCGAGATGCCTGATGCTTCAAATTTTGACAATAAAATAGTTGCAGCCTGCTCAATGGATGCACCACAATTACCAGGGCATAAATCAATAGTATCTTTTACTTCGTACAAAATGTTTGGTATAACAGTTACAGTATTTCCGTTTTTAATTAGTATGGCTTGCCCGCTTGCTGTTCTGGAATCATTAAATGGAGAAGGCCTTGCACCTATTGGGCAACTTGTTTGCGTAGTGCCAATACCTCCTGCAATATTACCAGGTATTTCTCCTATGGCATTAAAGTTCATTTCGTGCGAAGCCCTGTCTGTGCCTATTTCTGTAATGGCTGCCGGTATAGTTGTGGCTATATCTATTACCATCATATTTTGCCCTGCGGGGAAAGTGGGTGGTGAACTTGTAAGTTCTGCCCGTAAACTATCTACCAAAAAAGTTGTAGTAGCTGCGGTAGTAAGTGAGGTTGTAAAATCTGCGCCAAAGGTTGCAGATATATTCTGTGGTGCTGCACCGCCAAAAATATATTGGCTCCACAACGGAACAACTCTTGGACTTACAGCCGCAGCAATACCGGCTAGCAGTATTGGAGCAGCTTGGTTTCTTGTAACTTCGGCAACGGTGGTTGAAAAAAATGGTTCGCAAAATTCTGCAGGGCAACTGGCTGGCTTGCCACAGGCAGTTGTACCTGCACCGGGCACTGTAGGAGCAGTTGTAGGAGCAGTCTGCAACTGAATATTATTTGATTTTTTTTGTGTAGTCATTTCCCCTGCAGCCCCCTGTTGCACTACATGTGTAAGCTCATGCGCCAGTAAAAATTTTCCTTCCGCAGTGGCGGGATTAAATTTTCCTTCATTAAAATAAATATCGTTGCCATGGGTAAATGCCTGTGCGTTTAATTCTTTATTCATACTGATGGAGTTGCTGTTTGTATGAAACTTAACGTTACTAAAATCTGCACCTATTGATGAACTCATTTCATTGTTTACATTTTTTGAAAGCTTGCCACCATTACCTTTTGTATTATTTATTTTTGATGAAACTGCATCCGATACGGTAGAATTATTATTCTCTGCTTTTGTTTGAACTGCATTTTTTTCTTCTTCCTGTTCATCCATTTTTTGTACAGGTTCCCCATTATTGCAACTGCATTTTTGTATAGAGCCCATTTTTTCTTTTTCTTTTTCTGCATCCCTATTTCTTTGTATGGGCATTTCCTGTATCTCTTTATCCATAGCCATTCGCCCATCATTGGTAGATGGTTTTTCTTCTTCGGTTGAAAGCCTTTGTATGCTGCTTATTTCTTTTTGTTGAACAATAGAATTATTGTGAGCAGTTTTATTTACTACTTTGCCTGCTACAGCATCTGCCTCCTGCTCATATTTATCGCCAGGTTTGTTTACAGAAAACTTTGCCTGAAAAAAAGTATTTTGCTGATGTGGTTTATCCGCATCTGATTGTTTTGAAAAGAATGGTTCTTTATTTGGCTCAATATTTTTATTTACATTTTGTTGCCGGTGTATGCTTCTGCTAAGTAACATGATCTTTATTTTTAACTTTTATAAAACCTACAATTTCTTTAAAAATTCATCTGTCAACGATTCATAATCTTCCGCGCCATGCGAATGTTTATCAAAACTAAAAATATCAACCCCAGCCTCCTGTGCTTTTGCCAGTTGAATATTATTGCGAATAGTAGTTGTAAATAATTTATTACCAAACTCTTGTTCCATCTGCATTTTAACCTGTTTATTCATTGTTTTTCTGTCATCATATTTTGTAAGTAAAATACCAAGCAACTCCAGTCTTTTATTTATTTTTTTAATGGAAGTAATTTGTTGCATAAAAATATTAACTGCTTTGTGTGGTAAAAATTCTGCCTGCAATGGCATCAAAATATAATTGCTTGCCACCAATGCATTTACCGTAAGCATACCTACAGATGGATGGCAATCAAACAAAACAAAATCATATTGCATGGTCATTTTTTCCAGCAACCATGTAAAAATCTGTTCTCTGCCAAATACACTTATCAGTTCTGTTTCTGCCCATGCAAGGTCTGCAGATGCGGGTACCAATTGTAATCCACTAGCGGTCGTAAGAGTAGCAGCTTCAATATTTCCATCTTCTCCTTTTATTTCTTTTGCCAGTTCTGTAAAAAGATTTATGGCCGTTTCACTATTAACACCTAAAGCAGCAGTCATGCTTCCTTGCGGGTCTGCATCAACCAATAATACAGTTTTACCTTTTTGTTGTAACCCTGCTGCAAGGTTTATGGCTGTAGTTGTTTTACCTACGCCTCCTTTTTGTGCTGCTATTGATATTATTTGCATGTTGTTGAAATATTAAAATATCAAAAAAAGCAAGATCATTTTTTATTAAGATTTTTTTTCCTCATTAAAATAAAATAGGGCTTTTTCCCAAGCATGTACACCAATGCTTCTACCAAGTTTTTGCCCATCTTCATTGCCTCTTTTAAAATGTATGCCACCGTATAATCTTGATAAGCCTGCCTGCTCTGCTGCTCCGCTAAACGTAGGCCAGTCCAAAGTATAATCTATACAGGGAGATTTGCCGGGTTCTGTTTTTGATGAACCTTTTTCAATTTTTATGCAGCCTCCAAATTCATCGCAACCCGTAAAATGAATGAGCACTGTAGCAGCAGCCCTGCTAAAATTACTATGGCCAGATACATGCTCTGCAAATGGAGGTGTAGCAATAAATGGTTTCCAGTTTTCACCTTTAATAGTTGCTGTTCCTTTGCCTGGTCCTGCCCATGCTTGTATATCCATGCCTCTATACAATTCTCTAACGGCTGTTATTGGCCGTACAGAATCGTAATAATATTTACACTCCCAACATGCAATAGATGCATCTAATAATGCATTGCACAATGCAAAAAATAATTTAATGCATTGAGAATTTCTGTAGTTGTTTTTTTCTGCAGCAAACTGTGCTATTTCGCACCAGTGACCGGGAGGAGTATAAGTTCCTTTTCCATCTGCCCAATATTCGGCTATCACTTTTTGTTCGTCCGTTATACCAGCACTTATATCAACTACTTCTTTTGCCTGTTGCTTAAACTCCGGTTGTTCTTTTTTGTATGGAGCATCTGGCCTAAACTGCCAGTTGTGTTGCAATGAAAATGGTTTTACCAAACCCCAATGCGCCACCAAAAAATTTTGTACTTCAAAATTTCCAGGCGAAGATTCGGAGCGCAATCGCTGCCAGTTATTTAAATTATTTATTTTATCATAAGTATTTACCGGTTGGTAATTTGTATAGTCTGACCATGCGGGAAAATGCAACGTGCCGTAAGGATTGCTGCCATCACCGTCTCGGTATTCTATGGTCATTCTTGCAGCAAGGTTACCAATGCCCTGGGGTTTATTTATATCAAAAGTTGTATCAGCAGGATCATAACCACAGGCACACATAAGGTTTGTAAACATGTCTTTATTTTCGGGCGGCAATGGCAACCAAAATAAATGTGTGAGTACCCTGTATGCTGCATAACTAAAGGCTTTGCGGGTATTTTGTTTGCTGCAATATTCTTCTGCAATTTTTATATATTGTGCAGTTGTGGTGCTAATGGCACACCTGTCATACACACTCCATGCATCGTACATGGCTGTGTGTACCATTGCCAGTGCACGGGCTGCAAGTGGGGGAGAAGTTTTTGTAAATCTTATAGCATCCAACGTGAGCTGGTTCCATTGTAATGAGAGTGTTTTTTCTGCCATGATGAGATGATTTAAAATATTTTAACTGTAATAATATTTTAAGTTTTATTTGATTAAGTTTATTTTGATGGTATTATATTACTTACATATCCTGCCATTTAATATCCTGTTTTTTGTGGTACACCTAATTTATTATAAAAACTTGCAATCAATCACGCTGCAATAACCTCACTTATAAAGCTATTTTAATAGCGACTTAGTTAAGTGTTTAATGACAAGAACAAGATGATAAATTAATTTTCGACTGTATTGATTTTTTTGAATTTTTATAAACGTTTTTGTACAAGAAAAAGGATAAACTATTTTTTAATTCTACAAATCACCTGTTCGCATTTCATCAATAAATGGTTGTAGATCTGTTACTAATGTAGGTCCACCGCCATGCAAAGTCAAATAGTAATCCTCACAAATCTGCGCCTGTTGTTCTCTATTAAAATCTTTAAAATGCTTACCTTCTGTTCGTTGTTTAGTAAGGTTACCGTAATTATATCCAGCACCAAAAGCTTGCGCATGAATTGCTTCCGCCATGTACGCCGACCCAGTTTTTTGATATTGTGCCACATGAGAAAGTTCATGAACAACAGTATGCAGAGGTTCTCCACCTTTTTTAAAATGTAATACATGTGCAGTTGTAATAGCTCTTCCACCATTAACCCAGGTTAATACAGAATTTTCATCAATCCAAACTAATTCATAAGGAATCATTCCGCTTGGATGAACCTCCAAAGATGCGTTTCTTTCATCATCAGTTAATTTACGCATACGGAATATTAAACCCCATGTAATTTCGAGTAGTTCTAATAAGCCAACAAAATCAAGAACATAAAGTATCATCCGTCCTAACCATTCAGCAAAATGAATTAATCCATCCCATATCCATTTTCCAAATCCTTTAGCCCCTTCCCATACCCATACCGCAGCTCCTACCACACCATCCCAACCCCATTTTGCAAATCCTTTTACACCAGCCCAAGCCCAACTTATAGAACCTGTTAATGCATTCCAAAGTCTATCCAACGTTGGGTCTGATACAAAATCAACAGCCCAATTAAATCCATTTAATAACCCATCACCTAACCATGAAAGTGCCCCTTCAATTCCATCTCCTATCCATTTAAACACACCTGTTACAGCATCCCACACATGAACACCTGCACTACTTATTCCATTCCATGCCCAACCAAGTAAGCCAGTTATTCCATCCCACAATTGCACTATAAGTCTCCATAACCTTATAGGAATATTTTTTATAAATGACCAAAGATTAGTACCGATAACTACCAATTTTTTCCAAAGAAATGTACCAAGTATTTTTATGCCCTCCCAGGCAAGATTACCTAACCATTTTATTGCATCCCATACTGCACTACCCGCAGTACTTAACCAATCTAAAACATCCGAACTTAAGGTTTTAAGTCCTTCCCAAGCCCAAGATGCTGCATCACCCAAATAACCCGTAGCAGTATCCCAGGCAGAGTTCAGCGAATTGCCAATTGAAGAAATACCAGACGAAATACCCTCTCCAATATCATTTACAGTACCTGTGACTGCATCCCAAGCATCGCCTAAAATTCCTCTTTGTACAACCTTACTATTAGTATTTTTTACTGCTTTATTTACCGCTCCCTGCTGCACTGTATGGGTTAACTCGTGGGCCAATAAATGTTTACCGGATGTACTTGCTGTATCATATTTTCCTTCATTAAAATAAATATCATTGCCTTGTGTAAATGCCTGGGCATTTAAGTCCTTACTCATTTGTACAGCAGTGCTATTATTGTGTATGCGTACATTCGAAAAATCTGTACCGAAAGATGATTCCATTTCATTTTTCACAGAAGTAGTTAAAGGACTTCCGGAACCTTTGGATGCCGATAAAGAACTTTCGATTGAAGGGGATGCTGTGGCAGAATCATTTTCTGATTTTGTTTGTACTTTTTTTTCTTCATACTTACAAGTGGCACATTTTCTTTGTACATTTTTTTCATCATCCGACGACGGTTCTGAATTACTTTCAAAAATGGGTTTTTTCTGCAGCGTACCTTTCATCAAATCTTCATCACCTTCTTTTTTTTGCAGTTTTTCTTCCTGCTCGCAAGTGTCACATTTTGTTTGTATGAAAGAACTTATTGAGGTATTGTAAGCGATAGGTTTTGCCTGAATATTTTCGCCACTATTATTTGGATTGATATTGTTTTTATTACTCCATCTCTGTACAACTTTATCTGCCACTGCATCTGCTTCCACTTCGTATTTATCGTTGGGTTTGCCAATGTTTAATTTTGCCTGTATGCCGGGAAAATCATTTACTTTTTTTTGAAAAAACGGTTGTTCATTATCTGCGGAGTAAGACAAACCCTGCCTTACACCTTTTTGAAAAAAAGGTGCATTGCTTTTTGCAGAAGATGCTGCTGTTTTTGTTTCCGCAACTTTCATATTCGTATTTCAAACACTTTTATTAATTTTTTACCGCCATTCTGTTCTTATAATATTATTTACCCAAGGCAGTTTTATAATATTTAAACCCCAGGGCAAATGATCGAGCAACATATCTATTGAACCCTTTTCTACCTGTATATGTATATCATTATTTTTTGTAAATACTTTTCCGTTTCGTTGTAAAAAACTTTCCCTTAAACCTGCAAGAGAAGTGTTTTTTAAAATACTCCATTGTGCTATTACTGCATTTAATAATCCATCTGCCTCTTCCATTTCTTCTTCTGTTAATGTTGTATTTTTAGTTATAATATTTTCTATTGGAAAACCACAAAGTATTTTTGGGATTACCAGTTCATGCTCGGCTGCTGCTGTATTGCCGGTAGCGAGATAGTATAAAACAATTACAGCTTTTTCTTGCGCCTGTAAATGGAGGAACTGTTTGTTTTGTAATAAATGTAAACCTGCAAATAAAGATGATAAAAAAGGATGCAATAGTACCATACCTGCAAGGGTTGTAAAAATTCCTTCATCCTCTATTTGCTCATTTGCTTTCATCGCTTCCTCCTTTTTATTTTTTAAAATATTTCTTTCTTCATCTTCAATCTTCTTTGCAGTAAATATTTTTTCTTGCTGAAGTTGTTTAATGATAGGTTTTAGCAATGTTGTTTCGCTAAACATTTTTATATCATCATTCATTATTTTAGGGTGATGATTTACGATGTAATCTTTAAGCACTTCTTTGGTTATTTCATGAGTGGTTTTTAAAATTCCCCCGGCGGATAATTGTAATACATTTTGCCACAATACATTTTCAACAGGTACTTTTAAATTCGTTGCAGCTGTATCTCCATTTTTTAATTTTATCAACACAACGCATATTTCATTAATAGTTTCAAATAATGCATCCTGGTTTTTTGATGTTATTATACTTACCAGTTGCGATAAAAATGTAGCCGTATGTTCCTGCACAATTCGTGTTGTAAATGTTTTATTTGCAACAATTTCTTTGCGTAAATTTTCAATACTGTTAAAATCTGTAGCCAACTGTTTAAGCACTTCTATGTACCATTTTGCATTTGGTTGTAATAAATTCCAAGGCAAATAACCTTTGTGCATATAATAAAACCATTGCCTGTAACTGTTGGCTGCCATTGTGTTTATAGTATTAATAACACCAATAGTCTTTTCTTTTTTTATATGTTCTGTAGTATGCGCTACTGTTTTTTTTATAAATTCATTATCATTTTTTAAATTATTTATTTCTGTTGCTGAAATTGTTCCGATATCAATTTCTACTTTATCTAACACTAATATTTCATCTTCATTTGTTATACCATCAAATTGTATTTGCAGCAATGGCACTATTTGTTGCAGATAATGATTGCTTACCTGCTGCTGAATGTTGAATGTGTCAAGATTTTTATCTATCTGCAATTCAATTACCTGTTTTTTTATTACGTGTTGCATATTATTTTCTGCCTACTTCGGTTATTGTTTTTTTAATTTCGGTTACATTTATTTCGGGTAAATATTTTTTTACTTGCTTGCTATTCCAATGTTCATAAATGGTATTCATATCAAAACCTGCGCTCTCTATTTTTGAAAATATCGCAGTTAGTAATTTTACCTGCTCTAAGCCAGTGCCTGTAAAAAATGCTTTATCTAAACTGTAGCAAACGATATTTTCCAGCAAAATATATTTTCTGTTTTTGTTTATCGTAAGTCCATTATTATCAGTAGGTTTTTTATTTTGAATTATTTCTGTAACAATAGCATCAATCTGAATTTTGGTAGGAGAGGTTGTTTTTAAAAAACGTTCAGCCTTTACCGCAATCATATTATTTTGCACAGCATTTTTTACAACTTCCACCGCATTTTTATAACCAGCCATTCTGCTGTTTACAAAAGAGGGAAGTGGTATAATGGCGACTTCTGCTAATGGGTTTTCTTTTGCAATCTTTTCAATTTTTTTTATTTCTACAGGTTTTAAAACAGTACTTTCTTTTTTAACGGGAGTATTATTTTCTTGAATCAATACGGGGTCATTTTTCACTCCTATACTTTTTTCAAACCTATTTTCATGATCCTCAATAACCCTATTATCACTACAATTTATTGTCTGAAAACAATGCAAATCGTTTATTTCGTTTACAAAATTATTTACACCTTTCGGCACAAAATCATTTGTAAAGCAACTTGTTTGTGGTGGTTCATCATCTTTGCATGGCTGGCAATCTATACAATCATCAAGACAAGTAAATTGCTGTTTAAAAACAAAGTCCAACATCTCGCAGGTATCAAAATTTCCTATACAAGTTGATTTTCCGGCAAGCATTAAGTGCCATTTTTTATAATTGGTTTCAAACCTGCAAAAATCATAAGGTGTAAGCCATAAAATTCTCAACAACACATGCGCAGGTGCAGTACGATACATAATATTTTCCATTACCATTCTTCCTGCTGCTGTTCTAAAACGCTTTGGCCATGCAGGTAAAGCCACAGTAGCAATAAATGAAAATGGATCAGAGCCCGGATAAAAACAACTTGCCTTTTGAATATTGCAAGGGTCAGTATCCGGAAATTCCCATTTGTATCCACAGTTTCTTTCACCGCAATTAGTATCATTATTTCTGCATTTACAGTCTCCTTCATTTTGTGGACGCAATAAAATATGTTCCACCAAATGCAAGCCCTCTGCATTTACAAGTTTTTTGGTTCGTTCAGCAGCATCGCAAACCATATTTGGTAACGTATAGCATTGCGGATTGTATGCAATTTTTTCTCCGGTTTTTATACCCATATTATTTGCAGAGCGTAATGAATTATTAAACTGAAATGCAATACCGAATGAATTGCATTCACAATCAAAAACAGCTATGTAGCTTTGTTTACTTAATAAAAACTTTTGAAGCTGTAAATAAGTTTGCCATAAATTGCCGAGTTCTTTTAAGGTATAACAGCAACTCGATTTCCACGCTATATCACAAACGAGTTCTGTTTCTGTTGGCTTGTCGCTACAATTGCATGGCACCAAATCGTTTTCAATTTCCTCGCAATTACCAAAACCGGGTAGTTTTATTTCTATACAATATTTCTCGCTGTTTGTTTTTTTATCTTTCTTTTTTACTATTGGAAAATAACATCCAAACGCATTCAATTCTTTTCTCCACTCAATAATAGTATAACCTTTTTCAAAAGATTGAAGAATTACTTGTCCGCTTTTATCTGCAAGAAATAATTCACTTTCTTTCTCGGTAACTTGGTTTTCAGTATTGTAAATATTTTCTACAATATTTATAAGTGTAACTACATCTACAGTATTTTGTGTAGCAATATTTAATTGATAAGCAAATGGCTTTCCATCTGCATCTAACAATAATAATTTTTCACTTTGTATCTCGGTACTATAGGATTTGTTTTGAATAGTCTCTGCAAACCTTTCCTGTAATTGGTACAGTACTTTGCTTCTTTGCTGCGATGTATCATATTTGCAGGGGTGCACAATAAAGTCTTCCCCACAGTTTACATAAAATGAATAACAGCAGTCTTCTTTTTTTTGATAATTACTAAACGAATTTTCCTGTTGTACTGCACATATAAACTTTTCAATTCCATCTTTGCCCCATATTAGTTGTATATCTTTTTGCTCATAACGCTTTACACTTTCCGCCAACACTTCTCGTATGTAAATTTTATATTTTCCAGTCTCTTGTTTTGTGCATGCATCACAATCTGTAAATAAATTTCCGTAAAAAGATATGAGCATTATAAAGAAAGTAAAATCTTTTCTT
Source organism: Ferruginibacter sp. (assembly GCA_025352525.1). Classification (GTDB taxonomy): domain Bacteria; phylum Bacteroidota; class Bacteroidia; order Chitinophagales; family Chitinophagaceae; genus Ferruginibacter. Next base: position 24,907 of record JANXTG010000060.1, read on the forward strand.
GCCTCCTGCGCAGTTTCATAATACTTATTGCTTAACCATAATTCAGGCATCTTTTCCTTGCCATAAATACTGAAATAATATTTGTACATTATAGCTTCGGTAGTGCAAGCACAATTGTCTTTTATAGTGCCACTGTTTTCTCCGCAAAACAATTCATTAAATTTAAGGGAGCCATATTCCACCCTTCTTATTGGGTAATTATTAGCCGTTTCCAGCATCCATTGCACCACATTTGTTTTATATACTTTTTCTATTTCATTGCTGGTTTCTGCGGGAATAAATACAATGGTATCATTATTTTTATTTGTGCCGGTCGGTTCGTTAAGCTGTATAAACTTTCCATAATTATTTACATCAGTTGCTAAGCCAAGCACATCAATATAATTTTTTTCAAACGCCTCTTGTGCCAGTTCACTGGTAGAAAATTCTTCTTTACTTTCAAACAATATAATTTTAGATCCAATATTTTTGCCTGCAGTGTAACAGTTGTTTTTATCTTTTATTTGATAACGATAAACCGGGCTACTGTTTTTTGTTTTTATTATTTTATGTACAATATCGCCGCCCAAACAGATCTCTGTATATTTTAATGATTTTTGTAATTGGGCATAAACTTTTCTCTTTTCTTGCTCAGCAATTTCTTTGTTTTCGTAGGCTGTGGTGTGATGCGCTATTACGTTGTCTTTGTCAACAAGCCTGTAAACATAATGCCCGAGACCATTCGTTTCATCTACTTTTACCGCAGCATTAAAAGATGATTTTTTATTTTTTGCAATAAAATATTCCACTTCCCTTTTTTCATGCAATATCTTTTCAATTTCTTTTTCGGTATTCTTTGTTGGCCCAGTTTCGGCAGTTAATAAAGAGACGGCATTTGTTAATTTACCTTTGTTAGGAGCAGATAAGATGACGTTTTGTTTTTCAACTTTCTTATTTAACAATGAAGTGGAGGCTGAAAAATCAGTAGCTGCTTTTAATGCAGCCTCTGCACTTGCATAGTCATTTGTGCTTACAAATGAGTATCTGTTATTTTCTCTGTAACCTAAGTTGTAATTGTATTTCCATTTGTCTGCAATGGTTTCTATTGCAAGCGTATATTCCTGTTGGTTTATAAAATCATTTATTTTTTGCAACATTGCTTCTGCGGCTTCCTGTGTTTCAAAGCCCTGATAACACATAGCATTTGCAATTCCTTTGTCTTTAATTTGAATGCCGTAATTGCCGTTTTTATTATCCCTTGTTATTTCAAAATTATTTTTATCTGTTGCCAGCGCAAGCATTTTTTTAAAATGATTCTCTGCATCTTTTGCTGTATCAAATTCTACAGCCGGGCAAAGTTTAAAAGTATTTTCTTTATCTAATGCTTCATAAGTAAATTTATCCGGCTTGCCAATGATACTACTGTTCACATCTATTTTAAAAGCGGCAGTATTTAAAAACCTTGTAGTATCTGTATTATTTTTATTGTATAAAAGATCGCCGAGCACATTTTCTTTTTCATTTTCCAGTACCCATTTCTTTTTATCGTTTATGTTGCTAATCAATTTTTTTATCGCTGCGTTTGCTTCTTCCATTGAATTAAAAAATTCTATGGATCGTGCTTTTACATTGCCTATGCTGTCATTCAGCAGTATGCGATGCCTGTATTTGCTTATAAAAATATCTTCCCCTGCGGGCTTGTTACGGTATGTTTTGTACAAGTTATCTGCCACCGAATCTGCTGCCAAAGAATTGTTGAATTGCTGAGGATAAACAGCATAATTCTTTTCACCATATTTTACTTGCAGAGAATATCGTTGTGTATCGTTATCATAGTGCCTGCTATAATTTTTTGTATCAGCCAAGGCAGTAAGTAAATTTCTAATAGCTGCATGAGCATCTTCCCGTGAACTGAATTTTTCTTTTATTTCAAAAAGTTTTTCTTCGCCGGTTTTAAGGTCAATTATAAATTCTTCTTCATAAGCTTCTACCACAAAATTGCAAAGGCTGTGTAATTTTTTATTTTCTATGCCACTCAAATATTTCACTTCATTTTCAAAACCTGAAATATTATTGTTTAACCAGTTATTTTTATTGTAATCATAAGCCATGCCTCTGTTGCTGCTTATGTAATCGTAATTTGACAGAAAGAGTTCTTTGTTTTTTATATCGGCCAATGCAGTTTCTTCTGCTGATAAATTTCCAAAAGACAGCATTGCAAAATCAGTAAACCTTTCAGCAAAGCGTGCAAGCAAATGATTCAGAAAATAATTTCTTCTGATTGCATACATGTTTTTGTCTTCAATAATTCCCTGCAAGTATTCTTCATAAGTTGCCATGTTTAATTCAATATTAAACGAAACATGGTTTTCTGCTGTAATAAAAGTTCTGTAATTTTCATCAAAAGTCGCTATGTAATTTATGCTGTCAGCATGTTGTTTAGCGGCTGCTTCTGAGCTAAAAAATTTATTGCTTACCAGTACAAATTCATTTGTAGATGCAGTAATGTAATAGTAAATACTTTTTGTTCCTTCATTGATATATTTAACATCAATATTGCCATTGTAAAAATCATTCTTCAAAATATTAAGCGTTATTTCCTGCTCCGTTAATGAAGAAAAAGTAAAAGCATCCAATGTGTGAGGATCTGCATTTTGAGAACCATTTTTCGTTACTAGCTCCAGCAATTTATCTTTTGCTACTGGGTAAATTAATTTACTGCCTTTAGTTCCCAAACTGTTATCAGCACTATCATTTTCAGCAAAGCGAAGTAATTTTTCTAAGTCGGGAACAGTAGTTAATTTATTTAAAAAGTAAGTTTGTTTTTTATTTTCAATATTATTTTCTGATACTGAAAACAATGAACGAATGTTTTTTAATTGTGCTAAGTAATTACATAATAGCTGATCGAAAAATAATAAGTATCCTTTTAATTGCAATGCTTTTGCTTTGCGTTTTATATCGACATCTTTTGCCAGCCCACCTTCTGAAATGCCATATACCTGAGGGAAATCATTTTGTATAGAAAAGTATTCATCCAGATCTGCTCTGTAAATTCCTTTTGGTATTTCAGTGTCTAAATAGGGCGATGGATTCTTATACAACAACTTTCCGTTGTGGGTAAAATTTAATTCAAAAAGCGCATCGTATTTTTTTGCATCAAATAATACAGGCACTTCATTTATAGAAAATGTAATGAAAGATTCAGTACTCAAAAAGTCGGAAATATTATTTACAGGTAATAATATTTTCCAGTCTTTCTTTTGAACCATAGATCCGTTTTCTTCTACCCGTAATGCAATTTTCTTTATTTTTTTAACGTCCGGTATTTCAAAAATAGCATTGTAAACGTCCGATAAATGAATTTCTTTTTTTAGTTTTAAAATCTCCAGTTCTGCTGTATCTATAAAGCCATTGCTGGCTACAATATTGTATGGTCTGCCTGAAAATATGTCTTCTATAGGTTTGTTATTATCCAGTAACTGTTGCAGTGTATAAAAATGTGGCGATGGCGAAAAAAACTTTCTTAATTTTTCAATTATAGCAACGTATATTTTTTCTGCATCTGCGCCTGCTTCTAATTCTATATCTGCACATATTCCGGTTTTTTGTTTGCAAAGCAAAGTTATATCTGCAAAATCTTCGCAGAGGTCTCTATGTGCAACCAATGTTTTCTTTATTGTTAAAATAAGATCATCTATGTATTTTTTTCTTTCTACTTCTGTTGCAAATTCTTCTTCAATATTTTTTTCTGTTTCAATAAATACATGGTAAATGCCGTTTAAATATTCGATGCAGTTTTCTTTATTTTGAGATGTATTTTCTCTACCTATATTATTTCTTCTTTTGCAAATATCTTTCTGGTCAGTTGCTACTTCCAGCCACGCATTTTTTACGCCCGGTATCTCTATCAATAATTTTCTGTAATCAATAATAGTAAGTGGGTTGCAGCTTAATATTTCAGCGGCTGTAAAAAAATGATCGTCTTTGGTTGTATCATTTGGGTTGCGTGCTATTATATCTTCTACAGGTATATTGGTACGATATCCAAGATCGAGCAAGGCATAACAAAGGACTTCCAATATGGTAATACCGGGATCATGTGCATTGTGATCGGTCCATATTTTACCCGATAATTCACCGAGGTAATCAATGCTTTCTGTCCGCAATTTATCAAAATTGAGGTATGCAGGAAAGCCCGCATTCTTTTTACTTATCACTTTAATATTTGTAATGTCATCTACCATTCTTTTTTGTATCCATTTATTTAAATGTTGTTAAATAATATTGGTTGGTTTTCACATGGCCTAGCATCTGCATCCCATGTTTCACAGTCCTGTTGCACTATGCAAATATCTATTTTGCCCGCTATCAGTATAGATCTCGGTGTAATAGGGCAAACGCTGTATTGCCGTGCAGGCATGGCTTTCCCTCCATCATATTCATGCTGCATTTTTAGTTCAATAATATAATCCAGGTAGTTCAACGTTTCTAAAAACTGTACAATATCTGACTCATTTATGCATTGTCCAAAGTTGAGTTTGTCGTACACACCTACTGCCCAGGGTGCGAGAAATCCTCTCAAATCCTGCTGTAATTTTTCTTTGTAAAAATTTTCATCCTTGCCCAAATACAATTTTACTTTTAAACAAAAATGTACTTTTTCGTACCGTGGGTTCATTGCTTTTACTCTTGCAAAAGGCGATGTACGCATACGTAAATATTCTTCTACATTTTCTAAAATACTTACCGGCACTTTTGGTTCAAATTGTTGCGATGCTTTTAACTGATTGAGATCTGGTATTACTGCCAGCAACACATAACCGGGTGCCAGCGGAATGTCATTTATATATGTATGAGCATTTAAAGCAAAACTGTGGTTAATGCATTTTACTTTGAAGAGTTGTGGAAAGGCTTCCAGTGCCAAACGTTCATAGTCAAATTTTTGAATGGCTCTTCCTTTGTGCCTTAGTAACTCACTGGCACGCACATAAAAATGGCCATCTGCTTCTGCAAGCTTGCCACCAAAGGAATCGAACGGTTGTGTAGTTTTTTTTATGGAGGAATCTGCTTCCTGCAATTTTTCCAATGAGCCTGCAGTTAACGGCGCATTTAGCCGTAGCGTATCATTGCTTTCTGCTTTTGTAAAAGTTGTTTTTATAGCTTGGGTAAAAATTGCAATTGTTTCACATACCGTTTTACTGTTTTGTGGTATGGTTGCTTTTATCCAGTGTAAACCTTTGGGCAAAACTGTATTTTCATTTGTCATGTTTGCAGGTAATGCAAATTTTATAATGCCAGATGTAGTAAGCCCATCCGTATCATCATCCAACACTTCAAAACCGGTGCGTAATATTTTCCAGTTATTGTTTTCAAGATAATGCCACTGTATATTTTCTTTTTTCGATTCAGAGTCTGCAGTAGCTTCTGCCAGTTGAAAAAGCATGTTTACATTGCTGCCCGGTTGCAAGTCTTTTAAGCCAATGTACAAAGTTCCTTCATCGCAATAGGTAGGAAATAAAAATGTGTGTGGTTGCTGTAGTGTAATGGTTTCTTTTTTGTAAGTGCCTGCGTAAGGATAGAGATGAATAAGTTCAATATCATCTGTAGTTGCAGATGCAGTATAATCTAAAGAAATATTTTTGATGATGGGTGTCCACGGTTCGTTGGGGATGATAACAGCTAACTCTTTTATAAGTTTCCCAGTTATAACGTCAAAAAAACTTAAGGTTGTTTTTATCTCATCCAGCTTATCTTTTATTTCAGAAGCTTTATCAAAAGTATCTGATGAATTTTGTTTTGCATCGCCGATAGGGCCTTTAAGACTTGCCGAATATTCTGCATCTGTAATATCTATAGAGCCTGCAACTCGTGCTGCGTCTGCATTGGTCTTTACAGTAGCAGCATCATTTTTAGCGGTATTTGCTAAAGTTTTATTATCCGCAACCATAGTATCTAATGCAACAAGTTTGGGCGCTATTCCTTCAAATACAATTATCGTATTACCAGCAGAAATGTAAGTGGCGCCTTCCAAAAATTCTTTTGGAAATTTACCGAGTGCCATCATTTGCCTTCCTAATATAAAAGCATAATCTTTGTGTAAAAAATCCTGATTCTGTAAGTTTAATTTTAAAAATCCGTTTTGAGTATTTGCTTTATATACGGTATTCTTTTCCTTATCTAATCTAAATACCTGATTTATATTTTCAATATATTCTTTGGAAACAGATATTGTTTGATCGAAAGGATTGAGCTGATCACAAATGGCATTGGCAGCATCATTTCTAAAAAGAGGTCTGTTTAAATTTAGTGTAACAGGGTTAAGCAACAAATTGTTTTTTGGCGGCGGGTTAGGAATCAAATATTGTTTTTCCTTTTTCCATTTTCCATCTTCCAGTAATGAAATATTTATTTCAAATTTATTTTCGTCAAGTCCATATTTTGTCTGGTCTGCCTTATCAACAATGTAGGCTTTGTAATATTCATTAAAACTGGCAGGTTTATCTTTCCAGTTTATATTTACAAAAACATTATTCCATTTTTTTCCAAAAATTTCTTTGCTGCCTAGATAAAAACTGGGACCGACAAGATTTTTCGGAATGCCTGCTTTTATAGCATTTACAAGGTCGAAACCATTTATACTTGGCCTTGTGCCGAATGGATACACCGGCCCATTTACATCCTGTACACTTTCATCATTCTGGGCAATAAAGTTTTTTACCCCACATACTTTCACATCAATTTTAGATGAAGCCAGCACAATCACATTTCTAAAAAAATGGTACAATGAAATTGGTTGATTTGTTTGTGCTGGTTTTCTTTCACAGCATTCTTCTTTCGATGATCCCTGTACAGATTTAAAATGTTTTATTCGGTCATCCAACTCAATTTTTACAACTGGTAATTCATTTCCAATATCTTCTTTTAATTTTTTTGCATCGTAAAAAGTAATTGCTTTTTGGTCAGGCAATAATGTTGCTTTTATGGTGATGGTAATATTGGTACTTCCTGCAACCGCAGGCAACATCTTAATTTCTAAAAATTCGTTTGCTTTTGTTTCATCGGGCTTTGGGTATATCCATTCTTCTGCACCGCTGAATGCTACATTCAATATTTTTATGGGTTTGATAATATCTGCCATCAATAAACGCTCTTCTTTACTAAATATATTTTCGTAGCCAGTTTGTAAACCGGTTGTTTTTGCAGGAATGGTTATTTCATACAATTTTTCCTCAACAGGGCAGTAGCATAATTTATCCTCACCGGGTAACTGTTGCTTTATTAAGAGTTTTAAAAGTTTATCAAGCGTTCCTTTACTGATGCCTTTTTTTATAGCTGCAGCAATGCTTTCACGGTTAATGTAGTAAAATGTTTCGTTTAATTTATCAGCAATATCTTTTACAAAATTGGTAGCATCTTCAAAATTTGGATACACTGGTTTTACTGCTGATAGAGTTGTACCCGGTAAATTATTTTCTTCGCAGCAAGGTTTATTGCTGGAGGTTTGTGTTGTTACAGATGCACAATAATTTTTATTGAGTTCGCAGTTTAAAGTAATAGTAATTTCTCTTTTACCTTCATTTAAAAGCAATACCGGTGATGCCAGCACAAAACCTATTCTTGCATTTGGGTGTGGCTTTATGAATTTATTTTCGGGGTCAATATATTTGCTGTATTTATTTCCAACAGTAGCCCAACTGGCTGTAGACGCATCTTCAAAATCTTTTTCAACACCATCAGCTTTTTCTGCATTGGATGCTATGTAAACCGCTTCCAAATATGTGTTGCTTCCGAAAGTACTGTTGTTTAAAAAAAGTATTTTCTTTTCTGCAATCTGTGTTTTGTTTATTACAATTTCTTCATCTGTAGCAAATAATATCTCTGCTTTGTTATTATCTTTTCCGTCTTTTAGTAGCAACCCTTTTTTTAATAAATATTTATCCAGTTGTTTTTGTATTTCAAATACAATATGTGCTTTATCTGCTACTGCTTCTCTTGCCTGTAATTTTAAAACATTCTTGTAAAAAAAATCGAGATGCTTTTTTGTAAACCCATTCATATCATCCTGCAAATGTCTGAATAGTTTTAAAAATGAAAATAGTATGGCAAGATGGGGTGGATGTAATTTTTTTAATTCTTCTTTCAAAGGAAAGAAGGCCTGATCCATACTCAAAGCAGCACTGTCAGTCAACACCTGCATTACACCTGTAAATGCTACTACTATTGTATTTATTTCCTGCTGCAAAGCAACCAGTCTTTCTTTGTTGTTTTTGCCAAGTGCTTTAAAAGCTTCATTTGTATAATTTGAATAAAGTACTGTCACATCTATATCCCAAATGTTATCTTCATTTTTTACCAGCTTATCAAAACTTAGTGGCGTTACACAAAACCATTTTACCGAGGCGTTGTCAATTATTATAAATTTTTTTACTGCTTCTTTTAATTTATCTTTTATTAATTTATTTATCAATAATTCAAATGGTAAACCGCTTTCTACAAATTGCTCCTGCCATTTATTTACCGGCAATATCATATTGTTATAAACATATTGCAGCAGCAACTGTAGCGCCCGCTTGGTAGGTTTTTTTGTAAACAGTTTATTGTAGCCAGCTATTTTTTCAGTTGTTTTTGTCTGGTTAAATTTTATAATTGAGGCTAAAGTAAACGGCAAACTTTTTTCAAAGAAAATCTTCCAGTCTTTAATGGAATTATCCTCATCATAAAAATTTATATGCGAAGATAATTTGATAAAATAATCCAGTAAATCTGCAGTGGAGCGTCCGTCTATTGTAGCATTGCTGTTCAATAAATCATCCATTACCCGTTGGCTTTGGCTCACACCAGGGTCGTTTTGAAAAGGATGTATAATTGATTTGCAATTCATTTTTTATAGACAGTTTTTAAATTTATTTACACCGGTTTTAATGCTTCGTTTTTGTAAAAATCATATACATAATTAAACCTGGAGTTGGTGCCGGGTATAGTATAATCTATGCTTATTACAAACCTGCCTTCAATAAGGTCAAAAGAGTCGTCGTTGGTTACCGTTATTTTTTCAGCAATAATTCTTGGCTCATAATAAAGGATGGCATTTTTCACCCTGTCTTTTATGTATCCAATTACAGAACTGTTTAATCCTTCAAAAATATAATCAGTAAGATCGCAGCCATACTTTGGCTGCATCACTCTTTCGCCCAATGTGGTGGATAACAAAATATTGAGGCTTTCCTTAATGTCATCTTCACCACTCACCATTTTTACCGATGCAGACTCATGGTTAAATGAAGGTGGAAAAGCCCAGCCCGTTCCCAAAAATGAATTACTTGTGTTTGCCATTTTTATTTTTTTAACCGCCAATCATTACTGTAGGAAAACCCATTACTATTGTACCACCATGCGATGTTAAATCTCCCATTCTTGCAGCGGGTTTTCCGCCAATTAAAACAGTGGTAGAACCCTGTACAATACTATCTGGCGGGCCAACACATGTTAATAAATCTCCCACAACTGCTGCTGGCATATTACCCACCAAAACAGTTGGCACACCTGCACCAATAATGGGCCCACCTATATGAGGTACCGGTCCGGTAAACATTGGGCAAACATGCATATCTGTTATTCTTGCTGCTGGTGGCATGGTTTGTTTAATTTATTTTTACCATCGATCCTGTTATTTCTGTAATGCCCGATGCTTTTAAATTTGCCATAGCACCTTCTAAAGCCAAGCTGCCATCAGCTTTTACTGATAATGAAACTGCACCAATACTTAAACTTACCCCAGCAGAAAGGGTAAGATTTGTACCTGCTTTTATTTCTACTTCCATCGGGCTTTCCATTTTTATTCCTGCACTGCCCATCGTTATTTTATTATTATTCTGGTCTTTAATTTCAATCATTGTCCCTTGCTCATCTAGCTTAATGCTGTTGCCTGTAGGTGTATCTATGGTAATTGTTTTTGTAGCATCATTAAAATGGATACGCATATTACTTCTTGTAAAAATTCCTTTTTCGTGGTTGGTATCTGTAATACTGATGGGCACAGGTTTTGCGCTGCTATGCAACATGCCAAGCATAACAGCGTGGCGAGGATCATCATTTATAAAACCTACAATTACTTCATCATCTATTTCAGGCATAAAAAATGTACCACGGTTATGCCCTGCATCCAAGCTTGCAACCCTTACCCATATTCCTTCTGCATTGTTATCTATCACAGGAATTTTTATTAATATTCTGTCTTCACCGTCAGGGTCGCTTTGAAGTTGCACTACTTTACCTACTTGTAATCCATGTATGGAACTTAACAAACCGCCCGATAATAAATCATCAGCATCTGGATGTAAATGCGAAAATCTTTGCGGATCTAACCCAAACTGGATATGTGTGTACCAGGTTCCATCAGCTATAGATTGCGTTATTGCTGTTACATAGGCATTGCCGTTAAACCTGTTTCCTACGCCGGCAAGTTTTAACATGTCACCGGTTTTTATGCCGCCAAAACCTGTAACCCTTGCTCTGCCTCGTATTTTTGCAAGCCTGCTTCTCATCATCACAGCATCCACCCATGTTTTTAATTCCTGTTCCTGCAAATGGCCGCTGTGTTGTAAAGAATATTTATTAAGATTTATTGTATTTGCCAATTGGCTGCTGCTTACATTTCCATGTTGTGTAAACGAATTTGCTTCACTGGTTTCGGATCTAAACAAATTTTGATTGGAATAATCCCATGAAGTAGCTTCTACATTTTTCCATTGGTATCTTGCATCCATTTCTGCTTCAAATTCAATAATGGAACTGCCGTAGGTAACCTGCAAAACAGGAGAACTATCTGTATCTGGTTTTTTTATTTTTATGCTGCCATCGTTTGTATGCACCAGCATACCGTTTGCCTCTGCACGCAGCAACATAAAATCCCAATCGCTCATGCTGTGTTGTACCAGTTCTTTATGCGTAATTAAAGTACTTTCCGGGTCACTTTGCAAACCACTGTATTTGCCTATCAGTTCATCAAAAACCTGACTGTCTTTTACATTTTCAAAATAGTGACTATGCCTGCCAATGGTCATTCTCACTGCTTCATCGCTACAATCTATTTGTAATTCTGCTGCGCCGTTTTCTTTTATTTTAATGGAATGTTTTGTAATAATGCCTTTAAATTGTTGGGCATTTGTTCCGTCAAATCCAAGTTTTATTTTTATTTTTTTCCCGGGTAAAAAATCATCTGTATTACTTACTTCAAAATTTTGTAAAGCAGCATCTCCATCCCTCAAAATTATTTTTGCAAGAGTAATGCGGTTCACTTCTTTAATGATAGAAATACTTATTACCTGATACGATGGATTAATCTCCGTATCGTTTACAAGAATATTAAAACTTACCACATCATGCGTAGAAGGATTTGGTATAAGCAGGTTTTCCATTAAATTTCATTTTTATCAAAGGGTGGAAAATACAATTCAATACCTGGTTTTATATTTCGAACGTTGGTAAGCGAATTTGCTTTGGCTACCTGCAAAAAATAATTAGCGTCATTGTAAATTTTATAGGTCATTAAATCCAGTCTGTCTGCCTGTTGCACTTTTCGGTAATGTGTAAGGTCAGGAGAGGAGAGTCTTGCTTCTGCCAGTATTTCTTCTCTCGATTTGTGCCTAAGAAAAGTGGCGCTAACTTTTATTCTCAGTGGTTTTCCATCTGGTTCAAACAACGTAAAATTTAAATCGAGGTTAGAAAGTACACAACGAAAATTTATTTCCTCTCCCCAAAAAATAATTAAAAAACGTGGGCGGTGAATGCTGCCATCCATCGTATAAACACAACGCTTCAAATCTTCCAACTGCTCTTTTACAGGTTTGTTTATGTAGCCTGCATTTTCTCCACCATAACCTTCCATTGTTTTGGTCCCATCCAAATAAAAATCAAGTCGCAGCTCTTCCGGCGCAGTTGATTTGTAACGCACTTCGCTGCCATCATTACCATGCCCGTTTTGTGTATCTACATTTACTTTATAATTCTGCGTAAATGTTTCAGGGTTTACAGGTGTTGTAAATTTTCTGGAAACATCTTCATTGGTAAAATCTCTGTTGGCAAAAGATTTTATAACGAGCTTCCTCAAACTGTTGTTATCGCTCATTTTTTTCTTTTAAAATTTGAAGCACTTTTTCTACACACAATTGTACCATTTCTGCTGAGCCATTGGCTGCACCTGCATTACTGCTCTGTGAAGATGAATTTTGTGCATCTGCAGTTATGGTTGCTTTTATAACCAGTTCTCTAATTTCTATTGGCATGGTAAAAAAATATTAATGGTTAAAAAGAAGTTTGTTGTAATTCAATTCCAATGTTTCAATTAGTATTTCTCCACGTTCTGCATTCAATTCTCCAAGCTTCCAGCTTCTTGGCCATACATTGTTTACTACCCAATGCATGAGTGGCTGGTGTTCTTCATCAAGCAAGGTTACCTGCACGGTTTTTAAGGTTTCAAAATTGCCATCATCAAATGCTTTTTGCAACCATTTGGTAACGCCAGATAGTGCAGGCGAAAGCAAACCTCTTTTTAAAACCAGCGGGCCGTATTTTCTTCTTGTTGGCACCACATGTTCGTAATGATTTTCGCCACCTTCTTTTATTGTTTCAATGTCCACTGTTCCGTCAAGCCCTGTTACGGATTGAAATTTTACGTCAACTGTTTTTGCTCCAGCCAACGCAAAACTTACTGAAAAATGAAAGTTTACAGTTTGGTAAGGATTGTCTGCCATTTTATTGTTTCATTTTAAAATCAAATTACCGACACTTTCAAGTTGACTTTGTACCACAATTCATTAAATTATTTAACTGATATTATAAAAATCTAATAAAAGTTTTTCTCCGGTTTCGCTAAGAAAAAAAACGTTTTGCCACTAAGGCTCAAAAGGCACGAAGTAGAAAAAATGCTTTGTATTTTTCCTTAGTGTCTTAGTGTCTTTGTGGCTAATTTTTTAATTGTGAAAAGAATTCTTAGCTGTCTAAACTTTATTTTTCCAAATCATCCATCTATTTCGCTTCCACAATTGATAACCCTTCATGCACCAGCACCATCGTTTCTATGGCTACTTCATTTCCATCTGCTTTTAAATCGGTAGAAGAAATTTTGGTAGGCCATGCTTTAGCCAATGTCCAAGTAATGATTGGCTGGTGTTCTTCATCCAGCAATTTTATGGTTACATCTTTGCGGTATTTTGCCTTTCCTTCCTGAAACATAAATGTCCTGCGCCACTCTTCAAAATATTTAAAGTTGCCTAAAAAAGTTCCTCTTTTTAAAGTAATGTCAGTATATTTTGTAAGCCCCGGTTGTTTTGTTTTATGGTATGCGGGGCTGCTGCCTTCCCTGTATTCAATGGGAGTGGTTTCAAAGTCGAGTCCGCTTACTTCGGTAAAGCCAATACGATTTTCATCTCCACCCCATTCTACCTGAAAATGAAATTTTGGAAGCGGATAATTTTTTTTTGGATCGTCTGCCATGGTGGTAAATTTTTGAATTTAAAAAATTAATTACATTTATTTTTCACTTCCTCTATTGCTTTTTCAAGGCTTTGTTTGCAAGCCTGTAAACTGTCTCTTTCATGTTTTGCACTGTCCAGTGCTGTTTTTAATGTTTCTAATTCTGCTTTTGTATTTGTACACTGTGTTTGTAGGTCGGTATAATAACTGTCTGCGTCCAACGGAAAACTAATTTGAGGTTCCAATTCGCAGGTTTTATCTTCAATACCTGATGGTACCAACTTTTGTTTTTTATCGCCATAATTATCAAGATGGTCTGTTGATGACGATGAATCACAGTTTAATTTTTCTTTCCAATAAACCAATACTGCCTTTAAGCCATATTCATCACAAATATTTATATGCAATGCCATGGCAAGTTCCAGGGCTTTTACAATATTGCTTAGCAGCAAATCTTTGCCAGCAATTACAGCATCTAGTTTTTTGCCATACTCTTCTATGCATTTCATTATGCCCACACCGGGTGCAAGCTCCGGGCGCATCAAGCAACTGATGCATACCATTAACTGATCAAATTTTAATTTGAGTTTATCTACTCTTTTGTACAAATCTTCTGCCATGCAAAAAAGTATTTCAATGGCATCAATTGTTTTTTCGGTTATTTTACAAACCTTAGTAAGGTGTTTAATAAACAGTTCCAGTTGCCTGCAAAGTGCATCTGCTTTTTCATCTGTAGCTTCCCAGTCATCGCACCAGGCTTTTAATTTTGTTTTCCAATCTACAGCAAGGTTGTACTCGGTTTGCTTTTGTGTAACCAATGCATTTTTTTCTTTGTAGGCAGCAGTAACTGTTACCAATTCTTTTACCCATGCATCATAACAACAATCGCCCCCGAAGTTTTCATTTCCATTATCTGTGTCGCAGCAGTCAAAGATTTCATCTTCGTAATTGCTTATTTTATTATATAATAACATAAATTATTTTTTTATTTTATAAAAAACTTTTCTGGGCTATGGTTATTTTAATCTGCACACGCAGGTTCTTCCAGCACATCATTACAATAAATCTCTTTTACTTCACCGCATATTGTGCAGATGTCGCATTTACAATTTGCAAGTCTTCCTTCAGGGTCTTTTTGTTCTTGCTGGCAACCACATTCATGGTCAATACAACCACATTTATGGTCACATAAATAATCTTTCACCTCATCAGCTATTTCTACTTCATTTCTCTTACTATACAATGTAAAGCCCGCAGTGGTTAGGTTTTTGACAGCAGCTGTTAATTCTTCTTGTAGTATATTTAATGCACTGCTACCTGCTACCATTTTTTGTTTTATCCAGTCATCAAATGCTTTTGAATTCGTTGAAAACTCTACCTGAAATGTTTCCAAAGATTTTATGTTGGAGAAAGTTTGTATCCCTACAATCTCTGCAGAGGCACTGCAAATAATATCTATATCTCCATTCATAGATGCAGGAATATTTATAAGCTCATCTATAATTTCGCATACGCCATCGCAGCAATCAGGAAGTTTTTCTCCAACGTCTCTGTTATTATCATTGCATTCATCTGCCTGCCTGCAACCGAGCAAAACCATTTGAGATTTGTTACAACTGTCTTTTGTACAATCGCTCAATTTGTTTGCAGCATCTCTTAGTTCTCCAAATTTTAATTTTGCCTCTTTGGTATTTGTAAGTACCAGTTTTAATGCTTTTACGAGGTCATCATTTTGTTTGTTGTACAGTACCACATTCTTTTTTATTTCATCATTTGCCTGTATTAATTCTACCCCTACAGAAAGCTCCAGATTACGAATAATGCGGTAATTTTTTTCTGTTTTTACAAAGCAACATTTTTTTGTATTGTAGGTTACAAGGTTACCATCATACGTTACTTCGCTCTGGCTTAGCTCACCAACAAGGCCTTTCAGGTTTTTACAATATGTTTCTTTTATAAGGTCGATGGTTCTTTGTGTTGGCAGTTTTGGCTTTTCGCCCTGTGTACCATCGTGGTGGGTATTAGGGTTTGATGTTGATTGTATTGGCATGATAATAAATTAAATAATTAAAAATTATAACCTTTTTTACAGTAAATTTTTGTACAGACTAACTATAAAATCGTTTACGATTCTCCGAGCATTTTGTGCATAAATCTTAGTATAATAAATTCTGCTGGGCGTACAACAGCCATACCTATTTCTACAATCATTCTGCCTTCAAAAATATCCAGCTCCGTCATTGTTTCGCCTAAACCTACATGTATAAAAAAAGCTTCTTTTGTATTGGCACCCATCAAAGCGCCTGCCTTCCATTGTTGTGTGAGGTAATTTTCTATCATCGATTTTACCCTCACCCAGGTATTTCTGTCATTGGATTCAAACACAAACTGCTGGGTAGCATTTTTTACAGATTCTTCCACCATATTAAAGAAACGCCTTACAGAAACGTAACGCCATTCATTGTCATTGCCCGCCAATGTTCTTGCTCCCCAAATAATGGCTGGGCCACGCCCCGGAAATGAGCGGATTACATTAATAGATTTACCGGCAAGTGTATCTACATTTAAAATAGCCTGTGCCTGATGGGTGATGTTGATAGCTGGTTTTATGGCAAAATCAATTCCCACATTTGCAGGTGCTTTCCATACGCCTCTGGCATTATCAACTGCTGCATATTTACCTACTACGGCAGATGATGCAGGCAACAGCATTTCAATATTTGTAATTTCATTTTTTGCCATAAAATAAAAGGCATTGTTTTTTCCTTTTAATTCTGTGAGCGTGCCAGATAAACTTGCATCCCCTTTACCAACAATAATTACAAGCGCTTCATTGCTGTAAGCAAAATCTATTCTTGTAAATATTTTTGGATAATAAACCGCCGCATATTTTAAAGTGTTAATTTCTCCAAAATCAGAATCTCTAAGTACTTTAATATTATCTACTGTTGCATCTGCATCTATCCATACATCCATTACAGTAAACCTATCTTTCAATTCTTCGCATTGCTTCATGGCTAGTTTATTCAATCCATAATAATTATTAGCACTAGTCATATTTAATCCATCAGGAAAAACAATTAAGGTTACTTCATCTTCTTTGGCTACTTCATCCAACCCTTTTCCTAACTCTCCATCGCTTATTACCCCACCGCCGGTATAATCCCCTACACTCGTTATGTAGCAAGGGCCGCCGCCATTTATAAAAAACATTTGCATGGAGTAATACATCAGGTAATGAGATGGCGTTAATACTTTTCCCTGCACATCTATTTTGTAACTTTGCGTTGTATCAATCGTAACTTCTATAGTAGTTTCTGGTTGTGGGCCTCCAAATAAAACTTCATACTCCAGCATAGAGGTGATTCGTTTTGGTTTTAATTTTAAATCGCCCGGTTCTTTTAACTGTGCCTTTTCTGTATAACCTATAAAGGCAGGTATTGCGGTTTCTACTGAAGCAATAGATGGTGGCAGTTTAGGAATTTCTTCTATGTAAACGCCGGGAGTTTTGTAATCATTCATGAGCTGGTTTTTTATGTATTAAAAATTTAAAAAATCATGTTTTCTTTGTTTTGTGTTCAAGCTTTTTTATTTATAAAATGGGGAAAAGTGTCGAATCTCTAACATTTATGTCACTATACATTTTTCCGTTTTCGGCTGTTACTGTTGCATTATTACTGGGGTTTGGCAAATAGTGCAAACTATTATCTGGTTTTTGAAATAGTGTAGGTATATAAGTAAGCGTACGGGGCGTTTTTGTAATAAGCATTCCGTTTTTTGGTAAAAGAAAATCAGGATATAGACCACTTTGTATTGGCTTCTTTTTATTATTAATGTATCGCCAGAAAGTTTGCCTGCTTTTAAAGTTTATTTCAAAAATGGGAGGCACGGGATTTACAGTTCCGTCTGCTTGTTTTATGGTAATTAATTTTCCAATATTATCTATAATATTGAAGGCAGTATTGGTTACTTTAGTCTTTATATTTATAAGCCCAATGCTTTCCATAGCGTCAGCTTCTGCAGCTTTAAAAAAGAATGAGTAAATTTTGCTGTAACCATTATTACCATTAACTTCCAGTGTATAAAGGGATTTTTCATTTTCAATAATATTGGGTATGGTTAATACGGTTGTGGGATCTATAGATACATTTATTTTACCTAACCCGGCAGCATTGGAAACATTAAAGACAGATATTACATTTCCTTCTTTGTTTTTTAAAGTATTTCCATCCGCATCTTTAATAGTAAAAGTAGCAATAGTTACATTGGCTGCCGCGGGAAAAGAGTAGCTAAAATTTGTATTTACCAGCATACGGTCATTGTCGTTCGCAAAACCTTTACCGGTAAATGGAAGCCAGTTTACAGCATTGCTGTCATCTCTGTAAAATGTTCTGTAATCATTGGTAGCAAATTTTACCAATGCGCCATGTTCATAATTAATGGCGGCATCAAATAAATTAATATCATTGGTTAAGTAAGGAAAACTTTTTACGCCCTGTAAATTTTCATTGCTAAAATAATATCTACCATTAAGTGCGTTACTAAAATTTCTGTTTGTAAAACTATCTTGTAAATTATTTTTTCGTACCAGTAATATTGCAATATTTACATCATCAGCTAGAGGAAATTTAGGCAAGTAAGTTGTTGATCCGTCAGGCATTTTTATTGCTTTTACCTCAATAGCAATTTTAAAACCTGCATAAGAAGGAATTAATTTAAGCCGATGATTTTTGTAAAGGGTTTCGAATGCTTTGGGTACTTTATAACCTATATCACTATTAATATCTTCTCTATTAGCAACGTATTTTTCTCTTAAAAAATTGATACGGTCTGCCTGTAAATTAATGTCAAAAATATTTTCTCCTTTTGTATCTGTGAGATAATATTCATGCAGCAATTTTACTTCAAATAATATTTTAAAAACAGTATTCATGTTGATTAACTAAATCTTTTTGATAAATTAATTTCTATTTCTTCAATAAGTGGTGCTTCTCTAACCTGTGCCCGTTCTGTTATTGCCACCAACCTTAATTTGTACATGGCAAAAGGCATTTGCCTGCCACCAAGCGAACCCCATAAATGATTTATTTGTTCAAAAGTGAGGGTGTATAATTCTAATGTAAAACGAAGGTTTACGGTTTCATCATTTTCCAGATCTGCCACGCCTGCACCTGCAGATGACGCAGTAGAAAAAGATGTTTTACTTTGAAGAAATTGAATAATGTATGCAAGCCTACGCAATGCAAGCCTGTAGTCGTTTCCGGAGTAATTGCAGGTAAATAAAACGTATAAATTTAAATAAATCGGCGCATTTTCATACACGGCACTTAAGCCTATAGGCCGTTTAAGCGGGGGCTGGTTTTTTAAAGTACTTTCTTCTTCAATATTTACGAGTGTAAGTACTATATTATTGGTAAGGGTATCCCCGTTGGATGTTTCAAACATACCTATGTTATCAACGATAACACTCACTGATGCATCCTTGGTTTTTATATAAGCTTGAAGCTCATCTCTAAGCAATATAATGGCAGTCTCAATCATTGCTACTTGATTAAAATAATTATACTGATCATTATAGATACAGTAATACTCAGGGGGATCTAAAGAGAGTAAACGAACGGCTAAAACTTTACACTTATTGGGGATTGTTTTGTAAAGTACAAATTAGGTATAATTCTTATGTAAATATAAAACTATATTTAATTAATCCTAATTTTTCTTTAAGTTAATTTTTATAAAAATATATTTTGATAGAATATTTATTTCTATACTGTTTTTTGTTCTGTTATTTTTTTATACAATTGTTGGGGCGTGTATAAAGTTTTCTGATACATTGTTGGGTAATCTTAGAGACGACATTGTTGGTATATAGCGCAAGCAAGCTATTGAGCATAGGAACAATATTTACAATGGTCTCGCAAAAAACCTAAACAAACTTTCATAATTTTTTTAAAAATATAAAAATTATTTATCCTTTAGAGTGAACTCAATTTTACACAGCAACAACATTTGAGGGCAACATTTTACAAAATGTTAGGCATAAAAAAATAAAGCAGAAATTGTCAATCTTGTTTACTTATTTCTATTTTCCTCTTGTTTAAAATAATCCTTGCAAAGATGGGAGCGTATTCTTTTTTGTTAGTTTTGTCGTTTTTAATAATGAACCTTACTTAAAATGTTTGAAGTGTCATTTGTTTGTTTTTTTGAAGTGGTTAATTCCAAATGCAACAGTAATAAGAGTAGAGAAAAATGGGTGTCAGGATGGGTGTCAAAAATTAGCCAATAAATGGGCTAAAAATAAAAAACCCCCGCTGAAAATTAATTCAACAGGGGTAATTCGTCGGGATGGCAAGATTCGAACTTGCGACCTCCTGGTCCCAAACCAGGCGCGATAACCGGGCTACGCTACATCCCGAACTTAAAAAGTTCTAACCGGTGTTTTAATTCTTTTAAAGATCAGCGGAGAGACAGGGATTCGAACCCTGGGTACAGTTTAACCCGTACGACGATTTAGCAAACCGTTCCTTTCGGCCTCTCAGGCATCTCTCCTTTTGCAAGGGGTGCGAAAATACAATTCTTCAAACAAATAATCAAAAGTATTGTGTTTTATTTTTTACTTTTTTTTACAAATTGAAGAAAGCCTTCTCACCGTCTACCAAAATTGTTTAAAACTAATTATATGAATTGAGGGATTTGTAATTTGGAGAACAATATCTATCTACATATATTTGCAGTCCTTATCAAAGGAGCGTTTAACCATATTTAATCACAACCAAAAAATTTCTATTTTATGGCTGT
>JANXTG010000123.1 GCA_025352525.1 Ferruginibacter sp.
AAAATAGTTTCATCACAAATATGCTCAAGCTCAGTCTCATCATGCAATTCCAATAAAACCTCTAACCCGAGCGATACTGCAAATATTGCAAGTCTTTTAACCTCATCAACAGAAAGGCACGCAGCAATTAATAAAATTACATCAGCGCCCATTGCTTTTGCTTCAATAATCTGATATTCATCAATTAAAAAGTCTTTTCGTAAAATCGGGATTTGGTTTACTCTTGCTGCAATAAGATCGTCGGTGCTTCCACCAAAAAAATCTGTATCAGTCAACACAGATAAGCAAACAGCTCCTCCATTTGTGTAACCGGTTGTAATTTCTACAACATCTGCGTGTTCATTTATAAAACCTTTGCTCGGCGATTTTCTTTTAAACTCAGTAATAATACCGGTCGTATTATTTTGGTTTAATTTTTCAATTAAAGAATAACAGGTACGGTTAAAATTCTTGGTGTTTCTTAAATCTGTTTCAGGCACAAGCAGTTTTCTTTCTGCAACTTCTATTTTTTTATGCTCAATTATTGTTTCTAAAATATTCATTTTAAGAAATAATTTTTTTAAGTGATGAATAGGCTTTTCCGCTTTCAAGACTTTCAACAGCCATATTCATACAGGTTTCATAATCTGCATATTTTTGCGTTGTATGCAGTGCTATAGCAGCATTGGCTAGTACAACAGCATTTTGTGCCCATGTTCCTTCACCTTTTAACACTTTTGTAAATATTGCTGCTGCATCTTCCGGTGAGTTACCGCCGGAAATATCTTCAGGAGAAACAATTCTTTTGCCTAGATAATAAGCGGTGTATATTTTTTCTCCTTTCTCATCAATTACCTTGGTATCTGCAGTTAAACTAATTTCATCATACCCATCAAGACTATTAACTATTGAAAATTTTGAATTGCTCTTTTGTAATAAATAATTATACATTCTTGCAAGTTCTGCATTGTACACACCTAGCACCCGAAACTGAGGATTAGCAGGGTTTACAAGCGGTCCCATCATATTAAACAAAGTACGCACGCCCATTTGTTTGCGAATATGGCTTACAGCTTTTAAAGCAGGATGAAAAACCGGAGCATGTAAAAATGTAATGTTTGCATCATCAAGCTCTTTACTCAATAAATCGTTTTCTTTTTTAAAACGGTAACCAAGTTGCTCCATAACATTTGATGAACCGGTTACAGAAGTAGAAGCATAGTTACCATGCTTTGCAACTTTATTTCCTGTACCTGCAACCACAAAACTTGCCAGGGTTGATATATTAAATGTATTTTTTCCATCTCCACCGGTACCCACAATATCTATAATTTCAACATCAAATTTTACAGGCAAAGCCATTTCCATCAGTGCATCTCTAAAACCCTGCAACTCAGCGATGGTAATGGTTCGCATTAAAAAAACGGTTATAAATGAGGCGATTTCTGCATCGGTATAAATACCTTTGCCAATATTGGTCATCACTTCATTAGCTTGCTCCGCAGTAAGGCTTTTGTATTCAAAAAGATTATTTAGTATTTTTTTCATTTTTTCTACTGTAAATGCCCTCAGGCGCATTTACATTTTTAATTTTTTAAAAAAACTTTAATTACGTTTGGCTCCTTTGCCGCTTTTCGGTTCATTTAACCAGTTTCTCATTATGATTTCTCCTTCCGGTGTAAGCACACTTTCAGGATGAAACTGCACAGACTGCAAATCGTAAGTTTTATGCTGCATAGCCATGATGTAATCATTTTCGTCAATTGCTGTCACCTCGAAATCATCAGAAACAGTTGCTGCATCTATAATCCAGCTGTGGTAACGCCCGGCTTCAAATTCATCGTCCAAACCATTAAACAAAGAAGATTTATTTTTTGTCTTAATGATTTTTGTGGCAACACCATGATAAACTGTATCAAGATTTATAAGCTCCGCACCAAAAGCCTGACCTATCGCCTGGTGTCCTAAACATACGCCCAGTATTGGTTTGCTGGCGGCATACATTTTAATAAGTGGCAACAACAAACCAGCTTCTTCAGGTATACCGGGACCCGGAGATAAAATTATTTTATCGTATTTGCCAACGTCTTCTAGAGAAATTTTATCGTTACGAAAAACATCCGGTTTTATATCTGTAATTTTTTCTACAAGATGGACAAGGTTGTAAGTAAAAGAATCATAATTATCGAATACAAGTATTTTCATTTTTTATTTTTTTGCTGCAAAATTTTAAAAAATCAAGCATTTTATTTTGCTGAATAAATTTACTTTTTAAAACATTTAATTGGTAACTGCCGTTTCAATTGCCTTTTTTAATGCACCGAGTTTATGCCCTACCTCTTCCAGTTCTTTTTGTGGAATACTTTTGGCCACAACGCCTGCACCTGCACGATAAGTAAGCGTATTATTTCTACACAAAAAAGTACGTATCATTATTGCGTGATTGCAACTTTTATCAAAACCGATGTAACCAATTGCCCCACCATAAAAACTCCTGCTATTGCTTTCAATATTGTTGATTAATTCCATTGCTTTAAATTTTGGTGCACCACTCAAGGTTCCTGCGGGAAAAACTGCAGCCATAATTTTAAATGGATTTATTCCCGAATCCACATTCCCCTGTACCTCGCTCACCATGTGTATTACGTGAGAGTAAAAATTGATATTCTTAAATTTTGTTACTTCAACGTTGTCGCAAATCCTGCTAAGATCATTTCGAGCAAGGTCGACAAGCATGATATGCTCGGCATTTTCTTTGGGATCATTTTCTAAATCTATAGCCAGCTTTTTATCAGCTTCATCATTTCCTGTACGTCTAAATGTCCCCGCAATTGGATGAACAGTAGCTTTACCATTGCCAATTATTACCTGGCTTTCGGGGCTGGAACCCATCAGTCTGTAATCACCGTAATCAAAATAAAATAAATAAGGGCCAGGGTTGATGCTGCGTAAACGTCGGTAAACATTAAACTCATCCCCAGTAAAATGCTGCTTAAAAGTTCTGCTTAAAACTATTTGAAATACATCACCACGTTTACAGGCTTCGATTCCTTTTTCTACCATATGCCTATAACTTTCATCTTCCATATCTTTGATTTCTTCACCAATTTTATTGAAGGGAAACTCGGGCACATCTTTACTCTTAAGGATATTTTCTACATTTTCTATTTTACTTTCAAGCCCTGCAAAAATATTCTCACAAAGAAAGATTTCATCTTTAAAATGATCAATTATAATAATATACTGATAAAGCCTGTAACGCATTAAAGCGATAGAATTTTCTTCCGGTTCTTTTCTGGCAGATATTGTTTTTGTCGAAACAAAATTTATATTTTCAAAAAACTGAACAGCATCATAAGTTGTGTAACCAAATAAACCCTGCGCTAAAACTGCAATTTTTTCAGTTGGTGCTTCCGCTTCAAAACTATCTATAAAATCTCCAAGAATGTCAACCGTATTTGTTCTGATTTTTATTTCTTTTACTTCCGGCTTTTTGCCGGGATATTTATATTCTGCCTTATCAAAATTTACTATTTCAATACCGCCCACAGCATTAATACCAATAATAGATCTGCTGTTTTCTCCTGCGTGAGAATCAGTACTTTCAAGTAAAATTGTATCCCTGAATTTATCACGCATACGCAGGTAAATACCGACCGGCGTATAAAGATCTGCAGGTATTTTTTTACAGGTAGTTGTTATTTTTATTTTGTTCATTATATAAATTAAAAAACCCCGGCATTGTGCCGGGGCCTGTTACTTAAATGTATAAAAAGGGCTAGAGCACAATCGAAATTTGATTGTACCACCACCATCCTTTGTTGTTTGTATAGTTGTTCATCGAATTGCAAATATGGGTTGAAACACTGATACAAAAAAATAAAATTAATATTTTTTCTGTTTATGTAAATAAAATAGATGTACCATCTTTTATGAACGCTTTAACGAACTAATATCAACTTTGTCTACATCTTTGCATTCAAATTTAAACGTTGAAAAAACTAATATTATCATTACTTGTTTTAGGCACGATCAGTGTAAAAGCCCAAAAAGTTGAAAACATTTACGTCAACTTATATACCGACAGTTTAAAAAAAGGCACTCACAATTATATAAATGTTGATGGCGAATTAGCTAATGGAAAATACCTTCCTTTGGACAGTACTAAAATTGAATTTTCATGCCCACAGGCAAAATTCTTTGGAAACAATTTATATATCCCCGCTGACTTTGCTGAAGAAAAAGTCTTGGTAAAAATAATGTTGAAAGAAGACAATTCGAAGTTTAAACAATTTGAAATTTATATCAAGAAAATGACAGATCCACCGCTTAAAACACAGGAAGAAATTATAGCTGAAATTAAAAATAAAAGGAAGAAAAATTCATAAAAAAAGCGCAATCAAATGATTGCGCTTTTTTTAATAAATATGTTGTTTATGCAAATTTTTTTGCATCTTCTAAAAATTTTGCAAGGCCACTGTCCGTTAATGGGTGTTTTAATAAACCCAATATAGAATCAAGAGGACATGTACAAACATCAGCACCTGCCTCAGCACATTTGATTATATGCAGGGCATTGCGAATGGAAGCTGCAAGAATTTCTGTCTTATATCCTTGAATATCGAATATGCGGCGTATTTGGTAAATTAATTCAACACCATCTGCACCCATATCATCTACTCTGCCAATAAAAGGCGAAACGTAAGTTGCTCCTGCCTTTGCCGCCAATATTGCCTGCCCAGCAGAAAAAATTAATGTGCAATTTGTCCTAATACCTTTATCAGTAAAATATTTAATTGCTTTTACACCGTCCTTAATCATGGGCACTTTTACTACAATATTTTTATGCAGTGCAGCAAGTACTAAACCTTCGGCAACAATGCCATCAAAATCTGTAGAAATAACCTCTGCACTTATATCTCCCTCTACCATTTCGCAGATATCAACATAGTGTTTCATTACAGCTTCAGATCCCTTGATACCTTCTTTTGCCATCAACGAAGGATTTGTTGTTACGCCATCTAATATACCAAGGTCATGTGCTTCTTTTATTTGTTCAAGATTTGCAGTATCAATAAAAAATTTCATGTTATAATAGATTTAAAATATTAATTATCGGAATAGATTTTTAAAATACAAATATAAAGATTGAGAATAGACTTTAGGGTATTCAACAAAAAGTTGTTGAGCATAAGATATCAGCATTGTGTGGAAGAATATATATAATTAATTCAAACAGAATTAAATATAAAACCATCAAGATGTTGACTAAAAAAAAGGAATTGTATTAAAAAAAGGGTTAAAATAAAAAATGGCAAGTTACTTACATCGCACCGCTCAACCGTTTACCCTTGCTACCTTCCGGTTCTGGGGGAGTTCAACAGGAGCTGGTCGTATAAGACTTGCCTATGCAAATATAGGATTGATGAATTAAAAAAACTTGATGGTGAAAAAGTTTTTTAAAAGTTTAAACTTTTAGTGTTTTCTAAAGTCAAATAATTTCAATACTCACAAAACCAATTTAGCTACATGAAAATTCTTTTCTTATTAAAAAATGTGTTGATAGCTTTTTTAGTCATATCAACATTCGTTATCCTATATATTTTTACACAAAGTGAAAAAATTAATACTCATGTTTAAAAGGGTTTTTCTACTATTACCGGATTTGAAACTTGCTTATTTTAAGTAAACATTGAGGATTTGTTAATGAAATTTTTTCATCTACCAAATACCTTGGAGAAAGATTATAATTCTGCAAGTATAATAATATATGAATATCCAATGCACGCGTAAACCTTTATGCCAATAAAATATTCATTGTACAAGCTTAATTAATCATTATGTTCATTACAATTGCTGCGTTACCGTAAAAACCGTCTTCTTCTAAAATATTCCCAGCTAAATGTCATAGAAATCTTAAACAGTTTTTAAATGCTTCCTAAAAGAAGCGGAGCCATACAACCCCAAAAACTCACCTATTGTTGCAGGATTTTAATACTTGAAAAATTGTTTAAGACAACAAGTTGACATTGTTCCTTTATTTGTTTTTAATCCATAATCATTCTAGAATCTAACTATTCTTCCAGATCTTCTAATGCAGCCTGTAATTCATTGTAACTATGATTGTCTTTTGCAAGTTTGGCTTCTTTCATACCTGTCTGATAAACATTTATGGCAGCCTGATTTTGATTTATTCTTTCTAATAATTTGCCCAAATGATAATAAGAACCAACGTAACCGGAATCGTTTATTAAGATATTTTCAAAGAGCTGTTTTGCTGATTCCTCATCTTCTGCCTTTATATATTCTAAAGCCAATGCATGTTGTAAAAAGCTGTCTTTTGGGGTGGCTTTTAAAAATTCTTTTAGTTGATCAATTTTATTCATAAATTATTTTTTATCTCACAAATAAAGTATCCTTTTCTAACTTATATTTGCAAATAGTTGCATAAACAACTTTTTAATTTACATACATGAAAATACTCGTTTGCATAAGTAAAACCCCTGATACTACAGCAAAAATAGCCTTCAGTAATAACAATACGAAATTTGAAACAGCAGGTGTTCAGTGGATTATTAATCCATACGATGAGTGGTATGCTTTAGTTAGAGCAATTGAACTAAAAGAATCAGATCCTACAACAATTTTACACCTTATTAATGTAGGTGGTGCTGAAAGTGATCCGATCATCCGCAAAGCATTGGCACTTGGTGGAGACGAAGCTATTCGTGTAAATTCTGACACTTCAGATAGTTTTAATATAGCAACTCAAATTGCTGCCATTGCAAGAGATGGTGGCTACGATTTAATATTCACAGGTAAAGAAACCATCGATTATAATGGTTCATCTATTGGCGGTATGGTTGCAGAAATATTGGATTTACCTTATATTTCTCATGCGATAAAATTTGATTTGGAAGCCGGAAACGCAGTAGTTGTTAGAGAAATAGATGGTGGTGAAGAAACTGACAAATCAGCTTTGCCATTGGTAGTGAGTTGCCAGAAAGGTATGGCTGAACAACGCATTCCAAATATGAAGGGAATTATGGGTGCAAGAACAAAACCATTAAAAGTAGTAGAAGCTGTAACTGCCGAAAGCTATACAACTATTGCATCTTTCGATTTACCACCTGCGAAAGCCGGTGTAAAGTTGGTAAGTGCTGAAAGCCCTGAAGAGTTAGTGAGGTTACTTCATGAAGAGGCCAAAGTATTTTAATTAAATTATTTTTTACAACTTATTAAATCATCTATTACTATGGTATTGGTTTTTATAGATCATCAAGACGGACATATTAAAAAAACTTCTTTTGAAGCAGCATCTTATGCCGCAAAAATAGCAGAAGTTACCGGCACAACTGCCGAAGGCATTTTAATTGGAACCGTAAATGACAACGTTGCTACTTTAGGTAATTATGGCCTTACAAAAGTGCATACAATTGCAGATACAGCACTTAACAATTTTGATGCACACGTTTACACCAAAATAATTGCCACAGCCGCAGAAAAGGCCGATGTGATTGTATTTTCTAACAATACAACCGGTAAGGCAATTGCCCCAAGACTAAGTGTACGATTAAAAGCCGGTCTAATTTCAGGAGCTGCGGCTTTGCCGGATTTAAGTAATGGATTTACCGTAAAAAAAACAGTTTTTAGTGGTAAAGCTTTTGCTAACATAACAGTAAATACGCCTAAGAAAATTATTGCCTTAAACCCAAATTCTTTTAATGTGATTACAACAGGCGGAACTGCCGAGGTTGTAGCACTAAACATTACTCCAGATGAGGCTAAAGTGCAGGTTGTAAGTACTGACTTGGTTAAAGGGGAAGTGCCTTTGGGAGAAGCAGATATTGTAGTAAGTGGAGGACGTGGTTTGAAAGGTCCAGAAAATTGGGGAATGATTACTGAACTTGCGGAATTACTAGGAGCAGCAACAGCTTGCAGCAGGCCGGTAGCGGATATAAACTGGCGCCCACATCATGAACATGTTGGTCAGACAGGACTTGCCATTGCACCCAATTTATATATTGCAGTTGGTATATCAGGCGCCATACAACATCTTGCGGGTGTCAATCGCAGCAAGACAATTGTAGTTATAAACAAAGACCCCGAAGCTCCTTTTTTTAAAGCTGCTGATTATGGCATCGTAGGCGATGCATTTGAGGTAATGCCAAAAATTATTGAAGCGGTAAAAAAATTAAAAGCATCCTAATATTTTCGAGTTAAAATATATTTTAAGCCTTTCCTTTAACATTGGAAAGGCTTTTGTTTTTATATTTGCTTTTTAGAAAAATTCATGAAGAAAATAGAATTAGAAATAGTAGCACTTTCGCACAGCATTACACAAACACAGTCTTACGCAGTTGTCTTAGGAGAAATTAATGGACTGAGAAGATTACCTATAGTTATAGGTGGTTTTGAAGCACAGGCAATAGCTGTAGCACTTGAAAGAATGAGTCCCAGCCGTCCTCTCACACATGATTTGATGAAAAATTTCATGACGGCTTTCAATGTTAATATGCACGAAATTGTCATAAACGATTTGCAGGAAGGCATATTTTATTCAAAACTAGTTTGCAGCTCAGAAAACGATACGGTTGAAATAGATTCCCGTACATCTGATGCACTTGCACTTGCCGTACGATTTGGTTGTCCAATTTACACTTATGATAATATTTTAGACCAGGCAGGTGTTATGATGGATGAAGAAAATAATCCTAAACAGGAAATGTCCGCCAACATACCTGCGAGCAGTATTGGCAAAAATGACAGTCTGCGTACAATGAGTTTAGAAGAACTTAATATACTCTTGACTGAAGTTTTAGAAAGTGAAGACTATATCCGGGCCATTGCTATAAGAGATGAAATAAAAAGTAGAGGAAGAAATTAGGTGTTTGTTATTAGATGAGAAATAAAAGATTTAAAATACCTACATGTTTTTAATACTAAGAACAACTGCTGAAAATATTGATTTCAAAGACCAGGTAGTTTTACTGGATGAATTTTTAAAAAAGAGAGATGGGGAAGACCATACATTTTATGCACAGTTTAATAAGCTTGATAATATAAAAAATACCGTAGTATGTTATCACCAAAAAGACCTGTTGGATGTGGTGCATTTAAAAAATATACTGAAACCACTGTAGAGATAAAGCGCATGTTCATTCAGCCAACATTTAGAGGAAAAGGAGCAGCCACCTTGATTTTACAGGAACTGGAAAACTGGGCCATAGAAAATAATTACCATTACGCAATATTGGAGACAGTTAAAACCCAGCCCGAAGCCATTGCGCTTTACACGAAAAATGGCTATACAGTAATATCCAATTATGGTCAGTATGAAAACATAGAGAACAGCATTTGTATGCACAAGAACTTGTAACTGAATAACACACTTTTTCATGGTTATTTTCCCAAATGCTAAAATTAATATTGGTTTAAATATTATTGGAAAAAGAAGCAATGGATTTCATGATCTTGAAACTATCTTTTATCCCGTTGCGGTAAAAGATGTTTTGGAAATTATTTCTTCTAAAAGTGAAGCTGATCAGGATATCATTTTCACCTCATCTGGCAACGAAATAAATGTAACAGATAAAGATAATTTATGTGTGAAAGCATTTCATTTAATAAAAAACGATTTCCCCCAATTACCTGCTGTAAAAATGCATCTGCACAAGCATATACCAATCGGTGCAGGTATGGGTGGCGGTTCTGCTGATGCTTCTTCCGTTTTATTGTTGTTGGACAAACAGTTTAATTTAAACATTTCTGAAAACAAGTTGCAGGAATATGCTTTAAAACTTGGTAGCGATTGTCCTTTTTTTATTTACAACAAGCCAAGTTTTGCCGCAGGTCGTGGGGAAAAGTTAGCAACCCTTAATATTGATTTATCCGGCTGTAAAATATTAATCATTCATCCAGGAATTCATGTAAATACGGGAGAGGCATTTAAAGAATTAAATTATAATAATTTTTCTGCACCCGGGGAATTACAGCAATATATACAGACTGATATTTATAACTGGAAAACTTGTATTAAAAATGATTTTGAGATATCTGTATTTAAAAAATATCCTGAAATAGCAGCGATAAAAAGTAAATTATACGAAGCAGGTGCAATATATAGTAGCATGAGTGGCAGTGGCAGCGCCGTTTTTGGAATATTTTCTAAAGATTCAACTGCAGAAAATATTAAATTTCCTCCCCATTACTTTTGCCAACTAGTTTAAAGCTCTATCTTTGAAGTATTAAAGCATTAAAAGCAATATCATATTTTCTCAGCAATCATTTAGATCTGCTTAACCATCGAGGTTAATTTCTTTTACCTTCCTTTTTAATAGGGAAGGCAGCACTTTCGTCTCCATCAATTTAATAATTTCTTAAAACAACCATCATGAATATGACCATTCATGCAACAGCCACAACCAACCATTTTATAAATTTAGAAAATGAGTATGGTGCCCACAATTATCATCCTTTACCTGTCGTTTTAAACAAAGGAAAAGGTGTTCATGTTTGGGATGTAGAAGGTAAAAAATACTACGACTTTTTAAGCGGTTACTCTGCGGTAAACCAAGGGCATTGTCATCCAAAAATTATTGCGGCATTGCTGGAACAGGCACAAAAACTTACCCTTACTTCGAGGGCTTTTCACAGTGACAAACTTGGTGAATACGAAAAATTTATAACGACTTATTTTGGTTACGATAAAGTGTTGCCGATGAACACCGGTGTGGAAGCTGTAGAAACTGCCATGAAACTTTGCAGAAAATGGGCTTACGAAATAAAAGGCCTCCCTAAAAATATGGCAAAAATTATTGTGTGTGATAATAATTTTCATGGTCGCACATTGGGCGTTATTTCTTACAGCACAGATCCTTCATCAACAAAAGGTTTTGGCCCTTTTTTACCCGGCTTTCAAAATATTCCTTTTAATGATACCGCTGCTTTAGAAAAAGCTTTTCAGGATAAAAATGTAGCCGCTTTTTTATTTGAACCGATACAGGGCGAGGCTGGTGTAGTTGTCCCTGATGCTTGCTATTACACCAAAGTAAAAAAACTTTGCAAGCAATACAATGTGTTGATGGTTGCTGATGAAATACAGACCGGACTTTGCAGAACCGGTAATTTACTGGCCATATGCGCAGAAGGTGTAAAAGCAGATATATTGATACTTGGGAAAGCATTAAGTGGTGGTGTGTTACCTGTGAGCGCTGTGCTTTGCAACAACGAAATAATGATGACGATTAAACCCGGCGAACATGGCAGCACTTATGGTGGTAATCCATTAGCGTGTGCAGTTGCCATAGCAGCTTTGAGTGTTTTAAAGGATGAAAAAATGGCTGAAAATGCACAGGTAATGGGCCAATTATTTAGAGATGGTTTACACAAAATTGAATCGCCATTTATAAAAATAATACGTGGTAAAGGCTTACTTAATGCAATTGTAATTGAACATAAAAATAAAGATGCAGCCTGGGATCTTTGCATGGAAATGAAAATAAACGGGTTACTTGCAAAACCAACACATGGTGATAAAATAAGATTTGCCCCACCTTTATTAATTACAGCAACAGAAGTTGCAGATGCCGTAAATATCATTCACAAAAGCCTTCATATATTAGCATAAAAAATGGACACACATCTTCATCGTAATGAACATAAGGAACACCACATGCGCAGTTCAGATTTTTTGCGGGATGTTGTAATAGGTATGAGCGATGGACTTACTGTGCCCTTTGCATTGGCTGCGGGTTTAAGCGGAGCAGTAGACAACAGCAGTATAATAGTTATAGCAGGCATTGCAGAAATTGCTGCAGGCAGTATTGCTATGGGCTTGGGTGGTTATCTTTCAGGCAAAACAGAACAGGACCATTATAAAAACGAAGAGAAAAGAGAACAAAACGAAGTAGAAACACTACGACATATTGAAATTGAGGAGACAAAAGAATTTTTTGCGA
The DNA here is from genome assembly GCA_025352525.1 of Ferruginibacter sp. Classification (GTDB taxonomy): domain Bacteria; phylum Bacteroidota; class Bacteroidia; order Chitinophagales; family Chitinophagaceae; genus Ferruginibacter. The sequence continues at coordinate 11,940 of JANXTG010000123.1, forward strand.
ATATTGGCTTAAGCAAAGAAATACAGGAACAGGCCACCGAAGAAATTTCAAAAGACAAAGACCGGTGGGTAGAGTTTATGATGAAATATGAGCTGGGGTTAGATAAGCCAGACCCCAAACGAGCCACCAAATCTGCATTAAACATTGGTATTTCATATATTGTAGGTGGTATTATTCCTTTGAGCCCCTACTTTTTTATATCAGATTCAAAAGAAGCCCTACAATTTTCCGTAGTTGCTACACTTATTTGCCTGTTTATTTTCGGTTTCTTTAAAAGTAAATTAACAGGTGTAAATCCTCTTTGGGGTGCAATTAGAGTTACACTTATAGGTGCTATTGCTGCCTCCGCAGCATTTGGTATAGCAAGTTTATTTGAGCATTAATGTATTTGTAATTTCAGAAGATTTTTACAAGGGCTGAAAAAAGATAAGCTGCTGAATGGCTGCCGGATAGAAATGGAAATACTTTTATGAGGAACGAATAAAAGATTGTAATGTATAGCCGAAACAAATGCTCACCTGAGCTGAATAGGTTTACAGCCCCAAAATACTACGATTTTTAAATTTTTAAAATTTAGTTTTTCATCTTAATGGCATTAAACTTGTCTATATAGATATCCGCAAATTTTTACGGGTTTTACCCACTACTTTTGCCAAATTGACGAACTAAATTTATTTGATGACTAAGAACTTTTTTTTACAGGGGCAGGATGATGATATGGAATTTATGCCCATTATACCGCTTACAGAAGATGAAGACGGAAATGGTGATGAACAGGAACTTCCGGATGAATTACCTATACTTCCATTAAGAAATACAGTACTTTTTCCGGGTGTAGTTATTCCAATAACTGTTGGCCGAGATAAGAGTATTAAGGCCGTAACAGACGCCTACAAGGCTGACAAAATGGTAGGTGTGGTTGCGCAAAAAGACAGCAATATTGAGGAGCCCCAAATTGCAGATCTTGAAAGAATAGGGACCGTTGCAAAACTTGTTAAGTTAATAAAAATGCCTGATGGCGGCACGACCATTATTATACAGGGGCGCAAAAGATTTGAGTTGCAGGAAATAACTTCTGAGGAGCCGTATTTTAAAGCGAAAATTAAAATACTTGATGAAAATAAGCACAAAGGTGATGCTGATCTTGATGCTTTAGTTGGCAGTGTAAAGGATCTTGCTGCACAGATAATTAGCCTATCTCCCAACATTCCTAGCGAGGCAGGTATAATTCTTAAAAATATTGAAAATCCTTCTTTTCTTATACATTTTGTAAGCAGCAACCTAAACTGCGATTTAAAGGAAAAGCAAAAACTGCTGGAAATTAGTGATTTGAAAGAGCGTGCAGAACTGTTAATGAACCTAATGCATACCGAACTTCAATATGCAGAATTAAAAAACAAGGTTACAACTAAAACCCGTGCTGAGCTTGATAAACAACAGAGAGAGTATTTTTTGCAGCAGCAAATGAAAGCCATTAAAGATGAACTAGGTGGCGATAATGTGGCAGAAGTTAAAGACATGCAGAAAAAAGCAGAGTCAAAAAAATGGTCTGCTGCCGCTGCCGAAATGTTTAAAAAGGGTACTGAAAAACTGGAGCGTATGCACCCTTCCACGCCTGATTATTCTGTTGTTTATAATCACTTAGATTTAATGCTTGATTTGCCGTGGGATGATTTTACAAATGATTCGTATGATTTAAAGAAAGCAAAAAAAGTGCTGGACCATGATCATTATGGTATGCATAAAATAAAAGAACGCATACTTGAATACCTTGCCGTACTTAAATTAAAAGGCGACATGAAAAGCCCCATCTTATGCTTTATTGGCCCTCCCGGTATCGGTAAAACAAGTCTGGGAAAAAGTATTGCGGCTGCCATTAACAGAAAATATGTTCGGTTAAGCTTGGGTGGTGTACATGATGAAAGTGAAATTAGGGGTCACCGCAAAACATACATTGGCGCAATGCCCGGTAGAATTTTACAGTCTATAAGAAAAGCAAAAAGTGGAAACCCAGTAATGATATTGGACGAGATAGATAAAGTTGGTTCAGACCAGCGTGGTGATCCTTCATCTGCTTTGTTGGAAGTGTTAGACCCTGAACAAAATAATACTTTTTACGATAATTATCTTGAGCTGGAATATGATTTAAGCAAAGTTCTTTTTATAGCAACGGCTAATAATATAAACAATATACAACCTGCGCTGAGAGATCGTTTAGAGATAATTGATTTAAGCGGTTATGCAGTAGAAGAAAAGATTGAAATTGCAAAAAAACACTTAATGCCAAAGGAAAAAGAAATGCATGGTTTAAAGCCAGAAAGCTTTAAAATGAGTGATGTGGTTTTGCAGAAAATTATTGAAGATTACACGAGGGAAAGTGGGGTTCGTGAACTGGACAGGCAGCTTGCTAGTATTATGCGCTATCAGGCAAAAGAACTGGTTATGCGCGGCAAATTAAAAGCAACCATTACCAGCAACGATGTTGAAAAAATATTAGGCAAAACAAAATACAGTAACGAATTATACAAAACTGCGGGCATGCCAGGTGTTGCTGTTGGGCTTGCTTGGACTTATGTTGGCGGTGATATTTTGTTTATAGAAACGCAGTTGACCGAAGGCAAAGGTGACCTTCAACTTACGGGTAATCTTGGTAATGTAATGAAGGAAAGTGCAAACACTGCTTTTACATGGCTTAAAGCAAATGCAAAAAAGGCAGGTATTGATCCCGAGCTTTTTGCAAAGAAAAATATACATATTCACGTGCCCGAAGGCGCAACCCCAAAAGATGGTCCAAGTGCAGGTATTACTATGATGAGTGCGCTTGCAAGTGCATTTACAGGCAGACGAATAAAACCATATTTAGCAATGACAGGTGAAATTACTTTGCGTGGGCAGGTTTTGCCTGTCGGCGGCATCAAAGAAAAAGTTCTTGCTGCAAAAAGATCGGGCATTAGAGAAATAATAATTTGTTACCTCAACGAAAAAGACATCAACGAAATAAATCCTCATTTTATTAAAGGAATGAAATTTCATTATGTAAAAACGATGGCACAAGTGTTGGATCTGGCACTTGTATAAAATAATTGAGCGAGTTAAAAACCAACTTTTAAGGTTTCTCGTAATTGTACACCTATCTCAGCTAATTTCATGTTGGTTGTTTTAAGGGTTAAAAGAAAATTCCCGCCGGTTCTCCGGTGGGAATTTATTTTTTTACATATGTTAACCGACTAGAAAATTTGGGGCTGTTATCTTTAATAACTTTTTTCAACATTTTTTCGGGCTGTCTGTAGTATTGCCGCTGCAAAGTTTATTATACTACATGTTTTATTATTGCGGCAGCTACTACTGCCCATCCCGCAGCCCTTTAATCGGTGAATCAACTTTGTAACTTACTTTTTCATAATGGTCTTTAATTCAAGTACAGCATTTTTAAAAATATCATCTATATCTGTACGTACTTTTTTATAAAATTTTTTTTGTACACCTTTTTTTGTCATTAGATCAATATCATCCATTTTCCATTGTACCTCCATAAGTGGTCCATACATGCTACTTCCGCTGCTTAGCTGGTAAACGATTATGTTGAATAATCGATATTGGTATTGTCCATCCTTTAAAATCATTTCCGTTTTATACTCAATTTTAAATTTATTTTTATACCAATTCACTATTGTTTGATTCCATTTTTTTAGCTCAAAAGAGCATTGCCCAAATAGTGTAATTTCTTTGTCATCATAAATCAAAGAATCGATATTTACAATTTTTGCACTGGCAAAATAATACTTTGCATTAATATATAGATGGGCTTTTGTAAACGCATTGTCTACGATAGAATTGTCTGTAATCTTATATTCACCATTTATTTTTTGAAGGATGTATGTTTCCTTGTCGCCTTGGGCAAAGGAAAACAATGGCAATAAAAAAAAAACAAAAGTGAGTTTCATGCACAATATTTAAGAAGTTTACTATTAAGCCCTCACCACTTTTACTATTGTAAGGTTTGACTATTTGCTTTCCTGCAAATTATGACTGAATTGAAACATTTAAACTTTTTTTATTCCTCCCACTCATCTTCGTTTTGTTTCCATTGCTTGATCATTTGCTTTATGTACCTCAATGCATAATCACTGCTAAAATCTGCAA
>JANXTG010000134.1 GCA_025352525.1 Ferruginibacter sp.
TGAATGCCATTAGATGTAAAATTATAAGCAGAGCATTTGCAGTGATAGAAAGAGAGACACCATTCGTAAACATTCAAAAATTTAAAACCGCATCTTAATAAAAAGACAACAATTTTGTTAGTTTTTTATCATAGAATGCGCTAGTAGGAGAAAGGAATGGGCAGCAACGGAGGCAAGAGGGCCCGATTTTTTTTACTCTGCAGTCGAAGGGTTAATTATTACTTTCACTTCTTCAACCTTATTTGCAGGAATGCTTGCACAACTTGCATGCTCCCTGATTACATCTTCGCTTTCTGCTTCGTGAATGCAATAAATCTTGTCGTTGGTAACATACGATTCAACCCATTTGTATGGTTTACCTAACACAGATATTACTGAGTTAGAAGTTTTTGAAATGGCCTGCAATTCTTCTGCAGTCATATTGCCTACTCCGGGAATTTCTCTTTCGATAATAAATTTTTTCATTGTACAAATTTTTTAAGTTCATACAAAAGTATTTTTAAAAATACAGTTGTATCTACAAGCTGTCCCCCATTTTACGCAGTAAATTCCCTATTTTAAAATTCCCGCACGAATAGCCTCGGTGACGGCCTTGGAACGAGAGTTTGCATCCAATTTAAACAAGATGCTGGAAATATGATGATCAACAGTTTTTGCAGAAATATACAATTTTGCGGCAATTTCTTTGTTCTGCATATTTTCTTTGAGCAATCGCAACACATCCATTTCCCTGTAAGTCAACAAGGCAGCATTTGAACGGGTTGATTTTCTTATGCCGCGTGGAATATTTTTAATACCTAAATTCCTCATCTCCTGTTTCATTTTTTCATACACTGCATTGGCATCTAAATCCTGAACTATTTTAAGGGCTTTTCTTTTATCATCCTCTTGGCCTTCAAATAATATAAGCGCCTGTTCATAAGGGCATCCTATTTTTTCCCAGAGGGATGCAGCTTTCAAGACTTTTGCTGCACTGCTTGTATCATAAGCTTCAAAAATTTCTTTGTCAGTAACAAAATGCCTTCCTGCTTTTTTCATCCAGAATGCAAATTCATTTTTTTCTAAATCGATACCAGTCTGCTGCATGAGAACAGTTGTCTGTTCAATATCATCTTGGTCAATAATCGTTTTGCCGGTAAGCCATTCATATTCCAATAAAGCAACCATTGATGGAATAACTCTTTGCATTTCCATCGTTTTAAATGATTTAATTTTTGCTTCCAGCAAAAGGGGAAGTACATCTTTATCACCTTTCCTCATTAGTATTTTTGCCACCACAATAAGCGCAGTAATTTTAATAATGGCGGGCTGGGTTTCATTTTTTAAAAGATTATCTGCAATGCTGAAAGCTTCTTTCCAGTTCCCCGTTTCAAGATTTAGTCTTGCTTTCCACGATAGCATATAGAAACTCCAGAAGTTCAAATCGCCCTCCTCACAGTAGTGAATGCCATCGTCCAATGTTGTAGTGGCAAAAGAATAACTTTTATTTTTTACTGAACCGCTCGCTAGGTTTGTATAGGCACGTGCAGCATGCTCATGATAACTATTTCTTAATGTAATTTCCAAACTTTGCTGAAGCATTGCTATACCTTTTTGTTCAGATGAATGGATAAACATTTGTACTGAGCCAACATTATTAAGTGCATGACAAAGAATTTCTTCATTGCCTAATTCCTTTGCCATTGTTATTGCCTTCTCTCCCCACAGCATACATTCAGCCGGTTCATTAGACAGCATCTTTAATTGTGACATATTACTAAATGCCATTGCCTTTGTTATCGAAGCCGGCTGGTCTTTCAGCACTTCAATAGCTTGCCAAGCAAAGTCTTCCGCATTCTTCCTGTTGCCATCAAACCACCAAAGCCTGGATAAGAAACGCAGGCTATCACCGGTTTTTTCTATATCAGCATTCTCTTTTGAGTTGTTTAAAACTTTCTCGGTAAAAGTAATGGCTTCTTGTATTTGGTTACTTAGGTAGCACTCATATGCATATGCTTTATAAAATTTCGCAAGCTGATTTTTATCATTTCCTTCAAAATATTCTATGGCCGTTAGATATAATTTTGATGCTTCCATATGTGTCCTTATCGATGCCGCTTTCGCTGCAGCCTCCGGTGCATATTTGACCACTAATTTTTTTTCATTGGCATTTTTAGCGTAATGCAGTATCCGTTCAATCTCACCTTTTTCTTCAAAAGAATCTAAAAAAAGATCAAGCATCATTTTATTTAGCTCAATCCTTTTGAATGGAGTAAGCGCTTCTTCAATTGTTCTGCGGTATAATTCATGTTTGAAAACGACTTTATCATTTTGTACAAGGATGACACTCATGGCAAAGCAATGATCAATTGCTTTGCCCAAGGCCGATTTAAGTTTTGCAACACGTTCAACCTCCAACCCTTCCGGCATTACTGACCATATTTGCCAGGCATTTTTTGTCCCTTCTTTCTGGCGTTCATACACAGAAAGTATAGAATCTTTAATATTATCAGGAACGCCGGGGCTGTAACTTGCTAAAATTTCATTTACATAAAACGGATTGCCACCCGCTATACTGTAAACATCTTCACCGCTATAACCTTTTTGCGTTGCCATTTCCAAAACAGCTTGCTTTGATAATGGCGTCACCACTAGTTTTGTAAAAGAATCTGGGGGCAGTTGCCCTAATACATTTCGCAACGGATGTCTTGAATGAATCTCGTTGTCACGATAGGTAAGAATGAAAAGACAGGGCAATTGATAAATGCGTCTTGCAAAAAATCTAATGAAGTCAAGCGTCCCCTCATCGGCCCAGTGAATGTCTTCAAACACAATTAATAGCTTTCCTTTTTTGGCGCTTAGCTCCTGGAAAAAATCGGCAAACAATGCGGAACGTTCTTCGCTTGAAGGGGAAGTTGGCCAACGCTCTTTGTTAACCTGCCAGAGAATATCATACAAAGGTGCTAAAGGCCGTGGTGTAAAAAGGGCATCGCAGGCTCCCTGGTAAATACTGCATTCATCAGACTGTTTTTTGCAAAAAGCCTTTACCAGTGCCGTTTTACCAATGCCGGCTTCGCCACTTATAAATACGCAATGCCCTTCTCCATCTGAAATATCTTCAAAATGTTGTTGCAGTGATGCCATGAATCCATCTCTTTCAATCAGCGCCATAATTTATAAAATAAGTATGCTGTAAAATTAAAATAGGGAGAATTTCTTGCAATCTGCATTTCGTTATGATCGTGCTTTGTATTAGAAATAAAATAATCAAACAAAATTAAAACTATTCGTTATGAAAATTATTCTTTCGTTGTCAACCTTAATTCTTGCCAGCAGCATTTCCCTTCATGTGTGTGCACAAACAAAGAAAGCTGAAACATCTGCGCACAATTTACCAGAAAAAAATTTGTATTTGGATGTTCACCAGCTAACACCGGGTAAAGTAAAATTTGAAGATGTGGCAGCTGCACATTTAAAAGATTTGGCTGTTGAAAAAAAATATGGTGTGCATTTTATTAATTATTGGGTAAATGAAGAGCAAGGTCTTGTTTATTGCCTTTCATCAACGGGTGATAGCAGCTCAATAAGAAAAACACATGCGGAAGCTCATGGGTTATTGCCCGACCATATATTTGAAGTGACAGAGGGCTCCGCTGCTGCTTTAATAGGAAATAAAAACTTATTTCTGGACATACATAAATTAGGTGCAGGAAACGTAACCGCAGCCGCAGTGGCAGATGCACATAAAAAAGACCTTGCTGTCCAGGGAAAATATGGTGTGAATTTTATTAATTACTGGGTGGATGAAAAAACAGGAGTGGTAATGTGTTTATCAGAAGCAGCGGATTCATCTTCGATTATCAAAACGCATAAAGAAGCACATGGATTAATACCAGTTGAAATATTGAGAGTAAAACAGGGTCAATAATAGGCGCTATGTCAATAACAACCTTGATCGGTTTATCTATAGATTTCCATAATGGACAGTTGAAAAAAATTGCAGGTTTTGAAACAGTAGGTCATCCAATTCAAGGGCAGAGAACATTGCTGGCAAGAAGACCTAAAAGTATGGTATATTGATCTCTTTATTTAATTAATCATAGTGTTTATCTCGGCTTTTATAAATGTTGAAAAAAGATTCAACCGCTCAAAACCTACGCCCGATAGAAGTGGAAAGCCCACAGCCCGAGGAACGAGGGCGAGGACTTGTAACGGATAGCGGGACAGGAGTTGAGAGATGTTACAATAGCTGGCGTTCAAAAGATAGTATTGAGTATTGAGATATTAGTATTGAGTATTGAGATATTAGTATTGAGAACAGAAAAAAGTATTGAGTAGTTAGTATTGAGAGCAAAGCAAAAAAAATGTTCAGCACTCGTTTATTGAATGCTGAACATTTTGGTAAAATAGTAATTAATCTTCTACAACTTCGGCACAACCCCCATTTCGCTAAAAATAAAGGAGTAGATATCTGCAATGGTTTCGATGTTCTTTTTTGTATTGCTGGCGCCATGGCCGCTGTTGGTATCTATGCGTATGAGCAACGGATTTTTGCCTTTGTATTTTTCCTGCATGGTGGCAATGTATTTAAAGGAATGCGCAGGCACTACACGGTCATCATGATCGGCAGTGGTAACTAACACAGATGGATAATTTGCAGTAGCACTTACATTGTGGAGCGGCGAAAATGCATAAATGTTTTTAAAGTTTGCAGCGTCTTTTTCGCTGCTGCCATAATCTGCAATCCAGTTCCACCCGATGGTGAATTTGTGAAAACGCAGCATATCCATAACCCCAACCTGTGGGATGGCTACTCGTGCAAGATCTGGTCGCTGGTTTATAACTGCTCCCACCAAAAGTCCGCCATTGCTGCCGCCACGGAGAGCAAGCCTTGCAGATGTTGTATAATTTTCTTTTATTAAATATTCGCCTGCGGCAATAAAATCATCAAAAACATTTTGCTTGTTGAAGAGCATGCCTGCCTGGTGCCATTTTTCACCATACTCACCACCGCCACGCAGATTTGCCTGTGCATACACGCCGCCAGCATCTAAAAAGGGTAGGAGCGTTGCGCTAAATGCAGGCTCAAGATTTACATTGAAACCGCCATAACCATACAACAGTGTAACATTGCTGCCGTCTTTCTTAATACCTTTTTTATTGATGATAAACATAGGGATTTTGGCACCGTCTTTACTGGTATAAAAAACCTGTTTGGTTTCGTATGCATCTGGGTTAAAAGCTACTTCGGGTTTTCTGAAAATGCTGCTCTTGCCGCTTGCAACATCATACTTGTAAATGGTTGGTGGCACGGTGAAGGAAGTAAAAACATAAAACAGTGTTTTGTCATCTGCATGACCACTAAGGTTGCCGCCGTTGCCCAGACTTGGGTATTTTACTTCACCCAATTTTTTGCCATTAAAGTCATACACATAAGTTCGTGTTGTAACATCTTTTAAATAATCTACAAACAGTTTTCCGCCGCCGGCATTTGTATTTTGAAGGGGCTCGGTGGTTTCGGCAATAATGGTTTTTGCAGCTGCGGCATCCATTGTTTTTATTGGAATTGAAATTACTTTTCCGTTTGGTGCTCCATCATTCGTTTGTAAAATAAAATCAGTTGCAGTGTTTTCAACAATATTGTAATGGCTGTTGGTTACTTCTTTTATTAAGGGTTTAAATGTTTTGCCGGAAGCTGTGAGATCCATTACGTACACTGCGTTTCCATCAAATCCTTTACCTCTGTCGCTGATGGTTAAATACAAATATTTTTCATCTTCACTTGTGCCTGCTGTGTGAAAACGCTGTGGATTATTTTTGTCTTCATAAATTAATACATCTGCACTTTGTACGGTACCAACTTTGTGAAACCATACCTGGTGATTTTCATTTTTTACACTCAAAGCACTTACACCTTTTTCCGGTGCGGGGTAACGGCTGTAATAAAAACCATTTCCGCTCCAGGCTGCGCCACTTATTTTAACCCAATCTAATTTGTCAGCTAAATCCTTTCCGGTGGTCATGTCACGCACCTTGTACGTTTGCCAGTCGCTGCCGCCTTCGCTAAGACCAAGGACTGCATACTTTCCATCTTTGTTAAGCCCAAAAAGCGTAAGCCTTGTTGTACCTTCTTTGCTTAATTTATTGGGATCAATTACTTCTTCAACTTTTCCATCTAATCCTTTTTGTCTGTATAAAACAGATTGGTTTTGCAGACCATCATTTTTATAAAAATAATACCATTCACCTTTTCTTGCTGGTGCGGAATATTTTGGGTAATTAAAAACTTTTTCTATGGCAGATTGAAATTTTGCACGGTAAGGAATCTGATTAAGGTAGGCGAAAGTTATTTTATTCTCTGCAGTAACCCAGTCCTTTGTTTGAGCGCTTTTGTCATCTTCCATCCATCGATAAGGATCTTTGACTTTTGTACCAAAATAATCATCTACAGTGTTTCCTTTTTCTGGAACAGGATAGGTTAATTGTGCATGGGCATTCATAATGGAGAGTAACATTAAGAAGAGTGTGAGTTGTTTCATGAGAAATTATTTGGTTGATTAGTTGAATGGTTGATTAGTTGATTGGTTTACTGGTTGATTGTGAAGTCCTGTAAATTTATATTGTTTCATAAATAATTTAGCTCTAATCTTATTTCTCCAGTATTGTGTCTTAAATCTTACATCACACATCTACAATAATATTCCTTTTAAAAAAAGATACGCTACAGTAAAATAAATAACAATTCCTGTAACATCTACCAGCGTTGCCACAAAAGGCGCTGACGATGCTGCGGGATCGAACTTTAATTTTTTTAATATAATTGGCAACATAGATCCCATTAAACTTCCCCAAAGTACAATACCAATTAAGGAAAAGAAGATGGTAGCAGCAACCGGCTTCCAATAAATACCATAATCGAAAATATGCAGATTCTGCCACAGAATGATTCTAAAATAACCGATACTACCTAAGATTACGCCTAAAATAAAACCTGATATTAGTTCTCTGCGCATTACACGCCACCAGTCTGCTAAAGTAACCTCACCCAAAGCCATTGCCTGTATAATTAGTGTGCTGGCCTGCGAACCACTGTTGCCGCCGCTGCTCATAATTAAAGGAATAAAAAGGGTCAGAACCGTTGCTTTTTCTATCTCTCCCTGAAAATACTGCATGGCAGTGGCTGTAAGCATTTCACCCAAAAAAAGGATGACGAGCCAGCTTGCCCTTTTCTTTACAAGTTTTGGAATACTGATGTCGAGATACGGTTCATCTAAAGCTTCTGTACCACCAATTTTTTGTATGTCTTCTGTGTACTCTTCCTGCGCTACCCAAAGCATATCATCGATGGTTACTATACCCAGCAAAATATTTTTATCATCTGTAACCGGCAATGCTACACGGTTGTTCATTTTAAAAACTTGGCCCGCCATTTCCTGATCATCATTAACTTTTAAAGAAATAAATCTTTCATCGGTAAGGTCACTCACTTTTGTTTCAGGCGCAGCCAAAATAAAATCTCTTATTCTGATATCATCTATTAATTCGCCCTTGCCGTTAATTACATAAATAACATCAATGGTTTCGCTGTTTGTTCCCCAGCGGCGAATTGTTTCCAGTACTTCTTTTACGGTATTGTATTCATACACATAAACATAGTCCGGAGTCATTAATCGGCCAACACTGTTTTCAGGATAACCCAATAATTCTAATGTGATTTTTCTTTCGGCCGGCTCAAGGGTTTTAATTAGTTCCCTTACAGTTCCTGTAGGTAATTCTTCAAAAAAATCGACACGGTCATCCGGTGGTAATTCATTTAATAATTCTGCACTCTTAAATGCAGGAAGGTTTTTAATGATTCTTTTCTGCTCACTTAAATCTAAAATTTTAAAAACACCTGCCGCCCGATGTATGGAAAGGTGGGAGATAATCTGTGTTTCATAATCATCAAACTCATAAATAAGATCTGCAACATCACTGATATTCTGGTCATTTAAAAATTCTTTAATGGCAAGCTGGTCTTCGGATGCAATTGCCTCTTCGAACATTTGCTGCAGAGATATACCGGATGTTTCCAAAGACATGAATAGTATTTATTAATTTTGTTTTAAAGTGCCACAATTTACCCTTTTACTTTTAAATTCCTTTAATGATTCTTGCTAGTTTATTTATGGCCGAAAGCCCTGGTAAGGGAAGAGGAATATTTACCAATGAATTGATTTTAGCCCATACTATTATTGAGATTGCCCCTGTAATTGTAATGTCTGCAAGTGATAGAATATTACTTGACAAAACATTGCTGCACGATTATATTTTTGAATGGGGTGCAGACAAAACACAATGCTGTATGGCATTGGGTTTTGTGCCGATTTACAACCATAGTTATAACAGTAACTGCGAATATTTTATGGATTACAGCACTGAAACAATTATGCTGAAAACAGTAAAAAATATTGTAAAAGATGAAGAGGTTTTCATTAATTATAATGGGGATTTTAATGATAAAACCTTTTTGTGGTTTGAGGCGAAATAAATTATTTTAACATAGCAATTAACTGTTAACAGCAGGCAACTTTATTGTAAGAACACTTCCTTCACCAACGACACTTTTAATTAATAGCTCCCCATTTATTTTTTGTAATAATTCTTTCACTAAAAAAATACCAAGCCCTGTACCTTTTTCACCTAATGTACCAACTGTTGTTTTTACATTATTGCTCATCAACTCCTGTATTTTTTTTATATCCATTCCAATTCCTTTGTCTGTAATTTCTATTAAAACTTCCTTATCTTTTTGAAAACAGTCTATATCAATGCTGCTGTTTTCATTGCTGTACTTTACAGCATTTGTCAACAAATTTCTTATGGCAATGGTAATAATATTTTGGTCACCTAAAGCTGAGGTTGCATGAATGTTTTTGTTAAAAAAAATTGTCTTTTGAATTGCCTGTGTATTTACATTGTCAACTGCATCAAGTACTGCTTCTTCAATATTTACAATCTTTATTTGGGGGTTGCCTTCTTTTATCTGCAAATTGGCCCAAACCAATAAATTATCTAACAAGGATGTTGTTTGTGCTACGGCTTTTAATGTTTGATTTTTGTAAGCCAATTTCTTTTCTTCGCTTAGGTTTGCGCTATCAGTAAGAGAGAAGTAAGATTGCAGGCTAACCAAAGGGTTTCGCAGATCGTGGCTAATGATACTGAACAAACGGTCTTTTACAGAATTGAGTGTTTGTAATTCATTTTTTTGATTATTTATCTGAACATTCTGTTTACTTAACAATTTATTTTTATTTTTTATACGATTGTAAAAAAAGGTAATTAAAGTTAAAACAAAAACAGCGCCGAGTGCCAACATAAAGAACAGGTATTTCTGTTTTTTTTCAATCTGTACTTCCCCTTCCTTTTTCACTATTTCTGTATTCTTTTTTTCTATGTTGTAATCAGCTTCGAGTTGTGTAAGCTGGTTTTTTTTATCTGCAGAAAAAAGACTGTCTTTAATGTTGTAATATTTTTTTAAATAAAAAGCCTGATTTTTAAAATCAGCTGTTTTACGAAACAGATCAGAAAGATTATTATAATTTTCCATTTCTATGTATGGATTTTGTGATGTGAAGGCATAAGCAAGGCTTTTATTAAAAGCTTCTACCGCTAAAGTTTTATCACCCTCCTGCGCATAAGTAGAACCAATATTATTGTACACAGCTGCATATCTATCAGGTTCTGTTTGCTGTTGTTGAAAAACCAATAAAACCTTTTTAAAATTTGTTAGAGCTTCTTTTGTCTTTCCTTCATGTTTATAAGTGAGTCCAATGTTAGACAAACAATCAATGACCATTTGCTCACCTTTGATAGCAACAGCCAAATCGTATGCCTGTTGCTGGTATTTATTGGCACTGTCATATATTTTTCGCTGGTCAAACAAAGTTCCAATATCTGTATACAAGGAGCATAATTGAAAGCTGTCTTTTCTAATCAGTATGATTTCTTTTGCCCTGTTGTGATATGAAGAAGCATTTTTAAAATCTTTGTTATAGCTGTAAACTATTGCAAGAGACATGTAAGCATTTGCAAGCCTGCGGTAATCTTTGTCTGCCTCGTAAATCCGAACAGCTTTTAAATAATACTCTACAGATTTGCTGTAATCGCCGGTATTTCTGAAACAGAAAGCAATGCTGTAACAGTTATTTGCCAGTTGCTTGTTATTATTTGTTTTTTTGGAAAGGTCTACAGCATTGTTAAAATATTCTATAGCTTTTCCAGGATTGTTATCCATGTAAAAATCACCGAGGTTTCTGTATATTTTTAAGCGGTTGCTGTCAACTTTTTCTTTATCCAGCAATTTTAAAAGACTATCAACCTGTTTGCTTTGGGCCTTAGCTGTAACTGAGTTCAGGCAAACAACAAACACCAATATTATTTTAATCATTTTTAATTTTCTAAATAAACCTTTTGATAGTATTGTTTCCCATAACATTATTTGTGGTATGCTCTACATAAGATTTACCAATGCTCATTTCAATTTTATTAATAAATAATGTGTTTAAACCAAGTGCTGTAATTCTTTGTTTATTTACAATGTGTATTCGTGAAATGCGTAAAAAATTATCTTTAGGAAGTTGTTGTTCTATATTTTTTAAACTGACGAGTGCTATCTTTTTTTGCCCGTTATCTAAAAAGATATTTACGAAATCGCCCAAAGATTCAATGTACAAAACTTCTTTAATTAGAATACGCAGATACATGCTTTTCTCTTTTATAAAAAAAGAATCATTTGTATTCAGTTTAAATCCTTCGTGCACAGGTATTCTTTTTTTCATTTCAAATAATACCCTAACTTTTTCAATAGCCCGTATTATTTTTTCTATGCTCACAGGTTTTACCAAATAATCAACCGCATCAACTTCAAAAGCATCTACAGCATATTGCAGATGAGAAGAAATAAAAATTATAAATGGCACTGTTTTTAAACTTTTTACAAGTTCAATTCCTGTTAGGCCCGGCATTTCCACATCCAATATCAAAAGGTCTGGGGTATGATGCTGCAAATATGCACTCGCCTCCAGAGCTGAATTGCATACAACACTGCATTGTAAGTTAGAAATTAAGGAAAGTTGCTCTAGGGTATTTGCCAGATGCATGGGGTCATCATCAGCAATTAGGTATTTTATTGGATTCATCTAAAGTAAAAATACTGTTATTTAATAAAATACTTAAATGCATTTTATCTACTAATTTTTCAGGTTCGTCTACTAGAAATAGTATTTGATCAGTTTTGCTCTTTTTACTCTTTTTAACTACTTATTTTCGTATCGGTTTTTCATAGGGATATTGGATTTTAAACGGGGCTGAATTTCTATTCTATGCCCCTTTATTATTTCCCATCACCAAGTAATGTTTTGCGAACCCATTTTTTGCCTGTAGTATGTTATTTGAATCTATCTTTATATTAACAGATAATTTCAATTTATGAAAGCACTTTCTACAGTAATCATTTTTTTTATTTGCATCACAAGTTTATCTGCACAAAAAATATCAAAAATATCTATAAACAATGCAGGGGTTTTACAAATGTTTACGATAACTACAGATGATAATGCTGTAATTAATTTAAACCCTAATGGGGAGGTTGTTAATTATGGAACAGAATATTTTTCAGAAAAAATTCAAAATTATTCAAGGATAGAAAAATTTAACGGAAGGGTTGATTTATTAAGTGATACCGATGATAAAGCATTGCAGGGAAATTTAAAGTATATAGGTAGAACTGCAATTACTTACTACACATCTTACGATATTGAAGCGCTAAGAGGGAAGATAAAAACTATTGGTAACTTATCTTTAGATTATTACATGCAGTACGACGAAGCAATATTAAAAGGAAAAATTAAAAATATTGGCAGCACCATATTGCAATATTTTACAAGTTTTGACAATGAAGCATTGCGTGGAAAATTAAAGAATGTAGGGAATACAAATTTAAATTATTACACCTCTTTTGAGGATAAAGCAATTATAGGTAAAATAAAAAGTATCGGTCAAACTAGCTTTACCTACTACACTTCTTTTGAAAAGCAATTTGCAGGTGCAATGAAAACCGGTAATCAAACACAAAACATTGCGGGCATAAATTATGTTATACTTTAATGGTTTCTTTTGATTGGAAATAAACTATATTTTAAAAATTAATTTCATTGAAAAAAATTTTTTTTCTCGTTTTATTTATACCTTTTGTCTTGCTTGCTCAGCCTACAAATAAAAAGCTACAGAAAAATGTACTGGCTTTGGTAAACGACTACAAAGGCGATATTGGAATCTTTATTAAAAGTTTAAAAACCGGCAAAGTTGTTCAAATAAATGCAGATACTGTTTTTCCTACAGCAAGCATTGTAAAAGTTCCCATACTTATTGGTATTATTAATAAAATAAAACTCGGGGAATTATCTTTCCATCAGGAATTTTCTTACAACGATTCTATGTTATACGCAGGTGTAGATATTTTAGGCTCGTTTAAAAATGGTGAAAAAATTGAACTTTCTAAATTAATTATGCTCATGCTTTCTATGAGTGATAATACAGCAAGTTTATGGTTGCAAAAACTGGCTGGCACAGGAACTGCTATAAATGTGTTGTTGGGAAAAAATGGGTTTGTAAACACCTATGTTAACTCGCGAACCACAGGAAGAGAAAACGACAGAACCCAATATGGATGGGGGCAAACAACGCCAAAAGAAATGGCTGCAATATTTGAAAAATTGTATAAGGGCGAAATAATAAATGATTCGCTTAGTAAAAAAATGATCCGTTTATTAGGCAGAAATTACTGGGATGAAGAAGCTTTGAGTGTAATACCTGCAACGATATTTTCAGCTAGTAAAAGTGGAGCAGTTGATGCAAGCAGAAGTGAGATTTTATTAGTGATGGCAAAAGAGCCATATATATTATCTGTCTTTACAAAGAACAATAAAGATCAAAGCTGGAATACGACTAATGAGGCATGGGTACTTTTTAGAAAATTATCTAAAATTGTATATAATTATTACAGCAGATAATTTATGATTATGCTTTCCTTCTTAAATTTAAATAATCCAGGTAGTAAACAATTTTTACACTAAACTCATTGCTGTGAGGATTGTTAAACACAGCAACCAGGTTTTTGGAATAATTATCATTACTGTAGGGATTTAAAAATACATTACTGCCAAGCGCATTTTTCCAGTTGAATGTTATTCGGCTTCCCCATTTAAAATCCCAAGTGTAAAACATATCAATATTAAAAACATTGAAGTTTCTGTTTCTACCGTCAGCGAAAGGAAAATCGCTCCAGCTACCATCAGTTTTTAATTTGTAAAAAGATCGGTTTATAATATTTGTCCAGTTGTGTCTTAATCGTATTGTAGCATTCATTCGTGCTGTAAAATTATATTGTCCTCCAACAACAATGTTATTGGTTTTTACCGTTCTAAGTGCAATAATTGGGTCATTGTATCCAACAACCAAAGTACTGATCGTATCTCTGTGAGAAAAGCCCCATTGTCCATTGTCAAGATTTCTATCAAAGCCTGCGGTAATCTGAAATTTATCGTTGAATCTATATCGAGTGTTTAATCTGCTTGTAAAAAAAAGATCATCTTTTACTTTGCTTTCAGCTGCCCCTACAAACCAGCCGGCAAATAATTTTTTGCGGCTGTCACTACTTCCACCGGCTCCCAAAAAAACATAAGCAAAGCGGTTTAATTTTAATCCGGGCGTTCTGGCTTCAAAGAAATCTACGTAACGTACAGGTTTTGTATTTACCCTAAAATTTGCATCCCAAAAATTTCTAAACAAAAACATTGCACTCCCGGAAACATCAAAAGAATTCCACTTAAAAGGCTTGTACAGGTAAGCATTTCTATAGTTTAAATTATAACTATGGCTTAAATATTTTTTTGTTGGTTTTGTGTAGTTAAGGCTTACGCCGGAACCTTGTTCAAAAGAATTATTATTTTGTAAATACCCTAAATCATTGGGATCGTATTTGTCACTCTCAATATTAATGCCTGTATTCCATCGCCATTTTCCGCTGATTTTTCCACCATTTAATTCAGTTTTATAGCCGTTATAACTTCCCTGTTTTCCAGAAATGTTACTGTACTTACCGGATGCCCTTAATAAATAATTGTTCGCTTTATCAAACATTGAAACATCTAAACCCGTAACGTTTGCATTTCTTGAATTGCCTTTACGGGTAACATTTGTATTTGTGAGTGTAATAGATGAGCGGTTTTTTAAAGCTTGATCAAGTACCAACACATTGTAATTTGTAAGTGGCTCTGTAACTATTACAGAATCAATTTTGAAAATATTATTTACAAGGATTGCTTCCATAGGTTTTGTAACTGCATTAAAAACACCTATACCCAAATTGTGTTTTGTACGTCCACTTAATTTTGTGGCATTGTATAATCTAGTTATTCCGGGGTTTTTATCAATTGAATATTGAGGATTATTTTTTGCAAAATTAAGAACCTGCCCGGTGCCTGATGGCTCTGCACCTATACGCCTGCTGTAAAACAATCCTGCTTTATTAAACAGTTCTGTGCCTTCTGTAAAAAATGGCCGGTAATCATCAAATCTTACCTGAAAAGGTGATAGGTTTAAAAATACATTGTCACTCTGTACCTGCGCAAAATCGGGTATTAAAGTAACATCTAGAGTAAAGCTTTCATTGATGCCGTATTTAACATCCATGCCACCGCTTTTTATAAATTCAATTTGTTTTTTACCATCAACATTTGGCGACTGCCGAAAACCTCCACTAATGTAAGGCAAAAAAGAAAGCCTTAACGGCGGAACAATATTGGTAAGATTGGTTAATTCTCCCCATTGGTTTATGCTGCCGTCTTTATTAGGATCCTGCGGGCTCCAGGTATCATTTTCATTTGCACTTCTTATAAAACGGGTAAGTTGAAGTCCCCAGGTCTGTACATCTTTTTTAGTAAAACGAATGGCACTAAAAGGTATTTTCATTTCGACAATCCATCTGTCAGACTGAATATTTACTGCACTTTCCCAAACTGCATCCCAACTTTTGTCTGTACCGTTTGCTGTAGATTGCCTTGCATCGCCCTGCACACCTGCTGCAGTAACCTGAAAAATAAATCCATTTTGTTTGTCGAGATAAGGATCTAATCCAAAAGTGAAAATATCACAATCCTGCCTTTCATTTCCGTCTCTTTGTGTTAGCTGTTTGCGTATGTTTTTTACATCATCAAACATGGTTGCCAGCACAAAAATTGCTTCGTTATTGTAAGCGATTTTTACCTCAGTAGTTTTTGTGGGTTGCTTTCCAAAATCTGGAGAAGCAATAATAAAATCTTTAATGGGGGTTATATTTTTCCAATTTAGATCGTCAGCTTTACCATCAATTTTAATATTGCCGGTAATTTTTGTGGCTGCGTATCTTTTTATCTGCCCAAAACCAAAGGCACTTGTAAAAATAAAAAGTAGAGAAAAGAAATATTTCATTTGAATTAAAATACGAAAATAAAAACTTTATTTAAAGACAGGTAAAAAAAAGTATGAGTGGGGAAACAGCACGATAAAAGATTTTTAAAAAAAAAGGCTGATGCATTTTACATCAGCCTTTTAAAAAATTAATTAGCCTGCTTGTCTGCAAATTCTCTCCGTATAATGTTTAAAGCAGCACCGGCTTTAAACCATTCTATCTGCTGTTTGTTATAAGTATGGTTTACCATAATTTCATCTTTTGAACCGTCTTTATGTTTGAGTACAAGCTTTAATCTTTTGCCGGGAGCAAATGTTTTTAAGCGAATAATATCTATCACATCATCCTCCTGAAACTTATCGTAATCTGTTTTAGTTTCAAAAGTAAGTGCCAGCATTCCCTGCTTTTTAAGATTGGTTTCGTGTATGCGTGCAAATGATTTTACCAATACAGCTCTAACACCTAAATGCCGTGGCTCCATTGCTGCATGTTCCCTACTGCTTCCTTCACCATAATTTTCATCTCCCACCACAATAGTTCCAATACCTGCCGCCTTGTATGCACGTTGTGTATCAGGAACAGTACCATATAAACCTGTAAGCTGGTTTTTTACCAGGTTGGTTTTTTCGTTTGCAAAATTTACTGCGCCTATCAACATATTGTTACTGATATTATCTAGATGCCCACGAAACTTTAACCATGGGCCTGCCATTGAAATATGATCTGTAGTACATTTTCCTTTTGCTTTTATCAGTAATTTTAACCCCAATAAATCATCTCCTTCCCAGGCTGCAAAAGGTTCTAATATTTGTAAACGCTTACTTGCTGGTGATACAATTACATTTACGCCACTGCCATCTGCTGCAGGAGCCTGAAACCCCGGATCATCAACTGCAAAACCTCTGGGCGGTAATTCATAACCTGATGGTGCATCAAGTTTTACCCATTCACCTTTGTCGTTTAGTAAAGAATCTGTAAGTGGGTTAAAGTTAAGATCGCCTGCAATTGCCATTGCTGTTACAATCTCCGGAGATCCTACAAATGCAAAAGTATTTGGGTTACCATCTGCACGCTTGGCAAAGTTTCTGTTAAAGCTGTGTACAATGGTATTTTTTTCTGCTTTTTCTGCCCCCACACGTGCCCACATTCCAATACACGGCCCGCAAGCATTTGCAAAAACGGTTGCACCGATTTTGCCAAACGTATCTAAAAAGCCATCTCTTTCAATTGTAAAACGTACCTGCTCCGAACCCGGTGTTATGGTAAATTCAGATTTTAATTTAAGGCCTTTTTCTGTAACCTGTTTTGCCAGACTTTCCGCACGGCTAATATCTTCGTAAGATGAATTTGTACAGCTACCGATTAAACCAACTTCAATTTTTGTAGGCCAACCATTTGCTGCTGCAGCTTCTTTCATTTTAGAAATAGGCGTTGCCAAATCCGGCGTAAAAGGGCCATTTAAATGCGGCTCTAAAGTGTTTAAATCTATTTCAATAACCTGGTCAAAATAATCCTGCGGGTTTGCATACACTTCAGCATCGCCGGTTAAATGTTCTTTAATTGTATCTGCCATTGCAGCAATTTCTGCACGCCCTGTTGCGGCAAGATAGCGGCTCATGCTTTCATCATAACCAAATGTTGATGTAGTAGCGCCAATTTCAGCACCCATATTACAAATAGTTCCTTTGCCTGTGCAACTCATACTTGTAGCACCTTCACCAAAGTACTCCACAACTGCACCGGTACCACCTTTTACGGTAAGTATACCTGCCACTTTTAATATTACATCTTTAGCAGCTGTCCATCCATTTAATTTTCCTGTAAGTTTTACGCCAATCAATTTAGGCATTTTTAATTCCCATGGAAGGCCCGCCATTACATCACATGCATCTGCGCCACCTACACCAATGGCAATCATTCCAAGTCCGCCTGCATTCACGGTATGGCTGTCTGTACCTATCATCATTCCGCCGGGAAAAGCATAATTTTCCAATACCACCTGGTGTATTATTCCTGCACCCGGTTTCCAAAAACCGATGCCATATTTATTTGAAACAGAAGAAAGAAAATCGTAAACCTCGCTGCTTTCGTGTACGGCTCTGTCAAGGTCAGTTTTGCTGTTGTCTTTTGCTTCAATTAAATGATCGCAATGCACTGTACTTGGTACAGCAACGGTTGTTCGGCCACTCTGCATAAATTGCAATAACGCCATTTGAGCGGTTGCATCCTGCATTGCTACACGATCCGGCGCAAAATCAACATAGGAAATACCTCTTTCAAAAGGGTTGATATGCTCATTTTGCCATAAGTGGGCGTACAATATTTTTTCAGTTAATGTAAGTGGTTTACCGATGAGTTTACGTGCAGCTGCAACTCTTTCAGGAAAATTTGCATACAGCTTTTGTATCATTGCAATGTCGAATGCCATAAAGCGTAATTTGAGAATTAAAAAATTGGAAACCAAGAAGATAAACTTATAATCAAGTCGATTTTATTTGCTTTCGTTTACTGCTGCAAAAATACTTAAAAAATTAATTAACCTTTTAATGAATTTGGTGTAGTTTTAATTGTGTTGCAAATAATAAAAAGTAATTAAACTATGTACAAATTAAAACATTTTATAGAGTGGCATGTTTTCGGCGTTTGTACAGCGTTGGGAGAAAGAATGGGGATAGCCACTACTACCATTCGCAAGTATTTTATTTACCTGTCATTTGCTACAATAGGTTCCCCGGTAATCGTATATTTTTTTCTTGCTTTTTGGATGAATGTAAAACGCTATGTTTTTAATGCGAGAAGAAACCCTGTAAGGTATTTGTAGATTCATAAAAGACTTCCCCCAAAAAATATTGATATTACCTGGTTGATTTCACTTTAAACATTGGAAATCATAGGCATTCTATTTAATCTAATGCACAATAAAAGATGAAAAAAGATTTGCTGCTGCGCATAGCCGGGATAGTAGCGGAAATACTTTTTTAAGGCACGAAAAAAGATTGCAGCAAATAGCCCGAGCACATGTTCGTTTAAATTATTAATTTGCTGCTACAAATATTTTACAAAATCGATTGTCTTATTCTCACCAACTTTGTTAGCAGATCTTCCAGTAAATCTAATTTCAACATATTTGCGCCATCGCTTTTTGCAACAGAAGGATTTGGATGGGTTTCAATAAACAAACCATCTGCACCCGTTGCTACTGCTGCTTTTGCTATAGTCT
Organism: Ferruginibacter sp.; assembly: GCA_025352525.1. Classification (GTDB taxonomy): domain Bacteria; phylum Bacteroidota; class Bacteroidia; order Chitinophagales; family Chitinophagaceae; genus Ferruginibacter. The sequence continues at coordinate 18,690 of JANXTG010000134.1, forward strand.
CTATAAGTGATGGATTGCCACCGGTTATCCCACTTGTTTGGTTGGGCTGTTGCAGTGAATGTGTACAATCCATGATTACAGGCACTCCAATCTCTTTCATC
>JANXTG010000162.1 GCA_025352525.1 Ferruginibacter sp.
ATGATAATTTCTGCGCACACTTCGCAGCAGCGTATCTATCGCATCCATCGTATCGCAACGAACCATACTTATCTCATCAATTATCAGCAGCTCCATTTTGCGTAGCAACTGCAAGCGTTGTTTGTTGTATTTCATTTTTCCCAACAAGTCATCTTTACCTCCATTGCTTGGTATAAATGGGTGAAACGGTAATTGAAAAAGACTGTGAAGCGTTACGCCGCCTGCATTTATAGCCGCAACGCCTGTTGGCGCAGCAACAATAGTATTTTTTGTACAATGCTCTTTTAAATATTTTAAAAAGGTGGTTTTACCCGTCCCGGCCTTACCGGTAAGAAAAATGTTTTCTGCCGTTTCTGTTACAAATCTGTAAGCGAGTTCAAATATTTCGTTGCGCTCTATCGTAGTTGTGGTCATGTGTTTGTTTTAAGAAATATTCACTGCTTACAAAATATAAAATTACCGATTTCAATTTTTAGAAGCATGAGCATTTTTGCTTTGCTATGCATTTGTATCGTGCTATTCGCTTCAATCTTTTTTTCGTTCCTCAAAAAAGTATTTCCACTTCTATCACGGCTATTGGGAACATTGTTTATTTGCTTATCAGTTTCCACAGGCTGTTTCTGTGGTTAGTAAAGTTGAACCCCGTTGGGATTCGTTATTACCTGGTAAGGCTGCGCTTAATTAAAAGTTGAAAAAAGATATAAGGATGAAGGGCTGCGCTGCTTAGCCAAAGCTCTTTTTGTGGGCTGCATTTGAGCGCACAAAAAAGCGGGCGGCGGGCAGCGGACCTCTGTTGAATATTATTCATCTGATGACAGCCCCCAAAATATTTTCAATTACATTAAATATTGTTCATCATATTCAATTCCATTTTCATAGAGCAGCCTTTTGTATTCATCATAATAAGTTTCTTTACCATGATGTTCCTTTTGCTTTTTCACATAATTAATCATCATATCTCTTTCTCTAATGTTGTAGGTAAAAGCTCCGTAGCCAACCTGCCATCCTTCAAAAAGCGGAAACTTGCCCGATGATTTCATCCATATATTACTTGCCACTTTTATATCCTGCACAAACTGCGCAAGGCTTAGTGAAGAATGTAAATCGCAAAATATGTGAATATGATCTTCAATTCCGTTTATGCGGTAGAGCCTGCATTTTTGTTTTGTAATTATGCCATATATATACGCATACAACTCTTTGTCGTACTCTTTACTTATCGTTGGTTGGCGGTATTTTGTCCCGAAGATTATCTGGTAATATATTTGGCGGTAACTGCTCATATCGTATGGATATTATGTGCATGGGTTGCACTTATGGTATTGCGTCCATGAGCTACGTCCATGGTTATTGCATCCATGGGTTGCACCCATGGTTATTGGTGGTTGAACCCCTGCGGGATTCATTGTAAAAAAATAAAACCTTTTGACGAATTCCGAAGGGGTTTAACTTTACATAACCACAGGCTATGCCTGTGGTTATGTAGTATGGTGTTATGCCACCATCGCACTTGTAGCTTTACCAAGCAACAACAACTCTGTAACCTGTATTTCTGTGACATATTTTTTGTTGCCTTCTTTATCCATATAATTTCTGTTTATTAATTTTCCTTCAATGGCAACTTCGGTGCCTTTTACCAAAAACTTTTCTGCAATCTCTGCAACTTTGCCCCAGGCTATAAGGTTATGCCATTGGGTTTCTGTTACTCTTTCGCCTTTTGCATTTTTGTATTGCTCATTTGTGGCTACAGAAAAGCGAACCAGTTTTTTGCCTGCTTCCGTACTTCTTACTTCCGGTGCGTTACCTAAATTACCAATCAATTGAACTTTGTTTTTTAATGCGTACATGTTTTACGTTTTGTGCATTGCCTCTATAAAAGCGTTGCGGTTTATAATTTTTTATTTCAGCCAATACCTTGTTTCGGTTTGACAATGCAAAGATGCGCCGCAGCAAAAGCGGTACTCGTATCTTAACCGTTTATAGTTGTATATATCCGTTTGTAAACGGTTGTAATTATATAATTAAGTTGTATATTTCATTTACAAATCAGTACCAGCTTATGCTTACAAAAAAAGAAGCCACGCTTTGCCTCAGTTGCAATTCAGCCGTAAAAGGTCGGGCTGATAAAAAGTTTTGCAATGATTATTGCAGAAATGAATACAACAATGGGCTAAAATCTGGCACTACAAATCTTGTACGTAACATTAATAATGCTTTGGGTAAAAATCGAAGAGTCCTAGAAACAATTATTACAACCAATCAAGAGACAGGAAAAACAAAT
>JANXTG010000210.1 GCA_025352525.1 Ferruginibacter sp.
AATCTTTTTACGGGTGAATATCATTCAGCATTTAAAGGAAAAGGAATGAGTTTTAGAGAAGTTAGAGAATACAGTGCGGGTGATGATATTCGTTTTATTGACTGGAATGTAAGTGCAAGATTTAACACGCCATTCTCAAAATTATTTGAAGAAGAAAGAGAGCTCACGCTGATGTTGTTGATAGATACAAGTACAAGTAATTTATTTGGTACAGTTGGTAAAAGAAAAAAAGATCTTATTACTGAAATGGCGGCTGTATTAGCGTTTAGCGCAGTAAATAATAATGATAAAGTTGGCGTGATTTTTTTCAGCGATAAGGTTGAAAAATATATTCCACCAAAAAAAGGAAGACCACATGCTTTGTATATTGTAAGAGAATTGTTGGGTTTAAAACCAACATCTTCCGGTACTGATATTGATGAGGCTATAAAATATTTTAATAACACCACAAGGCAAAAAAGTATTGCATTTATAATCAGCGATTTTTTAGCTACAGGTTATGAAAATGATTTAAAAGTAATTGGCAAAAAGCATGATGTAATCGGTATTAAAGTTTACGATAAAATGGATATGCAATTACCCGAAGCAGGATTGTTGCAATTAAAAGATGCTGAAACGCAAAAAGTAAAATGGATAGACAGTGATGATCCAATGGTAAGGCATAATTATTCGCAATATTTTTTTGAGCAGACTGATACCTGTACAAAATATTTTAAACAGGCCGGTGCAGATTTGTTGCACGTTAAAACAGACGACGATTACGTAAAAATTTTACAGAAATTCTTTTTAAAAAGAAAGTAAAAATTTGGAATGAATAAACTTTACCGCACACATATCAATAAATTATTAACAACTGTAGCTTTATTAATAGTTAGTTTCTCCTTATCTGCACAGGCTATTCGCAGCTCAGTTGATAAAAACACAATCTTAATTGGTGAGCGTGTTACTTATACACTTGCAGTTGATCTTCCTTCTCCCGAATATACCGTTAGCATAAATATTCCTGATTCTATACCGCATTTTGAAATTTTGGAAAAAAATGGTGGTAACGGAAAAGATAAAGACGGTAACATCGTCTGGCAACAAAAAATAATTTTTACAAGTTTTGATTCAGGCTCTTTCATTTTCCCGGGTTTGCTTTACAGAATAAATCATTTAAATACCGCATCGCAAACTTTAAGCACTAACCAGGTTAAAATTGAAGTTGGTTATATGCCGCTGGATAAAGGTGGTTTACCAAGAGATATAAAATCGATTTTAAACGTTGAGTTTGTCGATTGGTTTTGGGTATATATTGTTGTAGGTGTTTTGCTGTTCCTTATCATATTATTTTTTGTGTGGAAATATTTTAAAAAGAAGAAAAAAGTTGTTGTTCCTTTAAATACCAAAGGAGCTTACGAAGAAGCTTTACTTGCTTTGGAAGGTCTTAAAAAAGCAAATGAACAACGTTCTTTGGGTGTAAAAGAATATCATACAAAGCTTGCAGATGTTTTGAAGAATTATTATGGTAGAACTGTCAACCAAAATTTTTCGAACAAAACAACACAGGAAATATTGATGAAATTAAAATCGCACGAATTAAAAGCAGAAACAGCATCACACGCAACAGAGGCTTTGGCTACCGGTGATGCTGTAAAGTTTGCTAAGTACAATTCTTCTTACACAGAGAATGAAGCAGCTTTAAATTATTTAAAAACTGCTATTGAAGAAATAGAATTATCACGTATAAAAAAAGTTTAAAATTTGCTTTTCGAATATTTTTCTAATATTGAATTTTCTCAGCCGTATTTCTTTGCGTTGCTGATACTTATTCCATTATTTATTATATGGTACGTAATAACAAACAATCGAAGATCAGCATCATTGCAGGTTTCAACAACTGCTGCAAAAGGGTTAAGTAGCTGGAAAGTTTCTTTTAGGCATATTTTATTTATTTTAAGAATGTTTGCTATTGCTTTACTTATAACCGCATTGGCTAATCCCCAAACAAAGAATGAAGAAAAAAATACGGAGGGAGAAGGAATAGATATCGTATTGTGCATTGATGTGAGCGGTAGTATGAGTGCACAGGATTTTACACCCAATAGGTTGGAAGCCGCAAAAAATGTTGCCATAGATTTTATAAATAAAAGACCAACTGACAGAATAGGGGTTGTAATTTTTTCCGGTGAAAGTTTTACACAGTGTCCATTAACCACTGATAAAAGTGTTCTCATTTCTGCTGTTCAAAACATACATTTTGGTTTGTTGGAGGATGGAACTGCAATAGGTTCGGGTTTAAGTACAAGTGTTGACAGGCTTCGGAACTCAAAAACAAAATCTAAAATTGTAATCTTACTTACAGATGGGGAAAATAATGGCGGACTTATTGATCCAAAAACTGCAAAAGAAATTGCCAAAGCATTTGAAATAAAAGTTTATACAATTGGTGTGGGTACAGATGGATTTGCATCTCAACCTGAACAGACTGCATTAGGCGTACAGATACGAACGGTAAAAGTTTCTATTGATGAAAAATTATTGAAGCAGATAGCAGAAGAAACCGGTGGTAAATATTTTCGTGCAAAAGATAATGATGGTCTTTCCGGTATTTACGCCACTATTGATGAACTTGAAAAAAGCAAGGTAGAAATTACAACGACAACCAGGTTTACAGATAAATTTTTACCCTTTGCCATTGGTGCGGCTTTTTTTTTACTGCTGGAAATCTTACTTCGTTACCTCGTTTTTAGAAAATTTCCCTAAGCTTTATTTAACTTGCAACCATGCAGGCTACAGTTTACAGATCTACAGGAAGTTGGTATATTTTAAAAAATTCAGAAGGCGATTTCGTTAATGCCCGTTTAAAAGGTAAACTTAAAATTGCTGGCAGAACATCTACCAATCCTATAGCTGTAGGTGATGTGGTTGAGATAGATGAGGAAGCAGTGGAAGGGAATCTGGTTATTTCAAAAATTTATGATAGAAAAAATTATATAAACCGGGTTTCTCCACACAATAAAAATTTGCACCATATTGTAGCTGCAAACCTAGACCAGTCTTTGTTGTTTGCCACCTTAAAAAATCCCAAAACTTCTTTTGGCTTTATAGATAGGTTTTTAATTACATCAGAAGCATATCGTGTACCTGCAATTATTGTCTTTAATAAAGCAGATTTGTACAAAGAAAAAGAGCAGGAGAAATTTGAGCTGGCAAAAAAAAACTACGAAGCCATCGGTTATAAAATAATGCTGATGAGCATTGAAAAAAATATTGGAACAGCAGAAGTAAAAGAGCTGTTGAAAAATAAAATTACTTTACTGAGCGGACATTCTGGTGTTGGGAAATCAACATTTATAAATTATGTTTTTCCGGATCTTTCACTTAAAACACTTGCTGTAAGCGATTGGAGCGGTAAAGGAATGCATACGACCACTTTTGCTGAAATGTTTGATTTGCCTTTTGGCGGAAGTATAATTGATACGCCGGGAATAAGAGAAATGGGTTTGGTTGATGTGCCTAAACATGAATTGGCACAGTATTATCCTGAAATGCGTGCGGTAATGAATGATTGTAAATTTAATAATTGCCAGCATTTTAATGAGCCCGGCTGTGCAGTAAAAATTGCCATAAATGAAGGCATAATTTCAGAAGAAAGATACCTTAGTTATCTTGCTATAAAAGATACTATTGAAGAAAAAAGTTATTGAAATAATTAATTTTAAATGGTACTTTTTAATTGTTCTCTAATCATTTTTAATTTTGATTTTCCTACAACTTTTTCAATTGCAGCATCACTCGCTTCTTTAATTCTTTTTACAGATCTAAATTCCTTAAGCAATAAATCTGCTGTTTGTTTTCCTATTCCTTTTATATCTTCCAGTTCATTTTTAAAAGTTCCTTTGCTTCTTTTATTTCTGTGAAAAGTAATACCAAAGCGATGCACTTCATCTCTAATTCTACGAATCAGTTTTAAGCTTTCGCTGTCCCAGGGCAACAATAACGATTCAGTGTCACCATCAAAAAATATTTCTTCTTTGTTTTTTGCAAGCCCTACCAATGTCATTTTTCCTCTAAGGTTGAGCTTGTCAATACTTTCCATTGCAGAACTTAGCTGCCCTTTACCGCCATCTATAATCACAAGTTGAGGCAGTGTCGTTCCTTCATCTGTAAGCCTTTTGTAGCGCCGGTATACCACTTCTGCCATGGAGGCAAAGTCATTTATCCCGTCAACAGTTTTAATATTGTAATGGCGGTAATCTTTGTTGCTTGGTTCGCCGTTTTTAAAATACACCATCGCCGCAACAGGATAACTTCCCTGAAAATTTGAGTTATCAAAACATTCTATGTGCACCGGCAATTCTTTTAATTGTAAATTTTGTTGAAGTTGTAACAACACTGCATCTTTTTCATCTGACGTTTTATCTTCAAGCTTTAATAACTTTTTAGCATGCAATTCGGCTTTAAAATAGTTCACATTTTTTTGAGAAAGATCCAGCAATTTCTTTTTATCGCCGGCCTTCGGTACAGTAATAATAGTGTTTGGTTCTATATAGTCTATTTCAAATGGTAAAATGATTTCTCTTGCATCACTTTCAAAAACCTGCCTCAACTGTGCAACTGCAAAAGCTAATATTTCTGCTGCATTTTCCTCAAGTTTCTTTTGAAGTGTTATTGTTTTAGTTTGTATAATACTGCCATTACTTACAGCCAAATAGTTTACATATGCTGTATCGCCTTCCTCCAAAATTGTAAATACATCTACAGTGCCGGTGTTTGTATTTACCACTGCAGATTTTGATTCATATAATTTTAAATGTTCAATTTTATGCTGATAAATGGCTGCTTTTTCAAACTCCATATTTAAAGCATGCTCCTTTATTTTATTTTTATAATTATTTATAACCGGATTTAAATTTCCCTTAAGTAAATCTTTTAACTGAGCAATTCCTTCTGTGTAATCTTCAAGCGTTTGCAGTGCTTCACATGGTCCTTTACAGTTGCCCAAATGGTATTCAAGGCAAACCTTAAATTTGCCTTTTTCAATATTTGCCTGAGTTAAATTGAGTTTGCAGGTGCGGAGTTGTATATTTTGTTTTATAAAATTAAGCAAGTCTCTTACTTTGCCTACAGATGTAAAAGGACCTAGGTATTGCGAACCGTCTTTTATTTTTCTTCTCGTTAAAAAAACCCTGGGAAATGCTTCATTTTTTACAACTATGTAAGGATAGGTTTTATCGTCTTTTAAATTAATATTGAAGAGTGGCTGGTGTTCTTTTATAAGAGAGTTTTCCAGTAAAAATGCATCCTGATCTGTGTTTACAATTGTAAATTCTATTTTGATGATTCGGTTTACCAGTTCAGCAGTTTTATAGCTGGTCTTCATTTTATTAAAATAACTGCTTACTCTTTTGCGTAGGTGCTTTGCTTTGCCCACATAAATCAATTCATTTGCGGCATTATAGTACTTGTAAATACCCGGTTGTGTAGGTATGGTAGATGATATGGCTGAAAATTCTTTTTGTGTCATTATTCTTCGTAACTCCAGGATATTTTTTCTTCTTGAATGATTGTTGTTTTTCCTTCAATATTTTTAACTGTAATTATTTTGCACCATTTGCCACTTTGCCATGTCAGCAAAAGTGTTGTATCAGCATCTATTTTTTTTGTAAGATATATGCGTCTTACTTTATTTGTTTCGGGATCCACGTAAACATCCCAATGTTTAAAAGCAAAACTGTTTCCCTCATCATTTAAAGGATCGTAAGTAAAAGTAAACGCATTTAAAGTTTGATCTAAAAACCTTTTTTCAGAAAAAGTTTTTTTTAGATTAGCTGTATCAATTATGGGAAACAAAAATGCTGAGAAGGTAGTTTCAAAATCGGATTCTTTTACCCACATAGAATCTGTAACCTTTTGTACAGTGGTTTTTTTAATAGGGGTCATTCCACCGGTTTTAATGCTAAATATTTCACCCTTTAAATAAGATGTTACAGGAAAAAAATTTGAAACTGTATCTCCGGTTATTATCTGCGAATTATTTATGGTATTGATATCACCAGGTGACTTTTTATTGGTTTTGCAGGATGCAAAAAAAATGACTGTACCAAAAAAAACACGGCTAAGCATATTTCAAAATTAAGTCATAAGCCCAAATCAATAAAATATTATAATAAAAGGTAATCACAGTTCTGAAGGAGTGTAGAATTTCAAAATTAAAATTTGATGTAATTAGAAAGCAGCAGTTACGCCAATTTTAATCCCAATATTGTATATCTTTTCAGCATAACCATATTGTTTTTTGTATGTTGAAAACAACTGGTAACGAAACTGTGGGCCAACATTTAATAAAATTCCGTTAGCTGATTTAAAACTTACAAAGGTTTCGATTGCAGTATTTAGGTTCATCTTCCTGAGCAAAGTATTTTCAGAAATATAATATTTTTCATCTGATGATAATACAAAAGCATTCCCACCAATAACATAAGTTGGTTGTATTGTTCCACCTGCATACCAGTTAAGTTTCCCAGTACCTGCAATTTTAAAATCTGCACCCAAAGGCAATGCAATTTGCATAGTATTTTTATTTATTTTATCATTTCCAAGTTGTGTAGAAAAGCTAGAAGAACGAATATTATTATCGCTATTATTTAGTGTAAGTGAAGTTTGAGTCGGATGACCTAACGCTGTAACATTTGATATATAATTGGTATAATTAGCCTGCAAGCCGGCTTTAAGTCGTATTTTTTCAGAAGCACTGTATTGCAAAATTGCACCTGCTTCTAAATTAAGGGATGCATTATCAAATAAATTTGTTGAGCCATTGGTAGTTCTTGATGAAATTAAAGATGAACCTGTTGTATTGCTTTCTGTTGTTTTCGAAAAACTTCTGTACCCAAATGAAGGTGTAATGAAATAAGTTAATGTACTGTTTTGTTTAAATTTATTTATGGCAGGTTTATTTCTAAATGCATAATCCTCTTTCCAACTTTTTTCAATATTCAAAAAATCAATTTTTTGTAATAATGTTTCATTTTCAACTGATTTCGCAGTTATTATCTCAGTATTTAATACTATATCTGCGGTTGTATTTTCAGCAAAAATCATCTCTTTTTTCTCGTTATTAATTGAACCTTTAGCCACAGCAGCTTTCTTTTCATTTTTATTATTTATGTCGTAAATATTTACATCATCAAGAATATTTGCCGGCGCAGTTGTTTTAAGGACTACAGAATTTTCAACTGTGTTAGCAAAAGAATTTGAACCCCTAAGATTTGATAAAATATTTATTACTGGTTTGATAGAATTTTCTCTGTGATCAGATTCTACACTTTCTAAATGAGGGCCTATTATGGAAAACTTTGCGTTATTTTTATTTTTTACATTTAAATAATCTTTTGCTGAAAATGTAATTTTAGAATCATCATTTTTTTCGTTTAAACGATGAGAAAGATTTTCAGCTGATGCTTTTTTTGCAGCGCTGCTCAATGAATTATTATTCGCAATACCGAGGTAAAGTACTGCCGTTAGTATTAGTAAACAAACTGCCATCGATGGCCATCTTCTGTCTGGATGTAAGTTGTTATACAGGCTGTACCAGACTTTTCTGGATGGCACCATTCTAAACTCATCAGCACTTTCTTTCAGAAAAAGTTCAAATTCGTCTTTGTAATTATCGTCTTCCATTTTCACTCAGGCATTGATCGTTAGTAGTAAATTTTGTTTGATTAAATTTTACTGTTTATTTTTCCGTATTGGTTTTTGTATTGAGATTTATCAATTATATGTTTCTTAATTAAAATATCTTCTAACATTGCTTTTGCTCTTGTATACTGGCTGCGGCTTGTACTTTCTTCTATATCCAGCATTTTTCCAATCTCTTTGTGTGAGTAGCCTTCTATTGCATAAAGGTTAAGTACAGTTTTATAACCCAGGGGTAACATACGGATACATTCAACCACCTGTTTTGCCTGTATAATGCTTGGTACCATATCTTCTTTAGTATGAAAAGCATTGGCATGAATCAAATCAACTGTTTCAGAAAACTTCTTATTTTTCTTTAGCACATTGATACAGGTATGTACAATAATTCTTCTAATCCATCCTTCAAGTGCGCCTTCTTTCCTATATTGATGGAGCTGCGTAAAGATTTTTATAAAGCCTTCCTGCAACATATCTTCTGCATCTTCTCTGTTTTTTGCAAAGCGGTAACATACAGCAAGCATACGTGGACTGTAACGGTCGTACAGTGCCTCCTGCGCAGCGGCATTATTTTTAAGTGTTCCGGCAAGCATTTGCTCCTCGGTCATAAGTTAGGGTTTTACCTTATAAATATAGACAAATATTGTTGTAAAAATGCTGCGTGGGCTCATTTTGCCAATTTATATTAAACAACTTAAATCAAAAGATCACCCTTCATTTCTAACGGAATCTGCAACCCCATCATTTTTAAAATTGTAGGTGCAACATCACCCAGTTTACCGGGTTTAATTGATCCCTTCCATTCATTGTCAATTATAAAAAAAGGAACCAGGTTTAAAGAATGAGCTGTATTTGGTGTACCATCTTCATTTATTTCGTAATCCGCATTACCATGGTCTGCCAATAAAAAAACTGTATAATCTTTTTCAAGCGCTTTAGTTACCACCTTTTTCACACATTCATCAACCGTTTCCACTGCTTTTATTACTGCTTTCCATACACCTGTATGGCCAACCATATCTGCATTTGCAAAATTCAGACATATAAAATCAGGTAAAGTATTTTCAATAGCTGCAACAACAGCATCTGTAACCTCATAAGCACTCATTTGTGGTTGCAAATCGTAGGTGGCTACTTTAGGCGATGGAATCATAATTCTTTTTTCGCCTTTAAAAACCATTTCTCTGCCACCACTAAAAAAGAAACTTACATGTGGATATTTTTCTGTTTCTGCTATACGAAGTTGCGTTTTACCTGTAGCTGCAATAACCTGCCCAATGGTATTATCCAGATTGTCTTTATCATACATTACAAACACGTTTTTATAAGTATGATCATAATTCGTCATAGTGGTAAAATGAAGTTGTAACGGGTGCATATTTTGTAGGGGCATATCCACTTGTGTAAGTACCTCAGTAATTTCTCTACACCTGTCAGTACGAAAATTGAAGCACAATACAGCATCGCCATTTTTTATTTTTGTATCGCCTGCGGCATTATTTATAAGTGGCATTATAAATTCGTCTGTAACATTTTTTTCGTAAGATGCTTTAACAGAGGCTAAAATATCATCAGTTTTTTCACCTGTTGCGTGCACCATTGCATCGTAAGCAATCTTAACTCTTTCCCATCTTTTATCTCTATCCATTGCATAATATCTACCGGTTATTGTTGCAATTTTTCCGCTTGTTGCATCTAAATGTTGCTGCAGTTCTCTTAAAAAATCCAGACCGCTTTTAGGATCAGTATCTCTTCCGTCTGTAAAGGCATGTATAAGTACGTTTTTAAAATTTTGTGCAGCACACAAACTTGTAATGGCCTTAATGTGGTTTATATGAGAGTGCACGCCACCATTGCTTACAAGGCCCATAAGATGAAGCGTTACGTTGTTTTTTTTAGCAAATGCAATACTGTTTAAAAGTTGCTCGTTTTTTTCAAAACTTTTATCTTTTATGCCAACGTTAATT
>JANXTG010000003.1 GCA_025352525.1 Ferruginibacter sp.
AAGTAAATTCAGCTGGAAAAGAGTACAAATACCCATTTTATATCTATAAAATAATAATACACTGTTAGTTGCGTTTTATTAAAAATTAAAACTTAACATTATCACAAAGGAAGCTGTAATAATATTCGACGATTTTGTAAACAAAATAAATAACCCTATTGGGTTTCGATTGTTTCTATTAATGAAACTACCTGCTGCATATTTTTGCGGTATAAGGGTTAGGTATACTGACGAAACTAAATGTGCGGTAACGGTTCCTTTTAAATGGCTTACAAAAAACCCTTTTAGAAGTACTTATTTTGCATGTCTCTCCATGGCTGCTGAAATGAGCACAGGTGTTTTAGCAATGGGTCATATTTACAAAAAAAACCCTGAAGTAAGCATGCTCGTAACAAAAATGGAAGCAAACTTTTTTAAGAAAGCCAAAGGAACAGTAACTTTTATTTCTGAAGATGGGCGCAGAATAGCATCAATGATTAGAGAAGCCATGTCATCTGGCAAGAGCACTTCTGTAAATGCTTATACAACCGGCAAAAATAAAGAAGGAGATACCATAGCAGAATTTGTTATAACCTGGTCATTTAAAGTTAAAACGCTCAAAGTTCAAACATCATAAATAGCGCTTGTTTTTAATTGTGTAAATTGCAATTAATTGATCTTTTAAATTAAATCACAGTAATTAAATAGCCTGTGTTTTTCTATTAAACCGGGGTCGTAAAAAACCCTACCAAGATCATAACAGGAAAATTATGGCAAAAGAACTTCGAAAACAATTAGCATTAGAATATCATTCCAAAGGAAGACCAGGAAAAATTGAAGTAATACCTACCAAAGAAGCAAAGACTCAGCGTGATTTATCGTTAGCATATTCTCCCGGTGTTGCAGAACCCTGCAAAGAAATTGTAAATAATCCTGATGATATTTTTAAATACACTGCTAAAGGAAATTTAGTAGGCGTTATAACTAACGGTACGGCAGTTTTAGGCTTGGGTAATATTGGACCCGAAGCAAGTAAGCCTGTAATGGAAGGCAAGGCAGTTCTTTTTAAAATATTTGCAGATATAGATGTTTTTGATATTGAAATAAATGAAACTGATCCTCAAAAGTTCGTAGATATTGTTGCTGCGCTTGAGCCCACTTTTGGCGGTATTAATTTAGAGGATATAAAAGCCCCGGAATGTTTTTTTATAGAACAGGAATTAAAAAAACGCTGTAAAATTCCGGTAATGCACGATGACCAGCATGGTACTGCAATTATATCTGCAGCAGCATTATTAAATGCATTAGAGATTCAAAAGAAGAAGATAGAAAAGGTTCAATTCGTCGTAAATGGCGCAGGAGCAGCCGCTACGGCGTGTATACGTTTGTATGTATCACTCGGTGCAAAACCTGAAAACTTTTTTGTTTTTGATAAGGATGGAATTTTACACAGCGGCCGGACCGATATTCCTGAAGTACAAATACCTTTTACAAGAGATATAAAATATATTGACTGGGATCTTACAAAAGCCATGAAAGATGCAGATGTTTTTCTTGGATTAAGTGTTGGCAACGTTGTAACAGCAGATATGGTAAAGTCAATGGCTAAAAACCCAATAGTTTTTGCTATGGCAAATCCAGAACCTGAAATAATGTACGACGTTGCCAAAAACAGCCGTAAAGATCTAATAATGGCCACGGGCAGAAGCGATACACCGAACCAGGTAAACAATGTTTTAGGATTTCCTTATATATTTAGAGGAGCTTTAGATGTAAGGGCTACGGGTATAAATGAAGAAATGAAACTTGCTGCTGTAAAGGCTTTAGCTGAGCTTGCTAAAACACCGGTACCTGATATTGTAAACCTTGCTTACAACGAAAAAAATCTTTCTTTTGGTGAAGATTATATCATACCGAAACCTTTAGACCCACGCTTACTTGCAGCAATTGCACCTGCAGTTGCCAAAGCAGCTATGGAAAGTGGCGTTTCACGAAAAGATATTACTGATTGGGAAGCTTATAAAATTGAAATGAATAACAGGCTTGGCCTGGATAATCAACTAAGCCGTGCAATAGGTAATAAGGCCAGACAAAACCCTAAACGTGTTGTATTTGCCGATGCAGAAAATTCGAAGGTTTTAAAAACTGCACAGTTGGTACTAGAAGAAAAAATCGGCTATCCAATTTTATTGGGTGATGAAAAGAAAATAAGAAAAATCGCCGCTGATAACTTTGTAGATTTAGAAGGAATGCCAATTATTAATCCGAAAGATGACGATACAGAAGAAATGCGAAAATCTTTTGGAGAAATATTTTTTGAAAAAAGACACCGCAAAGGTGTGAACAGATACGAGGCCAACAAAGCCATGAAAGAGCGAAATCATTTTGGCTGTATGATGGTAGAGACAGGCGTTGCTGACTGTATGATTAGTGGATTAAGCAGAAATTATCCTGACACCATTAAACCGGCTTTACAAATAATCGGTACCGAACCAGGCGTAAAGAAGATTGCAGGCATGTATTTGTTGTTTACCAAGAGAGGTCCACTGTTTTTAGCAGATACTACCGTTAATTTTAACCCGACAGCAGAAGAACTTGCAGAAATAACGCTATTGGTTGCTCGAGAAGTAAGGCAGTTTAATGTAGTACCAAAAATTGCAATGCTCTCCTATTCAAACTTTGGCAGCAACGATTCGCCGGAGGCAAAACTTGTACAAAAAGCCCATGAAATTGTAAAACAAAAAGAACCAAACTTAATTTGTGATGGTGAAATGCAGGGCATCCTGGCATTTAATAAAGAAATTTTAAAAGAAAACTATCCTTTTTCTGAACTTGTAAACGGGGAAGTTAATACGTTAATATTCCCCAACCTTGCTGCAGGTAATATTGCTTACAATTTGCTGCAGGAAGTTGGTGGTGCAGACAGTATTGGTCCAATACTCTTAGGGTTAAACAAACCTGTCCATGTGTTGCAATTGGGTAGCAGCATCCGTAGTATTTTTAATATGGTTGTTATTGCAGTTGTAGATGCACAATCTAAATCTAAAAATAGAACCACAACTATGCCTGCAACACAAGATGAACTTAAACGCAGTAAATGGTGGAAAAGCAAAACAAGGAGCTCGGCATAATTAATGAATAAACGGTAATCAATAACATATTAAAAAACTATTGTTTTAATGAATTTTATTACACATCTTGGCAGGTATTCACTTATGCTAAAAGGCATGATTGCAAAACCTGAAAATGCAAAAGTTTATTGGAAAGAATTTATGCAACAATGCAATGATATTGGTATTGGCTCTATCGGGATTGTATCTATTGTTTCAATATTTATGGGAGCCGTTAGTGCTGTACAAACAGCTTACCAGCTTACCAGCCCGATTATATCCAAAAGTACAATAGCACAAATTGTTAGAGATACGGTTATTTTAGAATTTTCGCCGACGCTTGTCTGTATAGTACTTGCAGGTGTTGTAGGCAGTAAAATTGCAAGTGAGTTAGGCAACATGCGGGTTAGTGAACAAATAGATGCATTGGAAATAATGGGTATCAATACAAAAACGTATTTAATATTACCCAAAATTACCGCCGCTTTAATAATGATTCCATTACTTGTAGTTATTTCTATGGTTTTGGGTATTTTGGGCGGAAGGTTAGCTGGTAATTCATCAGGCATTTTATCTTACGATACTTTTGATCGTGGTCTAATGGAAAACTTTAATACGTTCAATGTTTGGTTTGCACTTATAAAAGCTTACACATTTGCATTTATTATCAGTTCTATACCGGCATATTATGGCTACCATGTAACCGGCGGTGCATTAGAAATTGGCCGATCAAGTACCAAAGCGGTAGTGGTTAGCTGCATCATGATTTTACTTTCTGATTATGCACTTGCTGCATTGCTTCTTTAAAAAATTATTCTTTTCAATATGATTGAGTTTAAAAACATTAAAAAATCTTTTGGCGATAAAGTTGTCCTTGATGGGGTAACCCACACAATGGAAACCGGAAAAACCAATTTAATTATTGGTACAAGCGGAAGTGGTAAAACAGTTTTGCAAAAATGCCTTGTAGGTTTATTTGAACCTGATGAAGGAGAGATTTTATACGATGGCAAAAGCTTTACTGATATGACGCAGGAAGAGCGTACCATTCTTAGAAGAGAGATTGGAATGTTGTTTCAGGGCTCTGCATTATTTGACAGTATGACGGTGGAGGAAAATATTAAATTTCCCCTAAACATGTTTACAAAAGATACCGGCACACAAAAACGCAAGAGAATTAATGAGGTTTTGGAAAGGGTTAACTTAAAAGATGCGAACAAAAAATTTCCTTCAGAAATAAGTGGTGGTATGAAAAAAAGAGTTGGTATCGCCAGAGCTATTGTGCTTAATCCAAAATACCTTTTTTGCGATGAACCCAATTCCGGCCTCGACCCTGTAACTTCTATGATAATTGATAAGCTGATAAAAGATCTAACAGTAGAATATAATATTACCACTATCATAAACACGCATGATATGAACAGCGTTATGGAAATTGGCGACAACATACTTTATATGGTAGAAGGTAAAAAAGAATGGACTGGCAACAGCAAAGACATTATTTTTTCTGACAACAAACCATTGAACGAATTTATTTTTGCATCACAATTTTTGCAAGATGCAAAGAATATGCGTATGATGGAAGCAAAGGGCGAAGTGCCGGAAGAGGTAAAATAAAATAACGCAACTTTTTTATAAAGCCCTAAAATAATATTTTGGGGCTTTTAATTTGTTCAATAATCAAACAATTTTACTTTTCAGCAATGGTTAGAAAATATAAAATTTATTCCGGTAATTTAACATTAGTATAAAAAGCAGCCAAATGAAATTTTGCTTTTATATTTTAAAATTGTGTGTTTAATAAGTACTTTTATGTACAATATAAATGTAAAAAGATATCAGCATTGTGAAGGGAAAGTTATTAAGAAAAAGCAAGTCCTGATTTATTTTCAAGATGGCAGATGCAGTTTGGTGTAAGATATATTTTCTAGAAAATAATAATACTTCATTAAAAAATCCTATTCTGTTTTTAGAATGGGATTTTTTAATTGGATAAAATTGGGGCTGTAAGTTTTAGTAATATTTCTGAACCTTTGGTTCGGGCTGTTTGTAGTAGTGCCGCAGCAGTTTGTATTAAATTTTACAGTGCATTATTTACGGCAGCTACTACTTTCCATCCCGCAGCCTTTGGGCGTTTTATCTTTTTTCAACTTCTATTAAATGGCCTATTTTAAATCGCTTTAAAAAAAGCCTGCACAATTAACTTTTAAAACAAATATTGATAAGATTTTACAATGGATTTATTTGATTGTGAGAAAAATTTCTTAATCAAAAATTACCCTCTTTTTAAAAAGTTCAACAAAGCTAAACCGCCAAAGGGCTGGCGGATGGGCAGTAGTACACCACAGGAATGAGCGTAGCGAAATGACGAGGAGTACTACAGACAGCGGCAACAAATGTTTAACAAAAAGTTCTTCTGCCCACAGCCCCCAATAAAAAAGCCCCAATAAAATTAATTATTGGGGCTTTTTAGTGTAATATATAAAATACTATTTCACGCCGTATTTATCAGAATATTTTTTGTTCAACTGCTTGTGTTTATCATCCAAATTTATATCTCTGCCCTGTATAAAAGCTTTTACAATAATGTTGGTTTTCATATCCAACGCATCACCGGTACTA
>JANXTG010000024.1 GCA_025352525.1 Ferruginibacter sp.
AATAGTTGGATAGTGAATTTTTGCATATTTTGTTTGGCTTATTAAAACTGTGCTGTACCTTGGGTAAAAGCTTTTTTATTTTCCTTAATTTTAGTAAATGAAATTTAATTATTTAATCGTATTGGTTTTTATAATAAGCTGTAATAACAACAGTGCCGGTAACAAAACCACAAATACAGAGAACTCAGTTGCCGTAGCAAATACAAATGGCGAAACCTTGTTCAAAGCCAATTGCGCATCTTGCCACAAACCCAACGAACGTTATGTAGGTCCTGCATTACAGGGCGTTGTAAATAGATGGGAAAACAAAGAATTGCTGTATGCATTTGTTCGAAATTCACAGGAGGTAATTTCTAGAAATGCTTATGCCAAGAAATTGTATGATGAATACAAACAAAGTCCAATGTTGCCTTACCCCAATTTAAAAGACCAGGATATTGATGATATTCTGCGATACTGCCAAAACTATATTGCAGAATAAAATCTATAAATAATCTTCATCTTTTTTATCACCGCCTTCAAATAGTTTATCAACTGCCCCTGCCATCATAGGAAACTTTTCTTTTACATAATCTTTTACAGTTTCCAAAGCCTTCAAACTTTGTTCATTAGTTATGCCTGCGTTGTTGCTTATCTTATTTATTAGCTCTTCCATAATGTTATTTCACTTTGTTCATATCCATATAATCCAATACCAGATTTGTAAATGCGTTTACACCAATTTTAAAACTGCTTTCATCTATAAAAAAATCAGGGGTATGATGGCTTGTAGGTTTTGCATTTGCAGGCATAGAACCAAGGTTAAAGAAAAAGCCCGGTGCTTTTTGCTGGTAAAAACTAAAATCTTCTGAACCTGTTTTTGCTGATACTAAGATTGCATTGTTTACACCAACTGTTTTTTGTAAAGAAGGCAACATTTTTTGTACTAATGCAGGATCATTATATGTTACTGGATACTTTGAAGAGTAAGGTATAATCACTTCAGCAGTTGCACCATTAGATTCTGCAGTTTTTGTAACAATCAATTTTATTTTATCATAAAATAGTTTTTCATCAGTATCGCTGAAAGTCCTTACTGTTCCAAGCATTTCTATTTTTTCCGGAATAATGTTTGATCGGTTACCTCCATTTATTGCACCAATGGTAAGTACAGCTGCATTGTCTGTCAATCTTAAATTTCTGCTTACAATTGTTTGTAAATTATTGATGATTTGTGCAGATGTTACGATTGGGTCAACACTCATCCACGGAGATGCACCGTGAGATCCCAAACCATGTACTATAATTTTCATATCAGATACGGCTGCCATAAAGCCTGCAGGGCGATAACCAATTTGACCCACAGGTAATTCTGCCGCTACATGAATTCCAAAAACCACATCTACATGCGGATTTTCCATTACACCTTCCTTAACCAACAATTTTGCACCACCTTCTTCGCCCACTGGTGAGCCTTCTTCAGCCGGTTGAAATATAAATTTTACTGTACCTCTTAAATCTTTTTTCATGCCGGCTAATACTTCTGCAACGCCCATTAACATGGCAGTGTGTGCATCATGTCCGCAAGCATGCATTACACCGGTTTCGTTTCCATTGTATGTTGTTTTTACTTTTGAGGCAAATGGAATATTTACTCTTTCAGTAATAGGCAATGCATCCATATCTGCACGCAGTGCAATAACAGGTCCTGGTAAACCACCTTTTAAAATACCAATTACACCGGTTTTAGCAACACCGGTTTTAACTTCTATACCTAATGATGTAAGATGTTTTGCAACAATTTCTGCCGTTCTAAATTCTCTGTTGCCCAATTCAGGATTTGCATGAAAATCTCTGCGCCAGTTAATTACTTTCTGCTCAATTGTAGCAGCTGCCGCAATGGCTTTTGTTTGTAAATTATCTTTTTGTGCGAATGCATTTGCACAAAACAGAATAGTGAACATTGGTAGTAGTTTTTTCATGTTAGTTTGGTTTTTAAATGTTTTATTCCCTCTATTAAGGTCTGTAATGTTCAGTAAAGGTATGACCCTGAAGTGAGTGACACAACGATGTTGACCAATGCTGTGTTCTAGTTTGGACAAAAATTCTTTTTGTCCTTAAAAAGATATCATCCAAATAAAAAGTACTAATACTTATATTTCTAAAAAACACGCTTCATTTTCAGAGACTCAACCTCCACCTTCGGGGGACCGAGGAAGCCGCTTTAATCAATATCAAATCTGTCCACTCTTTCAATTCCCTGCAATCTCAGCAAGGCATCTACAAGATTTTCCAGTTCATCTTTATCGTGCACAAACACTTTTACATTCCCCTCAAATATGCCATCTTTTGCTTCAATCGTCATAGCTGAAATATTTACTTTCAGCTCACCACTTATGAGGTTTGTAATTTTATGTATTACGCCAACATCATCCAAACCTATAATTTTTAAACCTGTAAGAAAAGATATCTCTTTGTTTTTTGCCCATTTTGTTTTTACAACCCGGTGTCCATAATTGGCCATCAGCCTGGTAGCATTTGGGCAATTGGTTCTGTGTATTT
Organism: Ferruginibacter sp.; assembly: GCA_025352525.1. Taxonomy (GTDB): domain Bacteria; phylum Bacteroidota; class Bacteroidia; order Chitinophagales; family Chitinophagaceae; genus Ferruginibacter. The sequence continues at coordinate 2,542 of JANXTG010000024.1, forward strand.
TTAAACCTTCGCCTGTAGTTACAAAACCAAACACATCATCCCCGGGTATTGGTTTGCAACAGTTGGCAAGGGTGTACATTATTCTATCGCTGCTTTCACCAAAAATAATAAGCTCTGCATCTTTTTTGCTTGGTGTTTTGTATTCAGGATCGTAAGCAGGTTTTTCTTCTATTATTTTTATTGGCTTTGGGGCAACCAGTTTATCACCATGAACAGTAAAATCTTTTAGTTCCCGCAAATCAATTTTTTTAACCGCAATGTCATACTGCAAATCCAGTGTACTTTGTATTTTATAAAACTGACAAAGTTCTTCCATATTTACGACACTCATAGCTGCCCCAATGGCTTCCATCTTGCGTTGCAATGTATATTTTCCATCTTCTGCAATGGCACGTTTTTCTTCTTTTAGGGTATCTTTTATTTTATCTTTAGCCTTGCTGGTTACTACAAATTTTAACCATTCTGTATTAGGCTTTTGTTTGGCACTTGTAATTATTTCTATCTGGTCTCCACTCTTTAATTTATAACTTATAGGCACCAGCTTATGGTTCACTTTTGCACCGATACATTTGCTTCCTATTGCAGTGTGAACGCCAAATGCAAAGTCTAAAGCCGTGGCACCAATGGGCAACATTTTTACATCGCCTTTAGGCGTATAAACATAAATTTCTTCTGTAAGAAAAGAGGTTTTAAAGTCCTGTAAAAAATCAATTGATTCACTATCATTATTTGCAAGGCTTTCCCGTATCTGCTGAAACCATTGGTCAAAGCGGCTTTCCTCACTTGTACCTTCCTTATATTTCCAGTGGGCTGCCAATCCTTTTTCTGCAATTTCGTTCATGCGCTTTGTACGTATCTGCACTTCCACCCACTTGCCTTGTGGCCCCATAACGGTTGTATGCAAAGCTTCGTAGCCGTTGCTTTTCGGGTTACTCAACCAGTCTCTAAGTCTTTCAGGGCTTGGTGTGTAAGCGTCAGTAATAATGCTGTACACTTTCCAACACTCTTCTTTTTCTTTAGCTGTAGGAGCATTTACCAAAATGCGAATAGCAAATAAATCATACACTTCTTCAAAAGCAACTCCTTTCTTTTTTATTTTGCTCCAAATGCTGTGAATGCTTTTTGGGCGACCATAAATTTCACAATCAAAGCCCGTACTATCCAACTTATCTTTTATCGGTTTTATAAAATCGTTGATGTATTTGGTACGTTCTTTTTTTGTATCCTGCAGTTTTTGCGCAATAAATTTAAACGTATCCGGCTCCATATATTTCATGGAGAGATCTTCCATTTCTGTTTTAATATTATACAGCCCCATGCGGTGTGCAAGCGGTGCGTACACATAAACGGTTTCAGATGAAATCTTTAATTGCTTCTCCCGCTTCATGCTATCCATGGTGCGCATGTTATGCAGCCGGTCAGCGAGCTTAATTAATATTACCCGTGGGTCATCAGTAAGTGTAAGTAAAATCTTTTTAAAATTTTCTGCCTGCTGGCTGCTGTTGCTGTCCATTACAGAAGAAATCTTTGTTAGGCCATCAACAATTTTTGCTATTTCGGTTCCAAATTCTCGGGTTACATCCTGCAGGGTTATATCAGTATCTTCCACCGTATCGTGCAGCAAAGCACAGATGGTACTGCGCACACCAAGCCCAATTTCTTCCACACAAACCATTGCTACAGCAAGCGGGTGAAGTATGTATGGTTCACCACTTTTTCGCCGCATGGTTTTATGCGCTTCGGCTGCCATTTCAAAAGCATTGCGAAGCAACATTTTATCGCCCGGTTTCAATTTTGTTTTAAGAGCCCGCAGCAAAGCCCTGTAATGGCGCAGTATCAGTTTTTTTTCATCTTCCTCACCAAGCGTGTAAGGCGTTACAATATTTTCGGTAGTCACTTCCATTCATTACGAATTTACTGTAAAACATTAAGAAAAAGAAAACTTAGGGGCTGTGTATAGCAAAGCATTGTTGAGCATGGTTTCCCGCTTTGCGTTGCAAGTCCGCACTCGTTCCTCGCTTGCGGGCTTTACACTGCAATCGGGCAGCCTTTCAGCAGTTTATCTTTTTTCGGCAATTCGAAAAGCATAAGTCACCATTTGCAAAAGCAGGTTTTAAACCAGCGCCAAATCACCAATTCTAAATTCTGTCATTACCGTTCCTACTAATTTTTTTTAAAAAATAGGTTAGCAGCATCTTCCTCTCTAATTTCATTTAATATAAACTCATACAATGATCAAAATTATAAGCTTGTGCTTTGTCCTTATTTCAGCAAATATTTTTGCACAGCAACCTTTAATGATGCCGCAAAATATTAAAAAAGCATTTACAAACGAAACCCGAAGTGCAGATGGAAAGCCCGGTAAAAAGTACTGGCAAAACCATGGTAAGTATAATATAAATGTGTCTGTGGCGCCACCATCAAAAACAGTAACGGGTACAGAAACCATCAGCTATATTAACAACAGCCCCACAGATTTAAAAACATTGATGTTTAAATTAATTTTAAACATTCACAATCCCGGAACGGCAAGGCAAAATTCTGCCTCACCAGATTATTTAACGAAGGGAATAATAATAGATAAATATATTGAAAACGGTATAGAGCAAAAGTTTGGAGATCCCCGTGGTCAAACCATGCAACAGGTTAGGTTGGCAAAACCGCTGGCAACCGGCGACAGTATTTCTTTAAGTTTTAACTGGCATTATGAGCTAAGCGAAGAAAGTGGAAGAGAAGGAAAACTGGATAGTACAAGTTTTTTTCTTGCCTATTTTTACCCACGCATAGCAGTGTTGGATGATGTGCATGGATGGGACAGAATGAACTTTACAGATGCGCAGGAATTTTATAATGACTTTAATGATTATACAGTTTCTGTTACTGTACCAAAAAACTTTTTGGTGTGGGGCACTGGCGATTTACAAAATGCAGCCGAATTATTACAGCCTGCTTTTTTAGCAAAATTTAATAAAAGTTTTACCAGCGATGAAGTGATAAATGTTGTAACAAAAACTGACCTTGAAGCAAAAAATATTACAACACAAAATGCAACAAATACATGGAAATGGAAGGCAACCAACATAAGCGATGTTGCTTTTTGCATTAGTGATCATTATGTATGGGATGCTGCAAGTGTATTGGTTGATAAAAAGACAGGACGCCGTGCAAGTTGCCAGTCAGCCTATGTTTTTGGTGCGGGCAAATTTGCCAATCAGGTAAAACATATTCAGCATTCGCTGGATTGGTACAGTAATAATTTTCCGGGTGTGCCTTATCCATTTCCAAAAAGTACCATTATACAGGGCTTTGCAGATATGGAGTATCCGATGATGGCAAATGACAGTCCGCAGGATGATGATGTAATGCAGCGTTTTATTGCCGAGCATGAAGTTGGGCATAGTTACTTTCCTTTTTACATGGGTATAAATGAACACCGCTATGGTTTTATGGATGAAGGCTGGACAACGGCTTTTGAAAATATGATTGCACAGGATGATATGGGAAAGGAAAAAGCAAATAAATTCTTCCAGCAGTTTAGGGTTGCCAACTGGGCATTAAATCCAACTGATGAATCGCAGATTCCAATTATAACTCCCGTAAATGTTTTAAGTGGACAGGCAATGGGCAACAATGAATACGGTAAACCTGCCTTGGCTTATCTGGCATTAAAAGATATGTTGGGCGATGAATTGTTTAAAAAATCTTTGCATGGTTTTATGGATCGCTGGAACGGTAAGCACCCAATTCCATGGGATATGTTCAACAGTTTCTCTAATGTTTCGGGCAAAGATTTAAGTTGGTTTTGGAACAACTGGTTTTTTACAAGTAATTATATGGATGTTGCTGTGGAAAATGTAACCGTTACAAAAACGGGTTACAGCATCAACATAAAAAATATTGGCGGGTATGTTGTGCCTGTAAATATTGTGATTGAATATGCAGATGGCAGCAAAGAAACGATCCATCAAACTGCAGGTATATGGGAAAAGAACCAACAGGCAACTACGGTTAACGTCAATACAAAAAAGAAGATTACGTATTTAAATTTAGATGGTGATTTATATATGGATGCCAATAATAAAGACAACAGTTGGGGTACAAAAAAAGCTGATCCAAACGCAGTTAAAACAACGGATCTGGATAAATACCTCGGTGTATATTCTACCAAACAAATACCAATTAAAATTACCATTACAAAAGAAGGAACAGATTTGTTTGCAGAAGCTACAGGGCAGGAAAAGTTTCCATTAACGACAGGTACAAAAGATACTTTTACTTTTGCCCCCGCAGGAATTGAACTGGTATTTGACAGCACAAAAAACGAAATGACTTTGAAGCAGGGTGGAGGTGTGTTTGTTTTTACAAAAGAAAAATAAAAGGGGAGAATAATTTTATTAATCTTCTTTGTGTAGAATGCTGCAAACTCCTTAAGAGTTGTAGAAATTATTGAAAATAAAATATTCAAATTTGTTTCTACAATTCTTAATAATTCCCCTAAATTTGCACCTCATTTGCGGATATGGCGAAATTGGCAGACGCACTAGACTTAGGATCTAGCGCCGCAAGGCATGTAGGTTCGACCCCTATTATCCGCACATATTAACTTCCTTCCGCACAATCGGAAGG
>JANXTG010000026.1 GCA_025352525.1 Ferruginibacter sp.
GAGGCCACTACAAATGGTAGATACCAAATCGCAGTATCTTAAAATTAAAGAAGAAATAGACAAGGCGGTTGTAGATGTAATGGAAAGTTCACGCTTTATTGGTGGGCCGATAGTTACAGCATTTGCAGATGAACTCGCCGATTACCACCAATCAAAACATGTAATTACTTGTGCAAATGGTACGGATGCACTGCAAATAGCCATGATGGCTTTGGGTTTAAAAGCCGGTGATGAAGTTATAACGCCCTCCTTTACCTATATAGCAACTGTAGAAGTGGCAGCACTTTTAGGCATAAAACCAATTTTTGTAGAAGTTAATGAAGATACTTTTTGCATAGACCCAATCGCGGCGGAAAAAGCAGTTACGGCAAAAACGAAGGCCATTATTCCAGTTCATTTATACGGCCATGCTGCCGACATGGAAGCCATTATGGCTATTGCAAAAAAATACGATTTGTTTGTAATTGAAGACAATGCACAGGGAATTGGAAACGATTATAAGTTTAAAGATGGCACAACAAAGAAAACAGGCAGTATAGGAAATATTGGGTGTACTTCTTTTTATCCATCAAAAAACCTTGGCGCTTTTGGTGACGGCGGTGCGATATTAACTGACGACGATGCGCTTGCAGAAAAACTGAAAATAATTTCGTCCCACGGGCAAAAAATTCAATATTATCATGATGTTGTTGGCTGTAATTCAAGATTAGATGCTATGCAGGCCGCAATTTTACAGATAAAATTAAAAAAGCTTGACGAGTATATCTTGGCACGCAGAAAAGCTGCTGATTTTTATGATGCCGGTTTTGCAGGCAATGATAAAATAACCGTACCATACCGGGCTCCATACAATAACCATGTATTTCATCAATACACATTAATACTGCATGATACTGACAGAAATGCATTAAATAAATATCTTGCTGAAAACGGTGTTCCTTCAATGATCTATTACCCTGTGCCTGCCCATAAGCAAAAAATGTTTGATGCTTTTGGCGGCAATGAATTCGATTTACCCACTACAGACTGGCTCACAGAAAGAGTAATTTCTTTGCCAATGCATACCGAATTGGATGCAGAGCAGCAAGCCTTTATTGTGCAGCATGTTCTTAGTTTTATAAACAAAAAAAATAATTAGATATGAAAATTGCAGTAGTAGGAACAGGTTATGTGGGATTGGTTACAGGTACTTGTTTTGCCGAAACAGGAAACATTGTAACCTGCGTGGATATTGATCAAGAGAAAATTAAAAAACTTTCTAGTGGGCAAATAACAATGTACGAACCGGGACTGGAAAATCTTTTTTTACGCAACCAAAAAGAAGGCAGATTAATGTTTACTCAGTCCTTGAGTGATGCAATAAACGGAGCAGAAATAATTTTTTTGGCACTGCCAACACCTCCCGGAGAAGATGGTGCAGCAGATCTAAAATATATTTTAGGTGTTGCCGAAGACCTTGGAAAACTTATAAAGCCAACAGATTATAAAGTTATTATTGATAAAAGTACGGTACCTGTTGGAACAGCAGAAAAAGTTAAAAATGTGATTTTGCAAAGCAGTGCCAAGGTACTAGATGTAGGTAAAAATTTAAGCAATGCATTTGATGTTGTAAGTAATCCTGAATTTTTGCGTGAGGGTGTGGCAGTAGAAGATTTTATGAAGCCTGATAGAGTTGTAATAGGTACAAAATCTCCCAGAGCTATAAAAATAATGAATGAATTATATGCACCGTTTGTAAGGCAGGGAAACCCAATTATTTTTATGGATGAACAAAGTGCGGAGCTTACAAAATATGCTGCCAATGCTTTTCTTGCCGTAAAAATAAGTTTTATGAATGAAATTGCGCAGATGTGTGAACGACTTGGTGCAGATGTGGATATGGTTCGTAAAGGAATCGGAAGCGATGAAAGAATTGGTAAACGTTTCTTATTTCCGGGCATAGGCTATGGTGGAAGCTGTTTTCCAAAAGATGTACAGGCACTTGCAAAAAGTGCAGATGAAGTGGATTATGATTTTCAGATTTTAGATGCTGTAATGAAAGTAAACAAAGAACAAAAATTACACCTTATACCTAAAATAAATTCTTTTTACAGCAATAACTTAAGTGGTAAACATTTTGCAATATGGGGCCTTGCATTTAAGCCTAACACCGATGATGTAAGAGAGGCACCGGCATTTGTTATTATTGATGAATTATTAAACGCAGGTGCCACAGTATCTGTTTTTGATCCTGAAGCAATGAAAAATACCGAGTATGTTTATGGCAATAAAATTACTTTTGCCCAAAACCAGTATGATGCATTAAGGAATGCCGATGCATTAATAATTGCAACAGAATGGAATGAATTTCGCACACCTGATTTTGAAAAAATAAGTGCTGCCCTTAAAAGCAATGCAATCTTTGACGGGAGAAATTTATTTGAAAATTCACAGATGGAAAATCTTGGTTTTCATTATGAAAGTGTTGGTCGTAAAGCAATAACAACATTAAGAAAATAAAAAATTATATTTTGCAAAAAAGAATACTAATAACAGGTGCTGCAGGTTTTTTGGGATCGCACCTTTGCGATAGATTTATTAACGAAGGTTACCATGTAATAGGCATGGATAATCTTATAACCGGTGATCTTAAAAATATTGAACATTTATTTCCTTTACAGAATTTTGAATTTTACCATCATGATGTTTCAAAATTTATACATGTAACCGGCAGACTTGATTATATCTTACATTTTGCATCTCCTGCAAGTCCAATCGACTATTTAAAAATACCTATACAAACTTTAAAAGTTGGTTCTCTTGGCACACACAATTGCCTTGGTCTTGCCAAAGCAAAAAATGCCCGGATACTGGTTGCAAGCACTAGTGAAGTTTATGGCGATCCACAAGTGCATCCACAAAACGAGGAATATTGGGGAAATGTAAATCCTGTAGGGCCAAGAGGGGTTTATGATGAAGCAAAAAGATTTCAGGAAGCTATAACAATGGCTTATCATACTTTTCATAATTTGGAAACAAGAATAATCAGAATTTTTAATACTTATGGCCCAAGAATGAGGTTGAACGATGGACGTGCCTTACCGGCGTTTATCGGACAGGCCTTAAGAGGAGAAGATTTAACTGTCTTTGGTGATGGAAGCCAGACAAGGAGTTTTTGTTACGTAGATGATTTGGTGGATGGTATTTATAAATTGTTGATGAGCAATTATGCCCAACCAGTAAATGTTGGTAATCCTGATGAAATTTCATTGAAAGATTTTGCGGAAGAAATTATTAAGTTAACCGGAACAACTCAAAAAATAATATTTAAACCATTACCGGTAGATGACCCAAAACAAAGACAACCGGACATAAAAAAAGCCAAAGAAATATTAGGATGGGAGCCGAAAGTAAATAGAGAGGATGGTTTAAAAATAACATACAAATATTTTAAAAATTTGCCGAAAGAAGAATTAAATAAACTACCGAAAGAATTTGCAAAAATTACTTTTTAAAATAAAAAATACCGTTATAAAATGTATCAGGAATTAGTAGAAAAAAAACAAAAGCTTGCAGTTATTGGATTAGGTTATGTTGGTCTGCCCATAGCCTTAGAATTTGCAAAAAAAATAAAAGTTATTGGCTTTGATATAAATGCAGACCGGATAAAAATGATGCAAAATAGAATAGACCCAAGTAAAGAACTGGAAGCATTTGCCTTTGATGGTTGTGATATAGAATTTACAAATAACCTTGATGTTTTAAAAGAAGCTACCTTCTTTATTGTAGCGGTTCCTACACCTGTAGATGAACACAATGTACCCGATTTAATACCCGTAATTCGTGCAAGCGAAACTATCGGAAAAGTTATCAAAAAGGGAGACTATATAGTGTATGAGAGTACGGTTTACCCTGGTTGTACAGAAGAAGATTGTGTGCCTGTGATTGAAAAATTATCAGGATTAAAAATGGTTACAGATTATAAAATTGGGTACTCACCTGAAAGAATAAATCCGGGCGATAAAGAACATACTATTACAACTATTACAAAAGTTGTAAGCGGTTGCTGCCATGAAAGTCTGGATGAAATTGCAAAAGTATATGAATTGGTTGTAAAAGCAGGTGTGCACAGAGCCTCCTCCATTAAAGTTGCAGAGGCTGCCAAAATAATTGAAAATACACAAAGAGATTTAAATATCGCATTGATGAATGAACTCTCCATCATCTTTGATAAAATGAACATTAATACTTTTGAAGTTTTAGAAGCTGCAGGAACAAAATGGAATTTTCTCCGTTTTCAACCGGGACTTGTAGGTGGTCACTGTATTGGAGTTGATCCTTATTATTTAACCTACAAATCAAAGGAACTTGGTTATGACAGCCAGGTGATACTTGCAGGTAGAAATATAAATGATGGAATGGCAGGCTATGTGGCAAAGAAAGTTTTACAACATATTATTCAGCACACAGGCAATATAAAAGATGCAAAGGTTTTGGTGATGGGTGCAACTTTTAAAGAAAATGTAAGCGATATCCGCAACAGTAAAGTGGCTGATGTAGTAAAAGAATTAAAGTCTTTTTCATTAAATGTAGATATCACTGATCCACATGCAAGCAGTGAAGAACTAAAACATGAATATGGTTTTACACTAACTGAAACAGTTGGAAAAGATTACGATACAATAATTATAGCCGTACCACATGCAAGTTATAAAGATTTTGATGATGCGTACTTCGCATCAATAACAAAACCGAATGCCCTAATTTTTGATTTAAAAGGTACTTACAGAAATATTATTCAAAACCGTACTTACAAAAGTTTGTAAGACTCGGTACCTTAAATACAAACCGTTTTTAATAAATGAATATTCAATATGGAATTATTTCACGAAGGAAGTTTAGCTGATAAAAAATTTTTAGTAACCGGGGGGGGTGGTTTTATTGGCGGACATTTAGCTGAATATCTTTTAAAGAACGGTGCTGCAAAAGTTAGTGTGCTCGATAATATGGTAAATGGTTTTGAAAGTAATTTAGCAGTATTAAAACAATATCCTTCCTTTGAATTTATACAAGGCGATATAAGAAATTTTGAAGTGTGCAACAAAGCCTGTGAAGGTATTGATTATGTAAGCCACCAGGCTGCATTAGGCTCTGTACCACGTTCTATTAAAGAACCGGTATATTTTAATGAAGTAAATATTGGCGGTTTTGTGAACATGCTAAAAGCTGCAGTAGATAATAATATAAAGCAGTTTGTATATGCATCTTCTTCATCAGTATATGGTGATGAGCCTACACTTCCAAAAGTTGAATCAAAAATTGGCAACTGTCTTTCTCCCTACGCAGCTACAAAAAAAACCAATGAGTTGTATGCGCAAATTTTTGCTGATGTGTATGGATTAAATATTATGGGCTTCAGGTATTTTAATATTTTTGGCCCAAGACAAGATCCTGATGGTGCTTATGCAGCAGTTATTCC
>JANXTG010000027.1 GCA_025352525.1 Ferruginibacter sp.
GCTGACGGTGCTTATACAGTGAAGGAAAAATTTCCAACAGCAGGCAAATACACACTTTTTGCAGATTACAAACCAAGTGGTGCGAACCATACAGTAGATAATTTAAATGTAACTGTTACAGGTACTGTGCCCAAAACTAAAGTTTATGGAGCTGATAAATTAACGGGTGATGCAGGTGATGGTTTTTTGGTTTCGCTTACAACTGATGGTGGAAAATTTGTGACCAATGCCGCTACGCATATTAATGGCGCCGTATTGCAAAATGGTAAAGCGGTAGACGTAAATACACTTGAAGATTATTTGGGTGCAAAAGCCCACATGGTTGTTGTAAGCCTGGCTGATAAAAAGTATTTGCATGTACACCCAAGTGTTGAAGGAGGGAAATTTGATTTACATACTACGTTTGATAAGACAGGGGTTTACAGCGGTTGGATACAATTTCAAAGCAAAGGAAAAGTATACACCAGCGATTTTGTAATGAATGTTACTGAAGGAAAAATGAATGATATGAAATCGGGTGACATGAAAGACATGAAACATTAATAAAATCATTCTTCTAAAATATTTAATACTAATACCGGAAGCATAAATCATTAATAAAAATTATGGAACATCAGCACAATCATTCAGAAAATACAGTTCTTCATTATACCTGCCCAATGCATCCTGAAATTGTACAGGACAAGCCCGGTAATTGTCCCAAATGTGGGATGACACTTGTGGAAATGAAAACGGGAAATATAGAAAAATCTGTTGATAAAAATAATGAAGCGGTTACTGATGTTGCTGAAGATACATTTCAAAAATATACCTGTCCAATGCATCCGCACATAATAAAAGATGCGCCCGGCAAATGCCCATTGTGCGGAATGAAACTTGAACCTGTGGCAAGTGTTGGATCTGATACATCACACGGTAAACACAATATGCACAGTGGAATGATTGCTGATTTTAAAAAACGTTTTTATGTTGTGCTGGCACTAACCATTCCCATTATGTTGTTATCAGAAATGATACAGCAATGGTTGCATTTTAATATAGCTTTTGCGGGTTCAAAATATGTGTTGCTTTCTTTGTCTACTATTGTTTTCTTTTATGGTGGATGGCCATTTTTAAAAGGCTTGGTAGATGAAACAAAAGCAAAAAATCCGGGTATGATGTTCCTGATTGGTTTTGCAATTACTGTGGCATACGCTTACAGTGTGGCAGTTGTTTTTGGTTTGCAGGGCATGGATTTCTTTTGGGAGTTGGCAACTTTAATTCTCATTATGCTTTTAGGGCATTGGATTGAAATGCGCTCAGTAGCGGGCGCATCGAGAGAGTTGGAATTACTGGTGCAACTGATGCCCGCAGAAGCTCACAAATTAAATGGTGAGCAGGTGGAAGAAGTAAAAACCGCTTCTTTAAAAGAGGGTGATATCATTATGATAAAGCCCGGTGAAAAAGTAGCTGCAGATGGTATTATTACAGAAGGAGAATCCTATTTAAATGAAAGTATGCTTACGGGTGAAAGCAAACCTGTACAAAAAGTAAAAGGAGAGAAAGTTATAGCAGGTGCAATAAATGGCAATGGCTCTATAAAAGTTGCAGTTTCACAAGGGGCAAAAGATTCTTATTTATCTCAGGTTATTAAACTGGTGCAGGATGCACAAAACTCAAAATCGAACACACAATTGTTGGCCGATACTGCAGCAAAATGGTTAACTATTATTGCAATTGTTTCGGGCATTTCAACTTTTTTATTTTGGTACTTAACAGGGCAAACCTTGGCGTTTGCAATGGAAAGAATGGTGACCGTTATTGTGATTTGTTGTCCGCATGCGTTGGGTTTGGCAGTACCGCTGGTTGTTGCCAAATCTACAGCGCTTGCAGCCAAAAGTGGCTTACTTATTAAAAACAGAACAGCTTTTGAAAATGCAAGAAAAATAACAACAATTGTATTTGATAAAACAGGTACACTCACGGTTGGAAAATTTGAAGTAACAAAGATTGTGTCGCTCTCTCCCTCTCCTTTGGAGAGGGCCGGGGTGAAGCCAGAAAATGAAATCATCCGCTTAGCATCGGCATTGGAGCAGAAATCTGAACATCCAATAGCCACCGGAATTTTACAAAAAGTAAAAGAGTTGTCCATCATTATTCCATCTACAGAAAATTTTAACGCTATTACAGGAAAAGGTGTTGAAGCTACTGTAGAAGGTAAAAAAATATTGGTTGTAAGTCCGGGTTATTTACATGAAAATAAAATTGCATTACCGGAAAGTTTTGTTGTTAATGATACAGAAACAATTGTTTTTTTAATTGTAGAAAATTCTTTGGCAGGCTACATTGCTTTATCAGATGAGATAAGACCTGAGTCTGCCGATGCAATAAAAACATTGAAAGAAAACAACATAAAATCAATTTTATTGACCGGCGATAACCAAAAAGTTGCTAAGAGTGTGAGTGATACTTTGGGAATGGAAAGTTTTATTGCAGAAGTACAACCACATCAAAAATTAGAAAAAATTAAAGAGCTGCAAAGCAAAGGTGAATTTGTTGCTATGACGGGTGATGGTGTAAACGATGCACCTGCTTTGGCACAGGCAGATATTGGTATTGCAGTTGGCAGCGGCAGTGATATTGCTGCTGAAACTGCAGGAATTATTTTAGTAAACAGCAACCCTAAAGATGTGGTGAATTTAATTTTATTTGGTAAAGCGACTCACCGCAAAATGATACAGAATTTATTGTGGGCTACGGGATATAATGTTATAGCCTTGCCATTGGCTGCGGGTGTTTTATATAACCAGGGAATATTGCTGAGCCCGGCAGCAGGCGCAGCTTTAATGACGGTGAGTACAGTAGTTGTAGCAATAAATGCAAGTATGCTAAAAATAAAATAAAAGTGAATCCAATTATTTTTTTAATACCTGTTACGGCTTTGTTGATAGTAATAACATTGTACACATTGCTATTAAAAAAAGTTACAGATAAAAAAATATTTAAACGATTTTTTTTAATAATGGCAGTTATCAGTTTTATATTAAATGAATTTTGGGAGCTGGTACAAATGCCTTTGTATGAACAACCCATTTATAAAATGGGGCATATTGCATTTTGTACACTTGGAGCTTTGGCAGATATGATTATGGTACTGCTGCTTTATGTTTGTTTTGGGTTTCTGTATAAAAAAGCATTTTGGGTATGGCAGAGTAATTGGGTTAAAATACTGGTTGTAATGCTTACCGGTGCTGCCGGTGCTGTATTATCGGAGAAGAGACATTTATTAATAGGAAGTTGGGCTTACAATCAATCCATGCCCATCGTTCCTTTTGTAAATGTGGGTTTATCGCCTGTTTTACAATTCTTCTTACTTCCTGTTATCAGTTATTTTCTAAGTCTTTATATAATTTCAAAATTTTATAACTACACAATTTTTAATCAAATCAATCATCATTAATCAATTAAAAAGCACATCATGAAAAAGTACATCATCGCATCGGCAGCCATTGTATTTGCAGTAGCAGTACAATCCTGCAAAACAGAAAGTAAAAAAGAAACTACCACAACAATGGATGGTATGACTAACAAAGATTCAATTAACATGGATCACAAAAACATGGAGGGAATGCACAGCATGAGTAGCATGAAAATGACAGGGGATTTCGATTATGATTTTGCCAATACAATGCTTATGCATCACCAGAGTGCGGTAGACATGGCAAAAGAAGTGATTGCAAAAGGATCTAATACTGAAGTAAAAACAATGGCTCAAAATATTGTGACGGCACAGGAAGCAGAAATTGCGCAGTTTAAAAATATTACGGCCAATTATAAAATGCCCGAAATGAAAAAAGAAGGTAATGAAACACACAATGAATTGGGCGAAACCATGGAGAAAATGGAAGCTAAAATGAAAGGAATGGCAAAGACAGGAAACGCGGATAAAGATTTTTTAATGATGATGATACCTCATCATGAAAGTGCTGTAACAATGAGTGAAGATGAATTATCACATGGTAAAAATCTTGAATTAAAGAAGATGGCTCAAAAAATTATGGAAGATCAAGGCAAAGAGATTACACAGTTTGAAGCAATGCTTGCAAAAATGAAATAACCATAATTGTTACAAAATAAAATATCAGTGTGAGCTTATTAAGCACAAAGTTTTTATTAAATACGTTTAATAAGTGCACCCTGGTATTTTTAAAAAAGAAGTTATAATTCCCCTACCAATATGCTCAATAAACTCATTCAATTTTCACTTCGCAACAGGCTGTTTGTGGTAGCTTTTGCTGCGCTGATAATGGTGTACGGAATATTTACGCTGGTAAATCTTCCAGTAGATGTATTGCCTGATTTGAACAGACCCAGGGTTACCATTTTTTTAGAGGCCAATGGCATGGCGCCGGAAGAAATTGAATCGCAGGTAAATCTACCCGTAGAAACTGCATTGAATGGTGCGCCCGGAGTGGAAGTTGTGAGATCTGTTGCATCACCGGGCTTGGGTTTGGTATTTGTAGAATTTGATTTTAATACAGATGTTTATCGGGCACGGCAATTAACGGCAGAAAAATTACAGTCCATACAATTGCCAAAGGGAATAACACCACAGCTTGGTCCGATAAGTTCTATAATGGGGCAGATAATGATGATTGCTGTAACAGCTGATACCACCGCTCCATCTGAGTTAAGAACCATTTCTGATTTTAC
>JANXTG010000033.1 GCA_025352525.1 Ferruginibacter sp.
ATTTGTGGGGCTTTGCTGCTCATGTTTATTTTTATCAGCTGGACGGTTTTGCCACCTGCGCCTGCAGTTGTGCAGGATTTAATGGAAATTAATCTTGGCAATAACGATGAAGGTTTTGGCGAAGTGCAACCACTCCTAAAAGGACCGGGAAAACCGGAAAAAGAAATTGCTGAACGGCCACAACCTTCACCTGCAAAAGAAGAAGTGGCAGAAGAAAAAATTACGCCAGATGATAATGCAGAAGAAACCGCGGCACCAGTTGTAAAATCAGTAAAAAAATCTATCCCTGTAAAAATAACTTCTAACACTCCTACTACTGCTGTACTGCCGGCACCAAAACCTAAAGCACCCAAACTGGTTTATAATGGTCCGGGCAAACAAAACGGTAATAATGCTACACAGGATAATGGTTACACCATGCAGGGAAATAATAAGAATGGAAAAGGGGATGCAGGTGACCCAACCGGCAATAAAGATTCGTACGGCAATACACCCGGTGGAAAAGTAGGCGGACCAAAAGTAATAAGCGGTAACAGAAAAGTAGTACGCTATTATTCTTTTACAGGTGAACTTGCAAAGGCAACTATAAATGCAGTCATCAAAGTTTCTCCTGCAGGTGTTGGATCATTTGTTCGAATTGGTCAGGGCAGTACAAGTTTTAGCAGAGATTATGCTACAGCAATATCAGGCTATTTAAGAACGATGCAATTTGATAAAGCTCCCGATGAAAGTGTGGTTACTGTTCAGTTTAATTTTAATGTGCAGTAATATTTTTTTATATAATTTTGAAATCATGAATCATTTAGATACATATTTAAAAGAAATAAATTACTTATGCGAACAGCACAAAGTAAATAAGCTGTATGTATTTGGTTCGGCTCTTTCTAATAATTTTAATGAAAAAAGTGATATTGATTTGATAGTAGATTTTAATACTTTAGCCCTCGAAGAGTATGCAGATAACTATTTTGATTTTAAATTTTCTTTACAAAAGGTTTTCAACAGATCAATAGATTTATTAGAAGAAAAAGCGATTAAAAACCCCTATTTTAAGAACGCTGTTTTAAAAGACCGAGCATTAATTTATGGATAATGATTTAAAGACCTGGCTGTACGATATATTAAACGCTATTATGGAAATTGATAGCTTTTTTACAGAGGCAGATAAACAATTTTCGGCTTATCAAAATGATGTAAGAACCAGAAGAGCGGTAGAACGAAATATTGAAATTATTGGTGAAGCAATGAATAGAATTGTACAGAAAGATTCAGATATAATTATTACCAACTCCCGTAAAATTGTTGATGTAAGGAATAGAATAATTCACGGATATGATACCGTTTCCGATGATATTATTTGGGGAATCGTTATAAAATACTTACCCATACTAAAATCGGAAATTGAATTTCATTTAAACGAAAATTAAAAGTGCTGTTTATATAAATCATTTCTACATTTTTGCAAATGAATTACCAACAAACACTTGATTATCTATACAGCCAGCTACCAATGTTCAGCAGAATTGGCAGTGCCGCTTACAAAACAGATTTACACAATAGCATTGCATTGTGCAACAGCATCGGTAATCCTCAACAACAATATAAAACTATTCATGTAGCAGGTACAAATGGCAAAGGCAGTACATCGCATATGCTTGCTGCTATTTTGCAACAGGCAGGTTATAAAACCGGGCTCTATACTTCTCCGCACATAAAAGATTTTGGTGAACGCATTAGAGTTAATGGCAAAATGATTGCTGAAAAATTTGTAGTTGATTTTACAGAGCGAACAAAAGTTATTACCAAAGAAATCGAACCTTCTTTTTTTGAAATGACGGTTGCAATGGCTTTTCAATATTTTGCAGAACAGCAGGTGGATTTTGCTGTTATAGAAACCGGGCTTGGTGGCTTGCTGGACAGTACAAATATCATCACACCCATGCTTTCTGTTATTACTAATATTGGTTACGACCACCAAAATATTTTAGGCAATACCCTGCAAGAAATTGCTACCCAAAAAGCGGGGATAATAAAAGAAAATGTACCCGTTGTAATTGGGGAAACATTACCTGAAACAAAACCGATTTTTGTTGAAACTGCTTCAAATAAAAATGCTAATATATATTTTGCTGAAGAAAATTTTATTACCTCTTATATAGATTCCGAAGGAGAATTATTGCTTTGTAACGTGCTGGATATTTCTGAAAACATTACTGAAAAATTCAGGTGTGGCCTGTCAGGATTATATCAGGCAAAAAATATTTGTACGGTTTTGGCGGCTGTAAAAGAACTTAGAAAATTAAATATTAATATTCCTGAAACTGCGTTGCATAGCGGTATTGAGAGAGTAAAAGAAATTACCGGCTTGCGTGGAAGGTGGGAAATTTTACAGCATCATCCAACAATTATTGCAGATGTTGCCCACAATAAAGATGGTATAAAACAGGTAATTGACCAATTAAATACAAATTATCCAACTATACAACTTCATTTTGTGCTGGGTTTTGTAAGAGATAAAGATGTTGAAGATGTTTTAAAACTGTTTCCGGATAATGCAAAATATTATTTTACAAATGCGCATATACCCCGGGCATTTATAAACAGTGAACTGCAGGAAAAAGCTGCTAAAGCCGGATTGGTTGGTGAATGTTTTGAAACAGTAGATGAAGCTGTAAATGCTGCAAAAAAAGTTGCTGCTGTAACAGATATAATTATGATTTGCGGCAGTTTTTTTATAATTGCTGAAAGCGAACTTTTATAATTTATTTAAAAATTCAGTTGCCCTGAAAAAACAGAGTTCGTGCATGCTTTGTTTAAATTGATGCGTCTGCACCATGGTTTTTACTTCCTCCAGAGGTTTCAACATAATTGTTATTTCTTCATTTGCATCAAGGGATTGATCTGATGTTTTTTCTCCGCCGGTTGCTATGAATAAATGCGTAGCATTGGTTAAAACGCCGGGGTTCGAATATGTTTTACCTAAGTAATGAAATGCTGAAAAACTATAACCGGTTTCTTCCCGTAACTCACGAACGATCGCCGTTTCAGGCGTTTCTTTCTCGTCTATAAAACCACCGGGGAATTCGATTGATTGCTTTTGAATAGGGTGACGATATTGCTCGATAAGTAACACCTGCTTTTCTTTTGTAATGGCTACGGCTAAAACACATTCAGGAAGTTCAACTACAAAATAAGGATCTACAATTTTACCGGAGGGGGTTTTGTAACTGTCTTTACGGGCAGTAAAATATGGGTGATTGCTAATGTATTCTTTTGAGAGTATTGTAAAAGGCATAGAAGATTTTTAAGCAAAATGTAAATAAAATTATGTTGTCATTAATTGCATAATAAAAGCTTAAAAATGTTACAACGCTGAAGGGCTGCGGGATAGCAGTGCAAATCTTTTTGTGAGGTACGAACAAAAGATTGTAAAGAATAGCCCGAACAAAAGCTTAAAAATGAAGAAATATTAACAGCCCCAAACTTTTAAAAAATTCAACTCCAACCCATACGTTCCCGCAAGTTGTTTATGTGTGCCGTGTGGTGTTTGCCATGCCATGCATATTGACCTAGTAAATACCAAACGCTCATTTGCTTTCCATACTCGGGATGCACAACAGTACGGGTCCACTCATCATCTTTAACGTTTTTTAAAACCTCGAGCATGCGTACATGCAGCGCATGTAACAATGTGAGTGATACATTTATGGGAATATTTTTCACATCGCTCAGTTCTGTAAATGCTTGTTGATTGTAAGGTTTTATAGTTGGATTATCTTCTGTGAGCGCAAGTTTAAAACGCATAAATGCGTTGATGTGGCTGTCGGCAACATGGTGCACAACTTCCCTGCTATTCCAGCCATCGGGGCGATAAGGTTCTTCGAGCTGCGCTGCATCTAAATTTGTGATGGAATATTCCAAAGCTTTCGGCAATACTTCAATATCAAGCAACCATTCCTTCAACTGCCGTTGAGAGAATGGCTGTTCAATATATTTTCCAATTGGATAACTTAAATCATCCATAATTATTTGGTTGATGCAGGCTGAGCAGGCTTTATATCTTCTAGAGTAATTTCGAAAACTAATAGAGCATTTGGTGTAATTGGTGAGCCCTGCGGAGGGTATTCGCCATACGCTAAATCACCTGGTATATATACTTTCCAATGTGCGCCTTTGGTCATTAACTGTAAAATTTCTGTCCAACCTTTTATTACGCCATTTAGTGGAAAAGAAGCTGCCTGTCCACGTTTGAAAGAATTATCAAACTCGGTGCCATTGGCAAGTGTACCAATATAATTTACTACAACTGTATCAATTGCTTTTGGTTTTGCACCGTTGGGATCACCGGCTTTTATTACTTCGTATTGTAACCCATTTGCCAGTGCAATAACCCCACTGCGCTTTTTATTTGTTTCGAGAAATTTTTGAGATTCCTGTTTTTGAACATCAGTTTTCTTTTTTGTAAATGACTGTAATTTTTCCTGCAGTGTTTTACCTGCCTGTTCTATGGTGAAATCTGTTTTTGATTTGGAATACACATCATTTAAAGCTTTTGCAAATAATGTAGAGTTTATTTTTGTAGCGCCTGCCTGCATTAGGCTTGCAGCAATGTTCATTCCTGCTGCGTAGCTAAAGCTATCTACTGCATTTTTAAAACCTGCAGTAGATTTTACTGTAACAGGAGAAGTTTTTTTTATGGGCGACGCTTTCTTCTGTGCATTTACATTTATTAAAGCAATAGCTGCAAAAGCGGTTAATATTAATTTCTTCATTTTTATATTCTAGGTTTTTAATTTTTTATAAATAAAATTTAATCAGGACGCATTTCTTTTCCTGTTAAATGTATAAAAACATCTTCGAGGTTAGCAGACTTTACTTGTTTAGGCCTTTCAAATCCTGTTGCAACAAGTTCATCTATCATCTTATCCGGCGTATCGAGTTTTATTATTTTGCCTTCATCCATAATGGCAATTCTGTCGCAAAGTTGTTCGGCCTCATCCATGTAATGTGTAGTCAGAATTACGGTTGTACCTGCTGATCTTATTTCACGAATTAAATCCCATAAATTTCTGCGGGCCTGAGGATCCAAACCGGTTGTAGGCTCATCTAAAAAAATAATTTTGGGGTCGTTTATTAACGTTGTCGCTATAGAGAAACGTTGTTTTTGACCGCCACTTAATTCCTTGCTTTTATTTTTTGCCTTATCAACCAGATTTACTTTTTTTAATAGCTCAAGTGCATTTACATCTCTATTATAAAGTCCGCTAAAAAGTTTGATAAGTTCCAACAAATTTAAACCGGGATAAAATCCTGAAGTCTGTAACTGAACACCAATAATTTTTTTTATTTCTTCAGGTTCTGTATCAAGGTCAAAACCGTTTACAAAAACTTTTCCTGATGTTTTGGGCCGCAGGGTTTCTATAATTTCCAGTGTGGTACTTTTACCTGCACCGTTAGGGCCAAGCAGCCCAAAGATTTCACCTTCTTCAACATTAAATGAAACAGATTTTACAGCTTCAAACTGGCCGTAATTTTTTACAAGATTTTCAACTCTTATTATTGAATTTGACATTGAAGTAAAGTTATGTAATGATATATTTAAAACAGCATTACAAAATTAAACTGCTGCATCTTTTGAAGCTGCAAATAAATAACTTTCCAGTTCTTCCATCATATTAATACTTCCTACAAAGAAAGGTGTGCGCTGGTGCAATTCTGTTGGAACAATATCTAAAATATTAATTTTTCCATTCGTAGCTTTTCCTCCCGCTTTTTCAACAATGTATGCAAATGGATTACACTCGTATAACAACCTAAGTTTACCGCCCGGTTTGTCAATAGTGCCTGGATACATAAAAATTCCGCCTTTTATAAGATTGCGGTGCACATCAGAAACCATGCTGCCAATGTAGCGTTGTGTGTATGGGCCACCGTTTGATTTATCTTTTTTCTGACATGCGGTAATATATTCCTTAACAGGTTGATCGTACCTAAAAAAGTTACCGTGGTTTACAGAATACATTTTACCTGCCGGGGGACATTGTATATTTTGATGGCTCATTAAATATTCGCCGATTTGCCTGTCTAGGGTAAAGCCATTAACCCCACGTTTTGTTGCATAAACCAACATGGTAGAAGAACCGAATACAACATAACCCGCAGCCACCTGCTTATTACCAGGTTGCAAAAAATCTGCTTTAGTTGCAGGTTTTCCCAGTTCACTAACACGCCTGTAAATACTGAAGATAGTTCCGATGGAAACATTTACATCGATATTGGAGCTCCCGTCCAAAGGATCAAAGAGACAAACATATTTTGATTTGTTGCTTGTCTCGTCATCAAATATTACAATATCATCCAACTCTTCGCTCCCAATTCCTGCACAGCTAATACCATGTCTTAAAACACCAACGAGTTGGTCGTTTGCAAAAATATCCAGTTTTTTTACTTCTTCACCCTGTATATTGGTGGTGCCGTGATCACCTAAAATATCTACCAGTCCTGCTTTATTAACTTCTACGTTTACTCTTTTACAGGCAAGACCTATATCTCTTAAAAGCCCCGCCAATTCTCCCGTTGCTAAAGGAAAAGCACGCATTTCCTGAATGGTAAATTCGTCAAGGGTAAGTATATTTCTGTTTATAGCCATGTAGTAGATTTAAGATTTATAATTGCAGATTTTAAATAATAAAAAAAATTCTATCTGATTTCGTATGAGAAATGCAAAGTAATAATAATTTTAGAAAAAATGACCTGACAGGTTGTTGGATATTGGATGATGCTTGTATATTAGATTTTAAAGTTTGATGCTGAGCAATTAAATTCGCATCAAAGGCTGCTTATTAAACGCAGCGAGAAAAATTTTACAACATACACTCAAATAGAAAAATAAAACATGTTTGTTTT
This sequence comes from Ferruginibacter sp., assembly GCA_025352525.1. Classification (GTDB taxonomy): domain Bacteria; phylum Bacteroidota; class Bacteroidia; order Chitinophagales; family Chitinophagaceae; genus Ferruginibacter. The sequence goes on from JANXTG010000033.1 coordinate 6,907, forward strand.
CAAGTTTGGCGGAGCATCGATAAATAATATTGAGCGAATAAAAAACACTTCGGATATAATAAGAGATAAGGCAGATAAGAAATTATTGGTGGTTGTATCTGCGATGGGCAAAACAACTAATGCCTTGGAAAAAATTACAGAAGCTTATTTTGATGACCGAAAAGATGATGCCCTTACACTTTTTGAACAGGTTAAAAAGAATCACCTGGAAACAGTAAAATTTTTATTGGTTCACAAATGGAAAGCTGCTGAAGACCAGTTAAAAGATTTTTTTACAGAGATTGAATGGATGCTTCACGACAAACCTGTACGCAGTTATGACTATTATTATGATCAGATTGTTTGCTGTGGAGAATTGTTCAGCACCTGCATTGTAGCCCATTATTTAGCAGAACAAAAAGTAAAAGTAAAATGGGTTGATGTTAGGGACATTTTTAGAACCGATAATAATTTTAGAGATGCAGGTGTTGATTTTGATTTTACAACATCAAAAATAAAGAACAGTATTTTACCATTGTACAATGACTTTGATGTAATAATGACGCAGGGGTTTATTGGCTCTACTGATGAAAATGAAAGTACAACACTAGGCAGAGAAGGAAGTGATTACTCTGCAGCTATTTTTGCAAATATTATGAATGCAGAATCATTAACCATTTGGAAAGATGTGCCTGCAGTTATGAATGCAGATCCTAATAAATTTAAAGATGCGGTAAACATTCCTTTGTTGAATTATACAGAAGTTATTGAAATGGCTTATTACGGGGCTCAGGTTATTCACCCAAAAACAATAAAGCCTTTACAAAATAAAAATATCCCGCTTTATGTAAAAAGTTTTTTAGATACTAATTTGCCGGGAACCATTATCAATGCTGATAAAGCAATAAATCTCCCTCCTATTATTGTACTAAAAGGTCAACAGGTTTTAATACATTTTCGTTCAAAAGATTTCTCATTTATGGAGGGTAAAGCTTTGGGGCAATTGCATAAAATTTTTAATGCTGTAAAGTTGCAGCCAAATCTTACACAAAATACTGCCATATCATTTGTTTGCTGTTTTGATGGTCATGCAGAAAAAACCGGTCAGATAGCCGCAGATGCTTCTTTACTTTTTGATGTAGATGTTGAAAGAGATTTATCCCTACTTACAATTCGCCATTATGATAATGCAACAATAGAAATACTTACCAAAGATAAAAATACTATTCTTGAACAAAGAACTCCTGAAACTTTGCAGGCTGTTATAAGAAACTAAATAAAAAAGCCGCAAAATATATTTTGCGGCTTTTTTATTATTTACCATACCTTAATTAACGACATATTCTCCTTTTTTGTTTACCATGATGATAGGCAGTTCTTTTTTCGTTTCAAAAAAATCAAAAACTTCTTTAAGATTTGTATTAAAGTGTTGCATGTAACTGTTGTCTTTCATAGAGTTTTCTAAAAATTCCACTGACTTTTTTACGCTGTATTTTATCGGAAATACGTGTACGGGTATAAACTCCTGTCCTTGGTTTCTTACATTACTTGCTAAAAAATATAATTCTTCAATTGGTGCGTCCGTAATAGGAATGCAACCTGTAGAAACACAATTGCCATGAATATAAATTGCACTCCCAGGTCTTTTTTCGTCGCTTAATATTCTGTCTGAAGCATTGGGATAATTAAGCCCTAACGAAAGATGGTAATTGCTGTTAGGATTAAATTCATTAATGTAATAAAAACCTTCAGGCACTTGATAGTCTCCTTCGATTCTCTTAGGGCCCATAGCTCCACTTTGCTGGCAAACTTTATATGTTTTAAATAATTTGTAAGGTTCTTTTGTTGATGATTTTACCCAGATTTCAAGCTGTCTGTCATATTTAAAAGAACGCAGATACATAGCTTTTGGTGGCCATATCAGATTTTGCTTTTCAAATTGCTTTTTTAGGGAATCTTCCAAACGGTTAGCAGCCTCCGGCGAATTTAAAAAATATCTCGGGCCTGCTCCAGATTGAGCTGAAACAGCTAAAACTGAAAAAAATAATATAAAAAGTAAAAAGCAAAACCTGAGTAAATTCTTCATATTAAACAAAGGGTATTTAGTAATTAGTTTCCACTAAAATATTAAAAATATTTAAATGAGTGTGTTAAAAATTCCCCTTTTTAAATTCGCAATACCCACATTATAAATTTCCCCTTGCATCTTGTTCTCTTTCCAAAGCTTCAAACAATGCTTTAAAATTTCCTTTTCCAAAGCTTTTAGCACCTTTACGCTGTATGATTTCAAAAAATATTGTAGGTCGATCCTGTATAGGTTTACTAAAAATTTGCAATAAATAACCTTCTTCATCTTTGTCAATTAAAATACCCAATTCACTTAAGGGTAAAAGATCTTCATCAATTTTGCCTACTCTATCCAAAACATCTGAATAATAACTCATGGGGATTTTTAAAAATTCAATTCCACGGCTTTGCAAATCTTTCACTGTCGTTACAATATCAGCAGTTGCAATGGCCACATGTTGTACACCTTCACCGTTATAAAAATCAAGGTATTCTTCGACCTGGCTTTTTTTCTTTCCTTCTGCAGGTTCGTTTATGGGAAATTTTACAAACCCGTTTCCATTACTCATTACCTTACTCATTAAAGCACTATATTCTGTTGAAATATCATTGTCATCAAAACTTAAAATATTTTTAAATCCCATTACTTCTTCGTAAAATTTTACCCATGGGTTCATCTGGTTCCACCCTACATTTCCAACACAATGGTCAACATATAACAAACCTGTAGATGTAGGATTGTATGCACTTTCCGTTTTTTTAAATCCAGGCATAAATACCCCGTTGTAATTTTTTCTTTCAATAAAAAGATGAACCGTTTCACCATATGTATGAATTCCGCTCATTACAACAACTCCATTTTCATCAGTGAGTTTTTTGGGCTCCATATAACTTTTGCCCCCACGTTTTGTAGTTTGTTCCCAGGCATCAGTAGCATCTTCCACCATTAAAGCCAATACTTTTACTCCATCTCCATGTTTATTTATATGGGCGGCTATTTCATGGTCTTGCCGCAATGCTGTTGTTAATACGAAAGTCAATTTATTTTGGCGGATAACATAACTTACTCTGTCCATTAATCCTGTTTCAGGCCCCGCATAGGCAAGACTTTGAAATCCAAAAGCGGCTTTATAAAAATGTGCAGATTGCTTGGCGTTGCCAACATAAAACTCAACATAATCGGTACCCATTAACGGTAAAAAATCTGCTTGTAAAGCGATGTTTTTTTCATCAATTATTTCTGTATTTTCCATATAAATATTTTTAAGTTGACCAAACCAGAGTTATTTGCAGCAAATGAGGCATGTAAGATTTGTCGTTTTTTTACATTTTAGGAAAAATATAGAAAACAACATTTCATATTGAACTCTTTAAAGAATTTTGTTTAAAATGTTTGCATCGTAAATGATGCGTTTACAGAAAATTTTATTTTTCTCCATCCATGGCAAGTACCTCCATCAACAAATTGTAGTTGCAGCGCTTGTCAGTAAAAACTTTATGGGCGTAATCAGGAACCATGAAATACAAAATTAATATTATTAGCTAATAAAAAAATAACAAAATAAAATATGAGTTAAAATAAACTCAAAAAAAAGAGACCGTTTAAGGTCTCTTTTTAAAATAAATTCTTGATAAGATTTACTTTTTAGGATTAAGCGCTTTTTCAATCCTTCTGCTCATTTCTCTTAAATGAATTTTTGTCATTTGATCAGTTGAAGTTGCTGCAGCTGAATTAACTTCCGCTTTTAAAGAAATTAAATGTGCACGTACCGAAGCCTGTACATCAACATAATCATTGTCAACAGGTGGCGTAAATCCCCGCCCGAATGTTATGCCTTGAGGAATTACAACTGGAGGAGGATTTAAAACTACATCCATTCTATCTACATACATCTGTTGCAATTGTCTGCGGTAAACATCTATTGCTTTATGAGCAGGCAATTCACTCCATACACCTTTTTTCACATCAATTAGCAATTCAGGTATCGTGTATGTTTCAGCGCCGGGAAAAGTTGCTGCCTGTACAAGATGGTTTAAGGTTGAAGATCTAAACATATTACCTATAATTCCTTCTTGTAAATCTCCTATAACTTTCAAACCGTTCAATCCTGTTTTACCATATATTTCATTATTTATAATCCAGTTTGGAGTTTTAAAAAGGTTTTCATTTAAATAATTTACAGCTTCTTTCTGTTTTGATTTGGCGACAGTTTCATAAACCATACCCGGCTCTTCCGTTACTTTTGGTGTTTTCATTATACCACCAATTGTTCTTAAAACATGGTTATTATATCTGTTAAACTGGGTTGTAACTTCACCGTACATCATTTCAAGATTAGCGTAATCTTCGTTAGGTTCTTTTGTCCATTCATTTAAATTAGGCATTATTCTTTTCAAATTTTTAATGCCATACATACTCCCTTTTACTGCATCATCTCCTACCTGTTCTGTTTGATTACGGGGATCATCTCTGTTTGTTTCACCATCTCCAAACCAAAGACGTTTGTTCTTCATTTTTTCCATCACCCATTTATTCATTGCTGTTTTTTCTGCATCAGCGCTTTTGTATTCCGCAAACCTGCGGTAACCCCAGGCTATTGCCCATTGATCATAGTCTCCTATTCTTGGGAAAATTCCTTTTGTACTAATATTATCTTCCGGCTGCGCCACATAATTAAAACGGGCATAATCCATAATAGAAGGCGTATGGCCATTAGCTTCAACCCAGGCTTTGTCTCTTAATTTTTCAACCGGTACAGTTGAGGAAGATCCAAAATTATGTCTCAATCCAAGTGTATGTCCAACTTCGTGAGATGAAACAAACCGAATTAATTGTCCCATCAATTCATCATCAAAAACCATTTTCCTTGCACGGCTATCCACAGGAGATGCCTGCACAAAATACCAGTTGCGTATTAACTGCATTACATTATGATACCAGTTTATATGGCTCTCCATAATTTCTCCACTGCGTGGATCAGCAACACTTGGTCCGCTTGCATTCGGTATTGTTGATGGTTTGTAAACAATCGCAGAAAAGCGAGCATCTTCTAAACTCCATTCAGGATTTTCTTCTTTGGTAGGTGCTTTTTTTGCCATGATGGCGTTTTTAAAACCTGCTTGTTCAAAAGCCGTTTGCCAGTCATTTACGCCTTGTATTAGATAAGGTACCCATTTAGCAGGAGTTGCCGGATCTATATAAAAAATAATTGGTTTTTTTGGCTCAACCAACTCTCCTCTTTTGTATTTATCCATATCCTCTTCCTTTGGTTCCAGGCGCCAGCGTTTTACTATAGAAACTCTTTTAACACCTTGAGGATTTAAATCAAAATCGGTGTAGCCCACATTAAAATATCCTACACGGGGATCAAAATATCGAGCCTGCATAGGGTTTTGAGGTAATAATACCATTGAGCTGTTTAATTCTAATGTTACATTTCCATCATTAAGAGCGGCAGGAGAACTTGCGTATGTTTTTACTGTAACAACTTCTAAATTTATAGGAAAAGTTTTTATAGCGACTACATACGATTTGTCCTTTTGTATTGTTGTAAGATTGGCTCTTTTTTTAGTGCCATTATCTAAAAACAATACGTCATTATCACCATTTACCATGTCAGTAACATCAATAACAATAGCGGATGAATCTTTTGAAAATGCTTTGATGTCAAATGCAAATTCAATAGGTTGTATATTGGAATTATTTACTGCTGTAAACATCGGCGAAGTAGAATCTTTGGTATATTCTGCATAAGAAATTGTACGTAAAAATATATTATCATTCGGTCCTCTCTCAAACCATATAACATTTTGTCCAATATCATCGCCAGCATATGAAAGCCCGGTATTGCGCCCTGCTGTTGGTGCTTTTGAAATTCTGTTTACAACAAGAATTTCCCTTTTTAATAAGTTATTTGGTATTTCAAAAAAATATTTATCGTCCAAAAAGTGAACTTTAAACATACCTAAAGTCGTTTTTGCTTTTGCAGTAATAATTTCTGAATAGGGTTTTGGGCCTTTGGGTACGGGTTTAACTTTAGCATTTTTTGAAGTGTCAGATATAGCTGTTGCCGTATCAGCCGGCATTTTGTTACCTGGCTTTTGAGCTATAATATTACTTGCGTAAAAAAGCACGGTAATGATTAATAGCCATTTTGTAGTAGTTGATCTCATTGCAGTTTTATTAATTAAAAAATTGTTATGAATTCCGGTACAATAATAATCAAAAACAAAGGATGCTCCTATAGTTTATTAAAAACATTTTAATACTGCCTTATCTTTGAAGCTATGATAAAAGCAGGAATACTTGGCGGTGGTCAACTGGGCAGAATGTTATTGCAGGCAGCTGCAAATTACCCTGTTGAAACTTTTATTTTAGAAAATGATTCAGCCTGCCCATCGGCACATCTTTGCCATCATTTTACTAAAGGTGACATTACAAATTTTGAGGACGTCTATAATTTTGGTAAAGGCCTGGATGTTGTTACCATTGAAATTGAACATGTAAATGAAGATGCTTTGCAAAAACTGGAAAATGAAGGTGTAATTATTTTTCCAAATGTTGCCGCATTAAAAATTATTAAAAGTAAAATTCTGCAAAAAGAATTTTATAAAGCCATTGAAGTGCCTTCCGGAGAATTTGTAGTCACCAATTCAAAGACTGACCTTCATCAACACACAAACTTTTTACCGGCAGTGCACAAAATTGCAAAAGGTGGTTACGATGGTAAAGGTGTTGAATTAATGCATACATGTGCCGATTTTGAAAAAGGTTTTGATGCACCTGCTGTGCTGGAAAAAATGGTCGATATCAAAAAGGAATTATCAATGATAATTGCAGTAAGCCAAACGGGTGAAATCGTTTTATACGAACCGGTAGATATGGTGGTAGATCAACGTTTAAATTTATTAAGCTACCAGATTTGTCCTGCTGTAATTCCGGAAAATATAATGTGGAAAGCAGAAGCCGTTGCTTTAAAAGTGGTTAAAGAATTTAAAAGTGCAGGCATTTTTGCGGTGGAACTGTTTACAGACCAACAAGATAATATTTATGTTAATGAAACTGCACCGCGTGTTCATAACAGCGGTCACCACAGCATTGAAGCCTGTTATAGCAGCCAGTTTGATATGTTGTGGCGGGTAATGCTTGGTTATCCTTTGGGCAACACAGACCATATATTACCGGCTGCAATTGTAAACCTTGTGGGAGAAGAAAACCATACCGGCGAAGCAGAATATACAGGGTTAAAAGAAGTACTTGCCATGGATAATGTGTTCGTCCACATCTACGGGAAAAAAATGACAAAGCCCGGAAGAAAAATGGGGCATGTCACTATTCTAAGCAACGAACCACAGGAACTTTTACATAAAGCAAATCAAATAAAGCAGTTGCTAAAAGTAGTAACCAAATAAACATTGTACCCAACTAACAATTTTCATTCAAGTAATAAAAAAAACGTTCATGGATTTCTTACAAACATTAAATATTTCTGCCAATAACAAAGGCGTTTCAACCGGTGTACAATGGGTGAAATCTAAGGGTGAAAAAATTTCATCCTTCTCCCCTGTTGATGGCGTTTTAATTGGAACGGTAACTGCTGCAGATCGGTTGGCTTATGATACTGTTACAGAAAAAGCACAGGAAGCTTTTGCAGAATGGCGCTTGTGGCCTGCTCCAAAGCGGGGAGAAATTGTAAGGCTTGTAGGAATGGAATTGAGGAAATTTAAAACTGAACTTGGAACACTTGTAAGTTATGAAATGGGCAAAAGCCTGCAGGAAGGTATGGGCGAAGTACAAGAAATGATCGACATCTGTGATTTTGCTGTTGGACTTTCCCGCCAACTGCACGGTACAACAATGCACAGTGAAAGACCGGGACATAGAATGTACGATCAATACCATCCTCTAGGAGTTGTAGGCATTATCTCAGCATTTAACTTTCCTGTGGCGGTATGGGCATGGAACAGCATGTTGGCATGGGTTTGCGGCGATGTTACTGTTTGGAAGCCGAGTGAAAAAACGCCGTTGTGTGGAGTTGCATGTCAACAAATAATTCAATCAGTATTTAAGAAAAACAATGTGCCTGAAGGCGTTTGCGGTTTAATTAGCGGTGGTAAAAATGTTGGTGAATGGATGAGTGCAGATAAACGAATTCCCTTAATCAGTGCTACAGGAAGCACACGTATGGGAAAAGCAGTGGGTGCTGTTGTAGGCGAAAGACTTGGCAGAAGTTTGTTGGAATTGGGTGGTAACAATGCCATCATTATTTCCAGCGAAGCTGATATTAATATTGCCATTACAGCAGCAGTTTTTGGTGCCGTTGGTACCGCAGGACAAAGATGTACTACCACACGCAGATTAATTATTCACGAAAAAATTTATAATAAATTTAAAGAGAGACTTGTAAATGCATACAGTCAATTAAAAATTGGAAATCCATTGAATGAAAAAATGCATGTGGGTCCATTGATTGATAAAGATGCGGTAAATAATTACCTCAGCGCTGTAGCAAAATGCAAAGAACAGGGTGGGAATTTTATTGTAGAACCCGGAGTATTAAAAGGTAAAGCTTTTGAAAGTGGTTGTTATGTAAAACCATGCGTAGCCGAGGCCAAAAACAGTTTTGAAATTGTACAGCACGAAACTTTTGCTCCTATTTTGTATATCATGAAATATAAAACAATAGAAGAAGCCATTGCATTACAGAATGGCGTACCACAGGGTTTATCATCTTCTGTTATCACTAATAATTTGCGGGAAGCAGAACTGTTTTTATCGCAGGGCGGAAGTGATTGTGGCATTGCGAATGTAAATATTGGAACTTCAGGCGCAGAAATTGGTGGTGCATTTGGCGGTGAAAAAGAAACAGGTGGCGGTAGAGAAAGTGGCAGCGATGCATGGAAGGTTTATATGCGCAGACAAACAAATACTATTAATTACACTGATAAATTACCATTGGCACAGGGAATTAGATTTGATTTGTAAAAAGCTAAACCGGAATTATAAACACCTTATGTTGAATCGCAAACGTAAACTTTTAATATTATTGAATGATGAATGTATAAATTGAGTATTATAAGTTGTCCGTCATCTGTGGTTCTTAATATTTTTATTTCGTCTGCTATCTCACAAAATTTCTTAAAAGTATATAAAAGCTAACATTTGCTTAAGGGTATTTATTATTTTCGTAAGACAAAATAAACCTAATAAAAAGTATGAATAAAATTACTACAATTGTCTTTGCTGCTTTGTTTTTGGGAGCAACAGCATTTGCACAAATTAGCAAAAATGAAGTGCCAAAAAACTGGTACCAGCTTGATCCGGTTACTACCGGTTACAATGGCATCAGTTTACAAAAAGCTTATGATCTTGTAAAAACGAAAAAACTTAAAAGCAAAAGAGTAATCGTTGCGGTTATAGATAGTGGAATAGATACAACACACGAAGATCTTAAACCTATACTTTGGACGAATCCTAAAGAAATTCCTGGCAATGGAATTGATGATGATAAAAATGGTTACATAGATGATGTACATGGCTGGAACTTCCTGGGTGGCAAAGATGGAAGAAATGTAAAGGAAGATAGTTACGAAGGCGCAAGGGTATACCATAAATTAAAAAACAAATGGGAAGGTAAAACAGCTGCCGATGCAATATCTGCCGCTGATAAAAAAGAATTTGCAGACTTTGAAAGAGCCAAACAAAAAACTGTTGGAGATGTAGATCCGCAACAATCAAAGCAAATAAAATTTATGTACGGTAAGGTTGTGAAAGGAGATTCTGTTATCAGAAAAGAACTTGGTAAAAGTTCATACACCTCTGTGGATATGGAGGCATACAAACCCACTGATGCAGATGCCACAATGACCAAAGCGATTTTAATAAATATTTCAAAAGCGAACAACTCTACAGATATTACCAATGAGCAATTAATTGAAGAGTTGAGTGGCGAACTTCGCAAGGGTGAGTCTGCATTAAACGCTCCCGTTGAATATAGAAAAGATATTGTGAAAGATGATGAAACAAACATTAACGATCGCAATTACGGCAACAATGACTTAATGGCAAATACACCAATGCACGGAACACACTGCGCAGGCATAATTGGAGCTGTAAGAAATAACGGAAAGGGAGTGGATGGAATTGCTGATAATGTAAGCATAATGGCTGTACGTGCAGTACCTGACGGCGATGAACATGATAAGGATATTGCAAATGCTATTCGTTATGCTGTTGACAATGGAGCACAGATAATCAGCATGAGTTTTGGAAAAGATTTTTCGCCTGAAAAAGAATGGGTAGATGATGCATTTAGATACGCCGCAAGTAAAAATGTTTTAATTGTACATGCCGCCGGAAACGATTCTAAAAATGTAGATACAACGTATAACTTTCCCAATCCTTATTATTTGAACGGAAAAGGTCGAGCAGAAAATGTGATCACTGTTGGTGCATCAGGAGATTTAAAAAATGGTGGACTTACAGCAAGTTTCAGCAACTATGGCAAAAAAGAAGTTGATGTATTTGCACCTGGAGTAAATATATATTCGACATTACCGGGTGGTAATAATTACGGTAATTTAAGCGGCACATCAATGGCTTGCCCGGTAGTTGCCGGTACTGCTGCTTTATTATTGGAATATTATCCCAACCTTACTGCAGTACAATTAAAAGAAGCAATAGAAAAATCTGCGGTAATTCCGAAAGAAAAAGTAAACAATCCAGAAACAAAACAAAAAGTTTCGTTGAGTGATTTATCTAAAACTGGCGGTTTTTTGAATGCTTACGAAGCCATGAAATATGCAGGCAATATGCAACAGACTAAGAAATCAATAAAAATGCCACAGACTAAAATTAAGACTTTAAAAAAAGGATAAAAAATAGCGAATCTTAAATTTATTTAACAAGTAACCGCTTCAAAATTATTGAAGCGGTTTTTATTTTCTTAAACGGTACATTTGAAAAAATTAAAAAAACTATGAACGAACCTACGGTTTACAAAAATTATTTTGAGAAATACACAGCTCTCGTTCCTGAAAAAGAGATTATATCTGCGTTAGCAAACCAATTAAAAATATTGAACGATTTTTTTAAATCTGTGTCTGAAGAAAAAGCTGAATATGCATATGCAGAAGGCAAGTGGACTTTAAGAGAAATGCTGCAACACCTGATTGATACGGAAAGAATATTTGGTTTTAGGGCATTGTCAATTGCACGAAAAGAAACTGCTACACTTAACGGATTTGATGAAAATTCTTACGCAGCAAATTCCTCTGCAAATAAAAGAACATGGGCCGAGCTTGTAAATGAAATGAAAATCGTAAGAGAAAGTACAACACTTCTATTTAGATCTTTTACAGATGAAATGCTAAACACTGTGGGTAATTTTAGCGCTGCAACTGCTACTGTTAATACAATTGGCAGTATAATCGTGGGTCATTTTTATCACCACCTAAATATTGCAAACCAAAGATATTTAAATTAAATAAAAGCCGCCATGTGTTTTGCATGGCGACTTTTATTATAATGATCCCGGCTTAGTTTCTTTTAGCCATTTTATCATTCACAATCATTTTGTTTAAAATCTTTACTGATTCATCGATGTAGATATCTTCCCCTACTCTTTTCACAAATTGTTTGTTTCTGTCTATTTTTTCTTTTGTTTTATTAATCTCAATAGTATCTGCTACAATATTTTTTACATCCATAACTTTTGCTAATTTATAAGCCTCTTCCAGTTGTTTGTAAACAGCCTTCAATTGCTTTTTTTCGTCCTCATATTGTTTAAGGTTTAAACTATAAGGCTTGTTCGTATTACTTTCTAAAATTTTAACGCTGTTCTTTATTTTTGTAAAATTAGGACTTGTAGCAGTTTGCATATTAGCTGCACTAATAACAGCACTAAGGTTTGTGTAATTTTCCCATGGCTTGTAATCTACCTTTTCAATCTCATCCCACTTCAATGCATATTTATTGTCTTTCTCTCTAAATTTCAAATATTCAAGTCTGTCAGGTAAAACCACATCAGGCGTTACACCTTTAATTTGCGTAGCTCCTCCATTTATTCTGTAAAATTTTTGTAACGTTAATTTCAATGAACCAAGATCTTCTGCTTTATTACTATTGATCAAACTGTTCTCACTTTCGGGGTTTAAAGGAATAGTTCTTTGTACCGTGCCTTTGCCGTATGTGCTTGTGCTACCAATAATAATTCCTCTTTTATAATCCTGAATAGCCGCTGCAAATATTTCAGATGCTGAAGCACTTGTTTCATCAACCATTACAGCAAAAGGTCCGGTATATTGTACTGATTTATCTCTGTCCCTTAAAATAGATGGTTTATCATCCCTGCTTTTTACCTGTACAATTGGACCGTCTTCAATAAACAAACCTGCCATTTGCACAACGTCATATAACGAACCACCACCGTTATTTCTAAGGTCAAGTACAATTCCATCTACATTTTCTTTCTTTAATTTTTCAATCTCTTTAGCTACATCTGCAGCACATCTTGGTTTAGACGGATTTTGAAAATCTGCATAAAACTCAGGTAAATAAATATATCCGATTTTGTGATCGCTGTTGATGATAACAGATCTTGCAAAAGTTTCATCAATATTTATTTCATCTCTTAAGAGCGCAACTACTTTAGTACTACCATCTATTCGGCGGATGGTTAACCTTACTTCAGATCCTTTTTCAGAGCCCCTTATTATTTTTACAGCATCAGTTACAGAATATCCGGTTACATCAATTGGTTCCTGCGCACCCTGTGCAATTTTTATTATTTCATCATTCTCTTTTAATTCACCACTTCTCCATGCAGGCATACCGCTGACCAAACTTGTGATCTTTATTTTTCCGTCTTCTTCTTTTAATTGTGCACCAATACCATAAAAACTTCCTTTCATAGATTCATTAAAACCACGTAACTCAACAGGAGCAAAATAATCGGTGTGGGGGTCCATACTTCCAGCAATATCATTTACGAAAGTGCTGAAATTCTCATCAATTGTTTCTCTGTTTTTTTTAGTTGTAAAGTACCGCTCCAGCTGCTTTCTAACAAAATCCCGGGCTTCTCTCTCCAATGTTGAATCGACTTTTATTTTGAAATCTTTTTTATCTTTATTTTTTATTCTTTCTTCTAAAAAATCTGAGTATTTGCCAAGCGACATATACTTCATTCTCTTTCTCCACAAATCATTACGTTCTAGTTCGTTTTTTGGAAAAGAAAGTTTTTCAGGATTAGATTCTACAAATTCATTTATTGTAAAATCAAAAGGTTTTGCAAGAATTTTTTGATACAACAAGGAAACTTCGTTTTGTCTTTTTAAATAAAGTGTATTTACTGCATAAAAAGATTCAATTTCAGCTCCATGTATTTCATCATCTATTCGATTGTTATATTTGCTTAATTCACTTATATCAGACTGGAAGAAAATGTTTTTCTCACCATCTAGATCTTCTTCAAATCTTTTAAGAACAGCTTTACTGAATTCATCATCAATTTTCTTCGGGCTAAAATGTCCTTCTTCTAACAATATACCTACATTTTTTAAAATTTTTGCGTAACGTAATTTAGGATTTTCTTCTTTGCTACTTTCTGATTTACCCATAGATTTGAAACCAATAAATAAACCAATGCTCATTAAAACAAGCATTACGGGAATAAATTTTTTACTCATCATAAATGATGCAATTTGTTGCATGTCGTAAAATTAACGTAAAAATTAAGTTACAAGATTATTTGAATGGCTAAATGGTAATAATGTTTTGTTAAACGGAGTTTGTTTAGCTGATAAGCAATACTGTTAAGGCTTTGATGTTTTTTTTATTGCAAATATTTTTCTATAATCGAAAAAGTAAAATTGAAAAGAGAATGCCTCATTATCACAGAATAATGCTTTTATACAAGGAAATAAATTCTGAAATTTTTAAGTTCTTAAATTTATTAAATATTAGGATAATTATAAGGAAGAATTTTAAAACTCAATTCAACAATTCATCGAAGGCAGATTTGTCCCTTTGATGAAAGAAGAATAATTCCATCCAGCAATTGTAACAATTAAATAATTAACCTTGAATGTAATTAACGTTGGGGCTTTAAATTTTAAACAAAACGATTTGGCAATTGCTTAATCAACAAAATTTGCTGTTTTCAACAAAAGTTTGTACCTAAATTTTCTTAAAATTCCGGCACCAATTTTTTTACAGGAATTTATTTTAAGGTGTAATGCTTATAATTTACACAGAAACATTATCCTTTTTTATTGCTTTTTAAAAATGAAATAAGTCCAGGAAAATAATTAGGCTGATCATCCCACATACTGCAATGGCTGCCATTCGGGCAAGTTACTAATTGCCCGTTACCAAGTTTTTCGCTCATCATCTTCATAAAATCAGGGTCCATGGTATCATGCATACCTCTTATAACAAGCGTTGGTACTTTAATTTTATAGAGGTCTGCGGTACGGTCCCATGTAGTAAGGCGACCACTAATACCAAATTCTGATGGGCCCTGCATGATAGTATAAACCTGATTATTTGTGTGCCCAAACATTCTATTAAGTGGTTCAGGAAAGGGATAAATTCTGCATATATGTTTATTGTAATAATTATTCATCAACAAATTCATGTAAAGCGGATTTGCTGTTTTATTTTCTTTTTCAAAACTTAAAATACTATCTACAATTTTTGGATCCATTTGTTTTTGCAGTACATTTTTATTGTAAGCTGCATAGGCAGGGCAACTACTCATCATATTACTGATAATTAATCCTTTTAAATTTTGTTGATATTTTAAAGCATATTCCATAGCAAGAATTCCGCCCCAGCTATGACCTAGCAAATAAAAATTTGAACTATCTAAATGAAGCGCCTGCCTCACCTGTTCTACTTCCTCCACAAAACGTTCTGTAACCCAAAGGCTGGTATCTGTTGGCTTATCACTTAAATAGCTTCCGAGTTGATCATAATAAATAAACTCAATTCCTTCTTTTGGCAAAAAGCTTTCAAAGCTTTCAAAATATTCATGGCTACTGCCCGGTCCTCCATGCAATAACAAGACTTTTATTTTGGGATTATTACCAAATTTTTTGGTCCATACATTAAACTTCCCTTTTGGTGTATTAATTGAAACCATTTTAATGCCGCCTGTTTTTACAGCAGCTGTGTCGGTATCTAAAAAATAATTATTTTCCGCAGTACTTAAAGATTTGTTGTTGCAGGATGTTAAAAATGCAATTGTTGCAAAGAATAGAATGTTGAAAAATCTCATGGTTAGTTTTTTATGCAGCATCAATTTACGTTTAAACTATTTATCTTTTCAAAACCTTTAAAAATTAATTTGTTGTGGGCTTAAAAAATCATTTTAAATGTTGAAACCTCTTTGTAAATTTTAGGATACATTCGTCCTTTAAATGCATTATAGTTTACTTATTGTTTTAAGAACGGTTAGAGCTGATTTAAATTTACAAAACAGACAGAAAGATGATTTTAAAGATATTAACGGTTGCAGGTTTAGCCACATTTGAAATTTATGTGGCAATACCTACGGGTTTTGCTATGGGTTTATCTCCATGGGTTATATTTTTTTCAAGTGTCATTGGTGGGCTCACAGGTGTTTTTGTGGCTGCTTTTTTGGGAGATAAAATAAAAAGTTTTGTTGCCCGATATAAAAAACCAAAAGTAAAAGAAATAAAAACAGATACACTTGCTCACAGAATATGGAATAAGTTTGGCGTAATAGGGCTTGGATTTTTTGGAACTTTTACAGTAGGTGCACCTATCAGCATTGCAGTCGGCGTTGGTTTAAATGCATCTTTAAACAAACTTGCTTTTTGGTGTTGTGTCGGTGTTATTGCAAGGTGCATTGTATTTACACTCACAGGTTATTATGGTATGAAGTTGTTGTAGGAATTCCAACTAGAGCCAAAAATAATTGGAAATAAATAAAATGAAATTTTACATAATTTTATTTAGTTCTTCACTTAAAAATTATATGTCATAACCTTCAAAGTCACAACTTGTGATTTTGCTGTAAGAACCACAGTTTCCTTGTAGACCCATTAAAATAGTTTTAGATTTTTTGTAAAAAATATTTTAAACGCATTGTCATTATTATAAGAATGATCTTATATGTTAGATCAAAAATGGATTTTCTCCCCTCTTTTTCCCTATTTTTGCCCACCAAAAAACACGAATTTATATGATGGAAAACTTGATTTATGTAGTGCCTGCATTAGGTATTGTAGGATTAATAGTAATGGCAATAAAATCTGCATGGGTAACTAAACAAGATGCAGGCGATAAAAATATGCAAGAACTTGCGGGTTATATTGCAGATGGTGCCATGGCTTTTTTAAAAGCAGAGTGGAAAGTTCTCAGCATTTTTGTTGTTTTTGCTGCAGCACTGCTTGCATATTCTGGCACAATACATGAAATTAATGGCAAGCCAATTCACGGCAGTTGGATAATAGCCATTGCATTTATAATTGGTGCAGTGTTTTCTGCAACAGCAGGTTATATAGGTATGAAAGTAGCGACCAAAGCCAATGTTCGTACTACCCAAGCTGCAAGGACCAGTTTAAAACTTGCTTTAAAAGTTTCCTTCACAGGTGGTACTGTAATGGGTTTGGGTGTTGCCGGCTTGGCTGTTTTTGGATTAGGCGGTTTATTTATAGTGCTTCTTAAAATTTTTAATGTTGTAACAGTTGATAGTGATCAAATGAAAACTGCCATAGAGGTATTGACAGGTTTTTCGTTAGGAGCTGAATCTATTGCGCTATTTGCAAGAGTTGGTGGTGGTATTTACACAAAAGCTGCGGATGTGGGTGCAGATTTAGTTGGTAAAGTAGAAGCCGGCATTCCTGAAGATGATGTGCGCAACCCTGCAACAATTGCAGATAACGTGGGAGATAATGTAGGTGACGTAGCCGGCATGGGTGCGGATCTTTTTGGATCTTATGTGGCAACTATTTTAGCAACAATGGTACTTGGTCAAGAAATAAAAGTAACCGATGCTTTTGGCGGAATGTCTCCTATCCTACTACCAATGGTAATTTGTGGTTTAGGAATTCTTTTTTCAATAGTAGGTACCTGGTTTGTTACAATTAAAGATGAAAAATCGAATGTTCAAAATGCGTTGAACCTTGGTAACTGGGCTTCAATGGCACTTACAGTAATAGCGTCTTACTTTATTGTAATATATATGTTACCTGATGGAGATATTACGCTACGCTCTGTAACGTTTACAAAAATGGGTGTTTTTTATGCTATTTTAGTAGGTACAGGAGTTGGTGCAATAATGAGTATTGTTACAGAATATTACACAGCTATGGGTAAAAAACCTGTAATGTCTATCATACAACAATCTTCAACCGGGCATGCTACAAATATAATTGCGGGTTTGTCTGTAGGCATGAAATCAACCGTGATCCCAATTTTAACTTTGGCTGCCGGAATTATGGGTTCTTATCATTTTGCCGGTTTATATGGTGTAGCAATTGCTGCAGCCGGTATGATGGCTACTACAGCAATGCAATTAGCAATAGATGCATTCGGTCCTATTGCTGATAATGCGGGCGGTATTGCTGAAATGAGTCAATTACCTCCTGAAGTAAGAGAACGCACAGATAATTTAGATGCTGTGGGTAACACTACTGCAGCTACAGGAAAGGGATTTGCAATTGCTTCTGCTGCTTTAACTTCATTGGCTTTGTTTGCCGCTTTTGTAGGCATTGCGGGTATTGATGCAATTGACATATATAAAGCACCGGTATTAGCTGGTTTATTTGTAGGTGGTATGATCCCTTTTGTATTTTCTGCGCTTTGCATACAGGCAGTTGGAAAAGCTGCTATGGAAATGGTACAAGAAGTTCGTCGCCAGTTTAGAGAAATTCCGGGTATTATGGAATACAAAGCTAAGCCTGAATATGATAAGTGTGTAGCAATTTCTACTAAAGCTTCTATCAAAGAAATGATGTTGCCAGGAGCTATTGCATTGATAACTCCGGTTGTTGTTGGTTTTGTATTTGGCCCTGAAGTTTTAGGTGGTTTATTGGCAGGTGTAACAGTGTCTGGTGTACTTATGGGAATTTTTCAATCGAACGCAGGTGGAGCATGGGATAATGCAAAAAAATCTTTTGAAAAAGGTGTTCTGATAAATGGTGAAATGTTCTACAAAAAATCAGAACCACACAAAGCTTCTGTTACGGGTGATACTGTTGGAGATCCATTTAAGGATACATCTGGTCCATCAATGAATATATTAATTAAACTAATGAGCATTGTTTCTCTTGTGATAGCACCATATATTGCTTTGGATATTGCAGCAACAAGAAAAGTACAATTAGAGAATCTTAATAAAATAATGGGTAAAACTGCTGTAGTTGCTGAAACAAGCGATTTATTAAAAGATGCGGAAGGCACTGAAACTGCAGCAACTGTGGTTGAAGCAAAAGTAAATGCAGCGGGAGATTATTTTTACAATACGGGTGCGGTAAGCGTAATTGATTTACCAAATGATGCAAAGATCTCTTTAGGAGCTGCAAGTGATTTAAACAGATTACATGAAAAAATAAAAGCAAACGATGCAGGTCTTTTAGATAAAAATAACTGGTTTGTTTTAGAAGATCTATATTTTGAAAGTGGCAGCAATAAATTAAAAGCAGGCTCAGAAAATACCCTGAAAAGTTTGTACGAAATGGCCAATGCTTATAATTTAAATGTAAAACTTGGCGGTTATACTGACAACACAGGTGACAGTACAAAAAACGTAATACTAAGCCAACAAAGAGCTGAAGCAACTAAAGCCGCATTATCTAAATTAGGATTGGCTGCTGATAGAATTGAAACTGAAGGTTATGGCCCAATGCACCCAATTTGTACCACAGATAATTCTGCTGCGTGTTTGACGCAAAACAGAAGAATAGCCATAAGAATTACAAAGAAATAAAAATTTTTAAAATTTATAAAAGCCTCCACAGATTATTCTTTGGAGGCTTTTTTATTTCTAAACCCATCTACATTAATTATTTTTACCTCTATGCAACTCCTCTCCGTTTCTAACCTTTATTATGAAAAACTAATAGGCAATTTTTCTTTGGAAAATATAAATTTTACGCAGCAAAAGTTTGAAAAAATTGCGTTGATTGGAGAAACGGGTTCAGGAAAATCTACCTTACTAAAAACCATTACAGGTTTAATACAACCAACAAGCGGAACAATTTTATTTGACGGGGAAAAAGTTATGGGGCCTGATTGGCAGCTGGTTGCAGGGCAAAAAGGAATTGCATATTTATCTCAACATTTTGAATTACGAAATAATTACAGAATGGAAGAACTGCTGATGTATGCGAATCAATTTACACAACAGGAAGCAGATGAGCTTTATAGGCTTTGCCGAATCGGGCATTTAATGCAAAGGAATTCTTACGAACTTTCAGGAGGGGAAAAACAAAGAATCGCCCTTGCCAGATTGCTGATAACCAAACCAAAACTTTTAATACTAGATGAGCCTTATTCAAATCTTGATCTTATTCACAGAAATATATTAAAAGAAATAGTTGAAAATATTTGCACGAAGTATGAAATTTCCTCTTTTATCACTTCGCATGAACCCGCAGATGTATTGCCTTGGGCAGATAAAATAATTGTTTTAAAAAATGGAAAGGTTGTGCAGGAAGGAACTGCAGTTGAAATTTATAAAAACCCTTTTAATGAATACGTAGCCGGCTTATTGGGAAATTATAATTTATTGGATAAAAATATTTTCTTATCTGATAAAATTATTCGTCCTGAAGATATAGAGTTGGTAAAAGAATGCCAAGGAGATTTTTGCGGAATAATCTCATCAGTAAAATTTATGGGTAACTATTTTGAAGTTGAAATTGAAATAAAACAACAAAAGCTAAAAGTTCAAACTGCAAACAGCGATATAAAAGTTGGAGATATAATGGGGGTTGTTTTTCAAAAATAAATAATTTTTACTATTACGAACAAAGTCGTAAATTGTATTACGAATTTAATCGTAAACATGAGAAATACAAAAGTTATAAAACCCACCGAAAGTGAATTGGAGATATTGACTGTGCTTTGGGCTAATGGTGAAGCCACAGTAAGAACTGTTCACGAAGAATTGACAAAAACAAAAGAAGCCGGTTATACTACCACACTTAAATTGATGCAGATAATGCACGAAAAAGGATTGGTAACCAGAAATACAGAAAGCAAAACGCATATTTACATACCAGCTGTGGACAAACAAAAAACCCAGTTGCAAATAGTAAATAAAATGATAAGCAGTTTATTTGCAGGTTCCCCTGCAGATATGGTGATGCAGGCTTTAGGAGGAAACAATACTACCGCAGCCGAACTTAAAAAAATAGAAGATTTAATAAAAACATTAAAAGCAAAAAAATAAAAGCTTGAAAGAATGACTTTCTTTTACTCATTTATAGAAACAATGTTGCACAGCATCTGGCAGGCTGCTTCACTTTTATGCATTTATTTTATTGTAAATAAAATAGAAAAAAAATTTCATCCTTTACAAAAAAGAAATTTTTTATACCTCCTTCTTCTTTCCCAATTTTGTATATCAGTTGTTACTTTTTTAAGTTTTTTTATAGGTTTTAACTTAACCATTGACATTAAAATTCCTTTTCAAAACAATCCCTTCGCATTTATAAATAATTATTGCCCAATAATTTTTACACTTTACACAGGTATTGTAGTTGTAAAAATTTTACAGGTAATAATACACTGGTCAAGTTTTAGAAAAAATTACACCCAACAAATTATAAGGCCTAATGCTGCACTAAAAAATTTTATGGATTTGCATGCAAACCGTTTATGTATAAAAAATAGGGTTACACTCTGGTTTAGCAACAGCATTAAAACACCGGTAACTTTTGGCTTTTTTAAACCTGTCATTTTATTGCCAATATCTATAATAAACAACATCAGCATAGAACAGGCAGAATTAATTATACTTCACGAGCTTGTACACATAAAGAGCAAAGATTATTTGTATAACTGGTTTTTACTGCTCATGGAAGTAATTTACTTTTTTAACCCATTCATAAAAACGCTAGCCAATAATTTAAAACTAGAAAGAGAAAAGAACTGCGATGTGCAGGTTATAGATCATCAATATGGGATATTAGAATATGCAGATGCGTTGTATAAAATTGCCCATAACAGTTTCATTTTAAAAAGTTTTCAATTGGGTGCTTTTAAAAACAATTCGCAATTGTACAAACGCATCAGGTATTTTTCAGAGGATAGAAATTTGGTTTATTCGAAATCAAAAGATCTGTTTTTTCTTCCTGTTTTTATACTTGTTACATGTGCTATTTGTTTTTTTAGTATAACAAAAAAATCAGCTTTACAAGCACCGCTTTTCTCTTCCTCAACATCTTTCAGTTATACTTTTTCGGAAAGAAAATCATTTGTAATTGAAAAGCCCCCTTCTTCAAAAAAAATGACTTCAACCAAAAACAAAGAAAATGTATTAGCAAAAATTAAAACCACAACTACAACAAACACGGTCGAAAAAAGTATAAATGAATCACAAAATATTGATGATAATAATATTTTTACGCCCGTAGTGTTCGATGAAACCACAGACAGTGTAAAGGAGGTTATTTACAATATTGAAACACAGTCAGGCACAGTAACCCAGTCTTATAAACTCATCCGTAAAAACGACACATGGATATTTATACCGCAGTGGATGATTGTAGAAACAAAAGACAGCACTTCAAAAAAAATAAGTACAGATTCCTCTCTCATAAAAAAGGTTTCTACAATACAATAATTTACACCTCTGGCTTTTTTTAATTTTATCTTATTCCACTTTTTTTCGATTAATCAATAGTTCAGCGAAATAGGGAATTGTTTTAACCTCTTACCTTCTCAGTATCACATAAATGTACATTTGCAACAAAGCTCAAATAAATCAATTTTTTTATAATATTTTCTTGACATGAGTAAATCATCAGAAACATTAAATCAATTTTCTGTAATTGAAACAGACAGAATAATTGAAATGGCTTGGGAAGACCGCACACCTTTTGAGGCCATTGATTTTCAATTTGGCCTAAGCGAAATGAAAACTGTTGCTTTGATGCGCAAGAATTTAAAACGCAGCAGTTTTAATTTATGGCGCAAACGCACGCATAGTGGTGTCAGCCAAAAACACCTTGCAAAAAGGGAAAAAGGAATTAACAGATTTAAATGCACACTTCAGCGCAGCATTAGTATGAATAAAATAAGTAAAAGACGATGAGTAAAAGAGTTGAATATATTTTCCCCACAGAGTGGGAAAGTATTTTAAAAAGAATTGATGAAATAGATCCTGTAAAATATGCCCGAAGCCGAAACTTTATTGATGGCGACGTAACTTATTTATCTCCCTATATTTCCCGAGGAGTTATAAGCGTAAAAATGATTAAGGACATAATCTTTAAGCGTGGTTATAAACTTTATGAAATAGAAAAATTTATACAAGAGCTTGCATGGCGGGAATATTGGCAGCGCATTTGGCAAAGCAAAGGAGACCAAATTTTATCTGATTTAAAGCAAATACAGCCCGATTTTGTACACAGAAAATTACCTGTTGCAGTTATCAATCATCAAACACGTATTGATGCGATAGATAAATACATTGAACAATTGTACGAACAAGGTTACATGCACAATCATGTTAGAATGTACCTGGCAAGTATTGTTTGCAATATTGCAAAATCGCATTGGCTGCTACCTGCACGATGGTTATACTATAATTTGCTGGATGGAGATATAGCCAGTAATCATCTTAGCTGGCAATGGACATGCGGCAGTGCATCATCAAAAAAATACTATTGCGATCAGGCAAACATCAGTAAATACACAGGCAGCAATCAACAAAGATCTTTTTTAGCGAACGACTATGAAATCCTTGCTGAAATGGACATACCGGATATTTTAAAGGAAACAACGGTACCAGATTTAACTACAATTTTACCTGAAACTGCTGAATTAAAAATTGATACTACAATACAAACATGTGTTTACAACAGTTATAATTTAGACCCGCTTTGGCGAAAAGATGAAAATGTAAACAGGGTTTTGTTGTTGGAACCATCGCATTTTATAAAATATCCTGTAAATGAAAAAGTAATTGAATTTATTTTGCAACTTTCAAAAAACATTCCCGGCATAATTATTTTTAAGGGAGAGTTTAAAGAATTAGAATTATTGTACAATGGTAAAAAAGATCAAATAATTTTTAAGGAGCATCCGGCTTTTGTGCATTACAAAGGAATATGTGACAGCAGAGATTGGCTTGCTCCAAATACAACAGGAGATTTTAATTCATTTTTTTCCTTTTGGAAAAAAGCTGAAAAAGAATTTAAACTTGATTGAAAATGATTGTCCTAAAACTAGAAGTTTAACTTTTTCGAAACTGAAATCTAAACTCTAAATAATGACAATTAAAAACAAATCAACCGGCTTCCTCGGTTTAATACTAGCTTTATTTCTTACCGCTGCTATTGTAAGTTGCAAAAAAAACAACTACAATGAAATTGTAACACCGCCAGCCCCTCCTGCTGTTAGACCTGATATAAATTTTTATGGTTTAACGGATGACAACCGTATTATAAAGTATAATGCAAAAACTGCTGAAGCATCAACTTCAACAACAACTATTACAGGTTTATCACCCACTGAAAAATTGCTTAGTATTGATTTTAGACCAGCTACTGGTCAACTATATGCATTAGGAAACACAAGCAGAATTTACACAATAAACTTAAATTCCGGAGCAGCTACAGCTGTGGGTACAACATCATTTACACCTGCATAAACCGGAAATTTTGCAAGCATCGATTTTAACCCAACAGTTGATAGGTTGAGAATTGTAACAAGCAATGGACAAAATTTACGTTTAAATCCGGAAACCGGTGCAATTGCTGCTACTGATGTAGCAATAAACGGAGGCGTATATCCATCAATAACTTCAATTGCGTATACAAATAACATTTCAGGTGCCGCAACAACTGAACTTTTTGACATTGATGCAACAACCGGAAAATTATACAAACAAACTCCACCAAACAATGGTACTCTTGTAGAAGTTGGTTCATTGGGTGTGACTTATACCGGTAAAGGCGGTTTTGATATTAATGCAGATAATACTGTTGCTCTTGCTACATTTAATGTAGGTACAACAACTAAATTATATTCTGTAAACCTTGCAACAGCAGCCACAACTTTTTTAGCAAACTTTACCAATAACCTTATTGATATTGCAGTTTTTACACAACCAGTCGCATATACTGTTAGTACAAATGGAATGCTTCAAGTTTTTAACCCTCTAGCCACAGGAACTGTAGTAAGCAAAGCAATTACAGGTTTAGCTGCAGGTGAATCAATTTTAGGAATAGATTTTCGTCCATTAAACGGACAATTGTATGGCTTAGCAAGTACAACAGATGGTGCTGCTAAACTTTACACTTTTAATTTAAGTTCAGGAGTTGCTACGCCCCTTGGAGCCGGGTTTATGATAGCCGCAGGCGTTACTGCCGTTGGGTTTGATTTTAATCCAACAGTTGATAGAATTCGTGTAGTTACCAATACAGGTCAAAATTTACGTTTAAATCCTAACGACGGTACAATTGCCGCAACTGATGGTAATTTAAACCCAGGTACTCCTTCAATAACAGGAGCAGCTTACACAAATAATTTTGCAGGTGCAACTACAACATCTTTGTTTGTATTAGATGCAACAACACTCTATATGCAAAGTCCTCCCAATACTGGAACCTTGACAAACGTTGGTTCGTTAGGTTTAACTAATGCAATTCAGAATGGTTTTGATATTGGCGGAACAAGTAACAATGCATTTGCGCTATTCACGATTGGTGGTATGACTAAGGTTTACGCAATTAACACAACAACCGGCGCAGCTACAGCAGGTATTGATTTTCCAAACACAGTTTCTGCTTTTGCTTTAGGGCTTGGTTTTTAATTTAAATCTTTAATGATTAAAAAGATCCTGTTGATATAACAGGATCTTTTTAATTATAAGTAGCATTTATGTAGATGAATTTTGAAAATCAATAATATTTTCTTGAGAATGAAAATATTGTAAACAAATAAAATATTAAAGAGTAATTTTTTTTGGATTCTATTTACTTTACCTACTTTTTTTAACCAAAAAATAAACTTAAGATTTAAAAATTAAAACAAATTTCAGAAAATTTTTTTATTTGATTGCTATCCTATTGACTTCTGCCTTTTCGTTTACCTAGAATGAAAAATAGGTAAAAACATCAATACCAAAAGTGGTGATTCAAATATATTTATATAACCGTAGGATAAGTTTTGGGGTGGTGCTTCTTTTATAGTGTTTCTGGTAGCGCTATTCAGAAATAAAAGTAATTAGACTCTGTGAGTTTAATACTGGTTGTCTCAAAAACCTTGTGGCAGTTTATCTTATAATACAAATTCCTTTTCTATTAAAAATTAGTTGTAGAATAAGGCATTTTAAATTTTAGTAATTTATTGTACAAAATAAAATACTAAAATACATTTCTGGGGCATGCATCACTGTATTTGTTTCCTAATGTAAATCCTACCATTATTTCATGTGTATTGCCTGAATATGTCCTCAAACGACTTGTAGTGGCTACTTCGTAAGAATAGCTTACGTTTAAGATATTGGAAATATTGAAACCTGCAAGTGCAGAATAACCTGCAAGAAAATCTGAGTAACGGTAACTTCCCCCTACCCATGCCTTATCTCTATATTGTAATTTGGTATTAAAATGTGCCCCTAATAATTGAGGTTGCCAATACTGTAACATTACAGAAGGTATTAAAGTAAAATCTTCACCCATAGAAAAACGGTAACCTACAGTTGCAAAAAAATTTGGTGTAAAATAAGTACCATATCTATCATTAGCCGTAAACTTAGCTTTACCCGGGACAATATTTAAAACTGATAACCCTGCAAAATACCTTGCAGAATACAACCACAATCCTGCACCTATTTCAGGTTTTATTTTTTTTAAATCGCCGTTGGCCACTCCAATAGCAGGATCATTGGTTGGATCCGCA
>JANXTG010000052.1 GCA_025352525.1 Ferruginibacter sp.
AACCGTTGATTATTTTTTAAATAACAGGGTTAATTTAAAGTTCTATTTTGATCAGCGAAAAGTAAAACCTTACATATCATCCAGTGCACCAACAACAAATACGAGAGCAGGCGTGCAGGTACGAATTTCATTGGCTCAGTAAGTATGTATTAAGAGGTGAACTTTAATGAACATATAGATGTGAATTCGAAGAAATAAATCATAGCATTTTTTGATACATAGCTCTCAACATTTTAAAAAGTAACATTGTATTTATTATAAATCCAATTGATGCTAAAATAAAACTGTAAAATTTTAGTTGGATCGCCGTAATGTTTGTTTTTATTAAATTGTTTTAGAGGCAAATAAATATTTAAGAATTGATGAATTATCCAATCTAATCCTAAAATATTGTACATAAAAAAAGAGACTGTTTCTACTGAAACAGTCTCTTTTTAATCTATTAATGTTAGAAGAAAGTATTTTTTAAGGTTTCACTATTTTTTTAAATATCATAAAATAGCCACAGAGTTCTTTTTTCTTTTTATTGATTTGCACAGGTTTTATCATATGGTATTCAGTAAACTGAGGTATGTAATCATAGTTAATAATATTACCATCGACATCACCCCACATTTTGCGTTGGAATACCACCTGCTTTTCGTTCCAGTCAAACATGCGCACCTCATAAACCCTCGATGTAATATCTCCTATAAAAATTACTCTGTACCATGTTCCCTGTTTTAAAGGAACAACAACAGGAATTTCATAATCACTTTCCATTGGCATACTAGCTTCTTTTGCAAGTATAAAACCCTGCTTTTCAAATTCTTTCTTTAAGCTGTCAACTTGTTGTAGTATGGCTATATTATCGCAAGTTGTTTGCTTTGCCATCGGCTGTGCGGTTACTTTTGTTTGTAACCCAATGAATAACATTATAGAAATAATGGTAAAGCGGTTTTTCATTTGAGACGTATAAATAGGATTTTTTTGGACTTGAAAACACAATTAATTTACAAACGGAAATCTAGATCAGTTATTGTGCTTGAAACGTAGATTTGTATATGTTGTTTTGTAGTTTAAGTACTACTATCTTAATTTTTATTAAATAGAGTTGCATTTGCCTGTTGTAAACAGGTAATAGTTAAGTCATTAATGCATACATGATCTGGTAACGAAGCACAATAAAAAATGGTTTCTGCAACATCTTTTGCTGTTAATGGAATGTAATTTTTATAAGCAGCTTCAGCTTTAGTTTCATCTCCTTTAAAACGAACGATTGAAAATTCTGTTTCTACAGCTCCGGGATTTATAGATGTTACTTTAATATTGTGTTTTAAAAGATCAATACGCATAGATTTTGAAATGGCATCAACTGCAAATTTACTTGCACAATAAACATTGCCATTTTCATAAACTTCTTTTCCTGCTATTGAGCCTAAATTAATAATATGTCCTTTTGTTTTTTTTATAAAAGGAAGCAGTGCTCTACTTGTGTATAAAAGTCCATTAACATTGGTATTCATCATGGTTTCCCAATCAGTAATGTCTGCTTCATCAAAAGCATCTCTGCCAAGAGCTAGGCCAGCATTGTTTATCAAAACATCTATAACAGTTGTGGCTGGTAAAAGTGCCACTGCATTAAAAACAGCTTCTTTATTTTGTACATCGAAACACAACGTAGTAACCTCTGTGTTGTATTTGTTTTCAAGTTCTTTTTTAACTTCCTCCAATAACCCTACACGTCTGCCTGTAATAATAATGTTGTAATTGTTTTCAGCAAATTTTTCAGCGCAGGATTTTCCTATGCCCGATGTGGCACCGGTAATAAAAACTGTTTTATTCATATTGTTTTTGGTTTTTTAAATAAGGCCTTCTAAAAGCTGTTGATTATCTTATTAAAATTACTGAGCCTTTTCTAAATATTTTTTTGTTTTTATAATCTGTTGCATTTGCCTGCCATACGTAAGTACCTGGGTCTTGTGCTATTCCTTTATACATCCCATCCCAACCGTCATTAATTTTACTCGTTCTATATAACATAACTCCATAACGGTTGTAAACGCTAAAAGATTCCAATGATTTTATGCCGAGGGGGATCGGTCTGAAAATATCATTTTTTGCATCTCCGCCAGGTGTAAATGCCGATGGTACATAAATATCAGGAGGAAGAAAAAATACTTTTACATTAATTGTATCCATAGCAACACAACCAAAAGCATTACTTACTGATACTGTATAGGTGATATTATTTTGTGGAATTGATATGGGCGTTGCAATATTTGGGTTGTCAAGATAAGTTGCAGGATTCCATAAATAATTAATGCTGCCGGTTGCATTTAATTGCAAAGGCTGGCCTAAAACCACTGAAGTATCTGAAGGGCCGGCATCTGCAATAATTCTTATAACATTTACTTTAAACATATTTAAAACAGGTTTTGGGCAGCCAAAAGTATCCTTTACTGAAACTGTATATGTTATTGATTTTTTAGGAAAAACAGCTATTGGATTCGGAATATTAATATTGTTTAAGTACAATGATGGCGACCATAAATAGATACTTCCACCGGTTGCATTAAGTTTCAGATTGCTTCCAAAGCAAATAGAATCCTTACCTAAAATTGTAGCCAAAGGATAGGGCACAGTTTTTACAACAACATCGGCCTCTTTAAAACATTTATTAGAAATAGAGGCAAATACATGAAAGGTTGTGACTGAATCTGTAGGAAATATTACTGGATTTTGTACTTTAGGATTTAAGATAACACTTGATGGTGTCCAGTTAAAATAAAGTGCATCACTATTTAAAATAAGCTTGGTAGTGTCAGTTCTGCAAATGGTCGTATCATTTGCAGATAATAGGGTTACTTCATTAACAACTTTTACTAAAACACTCGCCGTATTATTACAACCTTTAGGGTTTTCGTAGAAGGCTGTGTATCTCGTTGTAACATCTGGACTCACCAATGGATTATAACTGCTGGTATCATTTATCATATACCTGGGTGACCAAATAACTTTGCCAATTGAAGCACTGCTTCGAAGCTGGATTGTATCAACGGTACAGATCAATGTATCTTTTGAAATAGAAAAATCTGGGATATCTACAATTTTTACAGGTACGGAAAGTGTAGCTCTACAACCCTTGCTGGTGCCAACTATTAATTGTGCCAGATAATTACCTGCAGTTGCATAAGTATATGTCGGGCTTTTTATGTGGCTTGTATCTGCTGTTGTGGTTTGGTCTCCAAAATCCCATAACCAATAATTAACTGCGGGGTAGGTAGCAGTTGTAATATCATTAAATTGCGCAGGCACCCCCTTGCAGGTACTGGTGACAGTATCTGTTGCAGGAAAAAAACCTGGATAAACCTTTACAATCGATGTATCGCTTGCTGCGCAAGGAGTACCTGCATTCACCGTTAAAATTAACCGGTAATCTCCTGCTGCTGAGTATTTATGCTTTGGCATTTCTTCATTGGAAGTGTTTGATGCACCCGTTGAAGGATCGCCAAAGTTCCAGTCGAATGTTAGGTTAAGTGCAGAATTACTTTCATTTTTAAACTTCACTGTTAGACTATCGCAGTTTACATAACTGGTTTGTAGTTCAGAACTCGCAAAATCACATGGGGCAACGGTTACAATAAAATCTTTTCTATGATCTGATATAAATACGCCATTGCGGTATTCTTTTACCAAAACGCATACAATATATTTACCTGCAGCTGGTGCGGTGCCGGAGATAAACCCTGTTGATGTGTTTATAACTGCTAACGGCCCAAGCGGCTGAATACCCGAATAAGGTGAGGAATAAGGTACAGACCCATAGGGAGGAGGAGCGGGGTCTCTAAAACTTGCATCTACAGCTTCACCACCGTTATATGCATCTGTTGTCGAATAAACCAAAGAATCCCCATCAGCATCTGTGGCACTAAAATCGAGTAAAAATTTATTTGCCTGGCAAATAACTGAAATACCTGTTTGAAACTGAGCACTGCTGTTATTCCCCAATAGTAAACTTTTTGTTCCGGGAATAGAGCCTACATAAGTTGAACCAACACCTGGTGCATTGCCTACGTTTACTATGTTGGCCACCCTGCAACAAGTTTGGTAAGTAACAGTATATCCCTGAGTATTATTTGGCAACTCCACTTCAAATGTGTAACTGCCCACACTGTAATTAAATAAAGGAGGATTGGTTAAGCAGGAAGGTGAAGAGACAATTCCTACAGAAGTCTCTGAATCCCGCTGTTGATTTCTAATTCCTCCAATAAGAGCGTTATTGCTATTATCAAAAATTGCTATCGGTGCAAATGCAGGCATAGACGCACAAGGGGGCGGGCAATTGTTGTCTCTAAAAAGTCTTAAGGTAATTCTATAAATTTTTGCTGATGGGCTTGCACCAGGACCGACATAACTATAAATAATTTCGCCCCCAGTAACATGGGCTGCCAAAACTGTAAAAAAACTGCCTATTAAAAATATTATGGATAGAAGTTTTTTCATGTTACAAATGGAATACTAAATTAAGCATTTATGCCTTATTCCTAATGCTTTGCTTTAAGACAAACGTAAAAATTCTTCCATAAAATTATTTACCAAATCAGGTTCTTCTTTCATACCCATATGACCGGTATTACGCAAGATATGTATGTATGCAATTTGTGGCAGATGTGATTGTTGTAAGCTGTGTTCAAATGGGATTGCCTTATCATGCTCACCCATAATAAAGAGTATTGGATGCTTAAAAGTTTTTAAAATAGAAGTTGTATCGCGTCTTGTAATCATTGCATTGTATTGCTGAATCAATACTTCGGGCGCAAAAGAATTTCCCTTCTCGATAAGGATTTTTTTATCATCTGTGCTTTTCTCTTGATTGTAAAAAAGATTTGGGATTGTTGTTTTAAAAAAAGCCGCAGTGCCGTTTTGTTCTATAAATAAAATGGCTTTTTTTCTGGTAGCAATTTTTGCTTCATCATCTGCATATGCACTGCTGTGAAATAAGCCAAACCCATTTAAAGTTTCTGGATATTTATCTGCATAGGCAAGAGTTATATAACCACCCATGCTATGCCCAATAAGTGTAAAGCTGTTTATTTTTTCTTCATCAATAATTGCTTTTAAAATTGCTGCATAATTTGATAGTTGTACGTTTTCTTTTGCAAGTATTTCTGATTTGCCGATACCGGGTAAATCAGGAACAATGACAAGGTATCTTTCTTTTAAGTAATTTACCTGTACACTAAAAATACTGCTGTCTTCTGCAAAACCATGCAGTAACATTACAGGTTTGCCACTGCCACAAATGCTGTAATGAATATTGGTATTTTGGTAAGAAATGTTTTTGTGTACCATTCTGTTAGATTTATGTATTCTGCAATTCAGTTGTTTTTTGTTTTGTTTTAATTGAAGAGGCTGCTCTCCAGATCATAAGTACAATTAATGGCAAAAGTGCATTGTTCATTTTTTGGGCAAGAAAAAACCAGGAGCATAGAAGGAGGACAAGAAAAATGCACAAAAGCATTGAATAAGTTTTTACGCCCCTGGAGCTTTTATATATAAAAAATGCATAGACAATATGAATTGGCCATGCCCATAAAAGATTGTAATTATTTTTTGTCATTATGTGAGCTGTACCAACCCACATAAATACCAATAATAGTCCAAGTAAACCAACTGAAAAAAAGAGAAAGCTATCCAATAGTTTTAAAATATTTTGTGTAATTGTATTTTTAAACAGGCTTAATAAAACAAACACTAATAAGACTGAAGCAAATAAAACCAATGGAGTAAAAAATGATTTTTTAGTATTGCTTTCACCTAATACATAAAGGTTTTTTGAGGAGGAAACTAATTCAGTATTTTTTGTGGAATCAACAGCCTTCATTAAGTTTTCCGGCAAAAATTGTTGCTGCGAAATTGTCATTACAGCATCGGTAGGTGCACCTAATAAAATATCAATTCCAAATTTACTCCACAACATATTATTACCATCAAGGTATTGATGTATGGCATTGCGAAAGGTATATGTGGTGGGCATTACGGCGGGCAGCAAAGGTTTTGGCTGATGGTATTTTACAAGGATATCTCTTAACCTTGTTGTACAATTATCAAAAAAGAAATCGTACATATAAAACTTATTTTCTTCTTTTTTATTTTCGATAAGTGCACGGTGTATAATTATTTTTTCGGCAGCGGTAAAATTTAAATCCTGTTCAGTAATGCCTCTGTTTTCTGCTATATATCCAAACTTAAAATCCTGAAATTCTTCTACGTTTACATAATACCTTAAATGCCCACGTACAAATTTTAAATAGAAGCCTGCATCATCAAAATTAAAAGTGCCAAAGTTGTAAACATGGTCCGTTACACTGTTGCTGTCTATAACTCTTAAAGCGCTGTGGCCAAAAGTTGAATACAATTCTTCGCCGGGTGTGCAGGTTAGTAAAGAGATCTTTATGCGGGAACTATCCTGCGCAGCAGCACTGCTTATTTGAAAAATTGTTGTTATGCTGATAAATAAAAAACGAAGAAAAATATTTTTCACAATTGTTGTTTAAATCTTTATTTCATTATGAATTTGATTCTTATTATCTATTGCATAAAAAAAGATCAATAAAGGTATGCGGTACAAGTGAGTGACACAACGATGATGACCAAAGCTGTGTTTTAGCCGGGCCAAAAGCAACGCTTTTGGCTCCAAGAAAAAACATCCATATCTCTACACTTGAGAAAGAAGGTGCTTTTACCTGCTGTAATTAGGGGCTTCTTTTGTGATGGCAATATCATGTGCGTGGCTTTCTCTCATACCGGCGTTGGTAATTTTTACAAACTGTCCGCTCACCTGCAATGCCTTTATATCTGCGGTGCCGCAATAACCCATGCCGGCTTTTAAACCCCCTGTATATTGGTGAACCACTTCCTGCAGGCTGCCTTTAAACGGTACACGACCTTCAATTCCTTCGGGCACGAATTTTTTAATATCATCTTCTACATCCTGAAAATATCGATCGCTGCTGCCCTGCGCCATAGCACCAAGCGAACCCATACCACGGTATTGTTTAAACTTACGTCCTTCATAAATAATTGTTTCGCCGGGGCTTTCTTCTGTGCCGGCAAAAACATTACCCATCATAACGCAGGTAGCTCCTGCTGCAATTGCTTTTACCATGTCGCCGGTGTAGCGAATTCCACCATCACTTATGATACCAATATTTTTATTTTTAAGAACAGATGCTGCTTCCAATACTGCGGTAATTTGTGGTACACCTGTGCCTGCAACAATTCTTGTGGTGCAAATTGAACCCGGACCTATGCCAACTTTTACTGCATCGGCTCCTGCATCTGCCAAGGCTTTTGCTCCCGCGGCTGTCGCAATATTGCCCGCAATTACATCCATGTGTTTGTAAGATTTTTTGATAGCCTTCAGCATATCTATTACCCCTTTTGTATGACCATGTGCACTATCCAAACAAATTACATCTACACCTTCTTTATATAATGCTTCTACCCGCAACATCGTATCTGAAGTAATACCTACTCCTGCGCCAACGAGCAATCTGCCAAAGGAATCTTTAATGGAATTGGGGTAGCTTTTAAGTTTTAAAATATCACCAAATGTTACAAGACCAATTAATTTACCTTGTTTATTTACAACAGGTAATTTTTCTATTTTGTTCTTTCTGAAAATGAGTTCTGCCTTTTTTAAATCGGTGCCTTCCGGAGCAGTAATGAGGTTTTCTTTTGTCATTACCTCGCTTACTTTTAGTTTCTTATCTATATCAAAACGAAGATCTCTGTTTGTTAAAATACCTACGAGTTTATGCTGCGCATCTACAATAGGAATACCACCGATTCTGTTTTCCTTCATCAAACGCAAAGCCTCGCCAACTGTGGCATCGGGCAATAAAGTTACGGGATCAAGTATCAAACCGTTTTCACTTCTTTTTACTTTTCTAACCTGCTCGGCTTGCTGCTCTATGCCCATATTTTTATGAAGAATTCCAAGTCCGCCTTCTCTTGCCAATGCAATAGCAAGTTTAGCCTCGGTTACGGTATCCATAGCTGCACTAAGCATGGGCACATTAAGCATAATTTTTTTGGTGAGCATTGTCTGTATGTTTACATCTCGTGGTAATATCTGCGAGTATGCAGGTACAAGAAGTACATCATCAAACGTAAGGCCTTCGCCGAAAAATTTATTAGGAATGTTTGTTGCGGGAGATTTTTTTATTGCCATGGGCAAAGATAGAGAAAAATATTTTTGGAGGGCACGGACGACGGACTATGGACGACGGACGATGGACCGCAGACCGAAGACGACGGACGACTGACCGCAGACGACGGACGACAAACGACTTACGAACGAGTTTTTATTTTACGAAAAAAAGGTTTCTAAATTCTGTGAACCCTCCGTAGTCTGTCGTCCGTGGTCCATGGTCTGCAAGTGGTCCTGTCGTCCATCGTCCGTGGTCTCTTAAACTCAACTCAACTTAAATACCTTACCCGGCATCATAGAAACTACTCCCTGCATTTCCAGCATTAATAATGCATTTGCAACGGCACTGCTGCTTAAGCCGCTTTTTAAATAAAGTTGGTCTATTTGGATGCTGTCCTGTTGCGAAAGAATGTCCGTAATAATTTTTTCATCAGGGGTTAATTCTATAAAAAGTTCACGCTGTTTTTTTACTTTTTTGGGTTCCTCTTTCCAGTTCATTAAGTGAAGTAAATCATCTGCGCAGGTAATTAGTAAAGCTTTGTTGTTTTTTAAAAGATAATTGCAGCCTTCGCTACGCAGATCATTAACCCTGCCGGGGATGGCAAATACATCTTTATTGTAACTGTTTGCTAATTCAGCAGTAATAAGGGAACCACCTTTCTTACTGCTCTCAATAACAATGAGTGCGTCGCAAATGCCCGCCACTATTCTGTTTCGTCGTGGAAAATTTTGTTTATCAGGGTTTGTACCGCTCATAAAATCTGTAAGCAAACCCCCTTGTGTAAGCATTTCTTTTGCCAGAGGTTTATTTTGTGCGGGATAAATTTTATCAAGACCATGTGCTACTACTCCAACCGTTTTTAGATTATTTTTTAATGCGGCTTTGTGTGCAATGCTGTCAATACCAAAAGCGAGCCCGCTAATAACCAAAATGTTCAATTCTGAAAATTCCTCTATTAATTTATCGCAAATATTTTTGCCATAATCTGTATTGTTTCTTGTACCAACAACAGAAATAATTTTATTTGTATTTAAATCTGCATTGCCTTTGTAATATAAAAGGGTAGGGCTATCATAACAGTTTAGCAAACGCTGTGGATATTCCTTTTCGGTTATAAAGAGTGTAGTTATTTTATTTTTTTCAATAAACTTTATTTCATCTTCGCATAGTTTAAAATCATTAAAATATTTAATGGAATTTGCTGCAATGGTACCAATACCGTCTATTGCTTCTAAATACTTTGTGGGTGTTTTAAAAACAGTTTCAGCATCACCAAAAGTTTCTATTAATGCTTTTGCCCGTACATCTCCAATATTTGGAACAAGCGTCAGTGCTATTTGGTAGAGTAAATCTGGTTGCATAAAATAAAAACAATGTTATGCAACTAATTTGAAATAACCGTTAATTCTGTCCTTCTGTTTTGCGATTTACCGGCTTCTGTTGTGTTTGGTGCAATTGCATTTGATTCACCAAAACCCTTACCTGTAAGTCTTTTACTATCTATGTCTTTGCTTTGCAAATAAGTTATCACCGCTTTTGCTCTGTTGATACTGAGTAAAAGATTGTCTGCCGGTTTGCCGACATTATCGGTGTAACCACTTATCTGTATTGTTAGTGCGGCGTTTTCTTTTAATAGTTCTGCTACCTTATTGAGTTCAGTAAAAGAAGTCGTTTGCAATTCGAATTTTTTTGATTCGAAGAAAATGTTTTTTAAAATAATTGATGATCCTTTTTCTAAAGGCTGCAAACCAATATTTACCACAAGTGGCGAATCATTTACGTTATCCTTCAAAGTAAAATTTTCAGAATAAAAGAGATAACCTTTTCTGTTTACTGAGAATGCGTAACTTTTTCCCAACGGTAATGTTGTAAGGTAATTTCCCTCTTCGTCGGTTCTAAGTTTTGATAGCACATAACCCGAATCTATCGTTGTTAATTCTACAGAAGATGGAAGGCCGGCATTTGTTTTTTTATCGTAGATTTTACCCTTTACCCAAAATGTTTTTTGCGCCCGGATGTCTTCTCTCAGTTCAAAAGTATAAAGGTCCAGACCATTTTTAAAATCACCTTTGTCGCTTGCATAAAAAGCTGTCTTTCCATCTGCCGAAACAATCAGCGAACCCTCGTCATCAATGGTATTAATTGGATAACCAAGATTGGTTGGAGTCTGCCATTCGCCCTTTTCATTTTTACGGCTCACAAAAAGATCGCTAAGACCGTAACCTGCATGACCATTGCTGTTAAAGTAAAGTGTCTGATTATCTGCATGTATAAAAGGGCAGCCATCATCGCCACTTGTATTAATTGTTGGGCCAAGGTTTTCAGGCTTTTGCCAACGGCCATTTTCTGTTCTGTGCGATACCCAGATGTCAGATCCCCCAAAGCCACCGGGGCGTGTACTGGAAAAATATAGATCTCTTTTATCAGGAGATAAAGACGGGGCAGATTCCCAAGCATCTGTATTAATAGTTCTCCCCATGTTTTCCGCTTCGCTCCATTCACCATTTTTGTTTTTGTAAGAAATATAAAGGTCACAACTACCTAGACCTTCGGGATAATTACAACCTGTAAAAATGAGCCATTCGCCATCCTGCGAAATATTTTGTGCACCCTCATTAAAGTTTGTATTTAGTTTGCCTGCAAGGGGTTTTGCATTTTGCCAAACGCCATTTATTTTATTACTCTCATAAAAATCTTCATCACCATTTATGCGCCTGTTAAAAATCATTTTATTTCCATCAACTGTTAATGAGGGCAAATATTCCAGGGCCGTTGAATTAATGCTGTCACCCATATTTTGTGGGTTAAACAAATAGTTTTTTATTGCTGATTTTTTTTTGTACTGCAAAGCAAATTCATATGTACTTTTTCTATAGTTGCCGGCTTTAATACTCTGCTGGTTTAATTTGGGAGTTGTCAAAAAACTATTTACTTTTTCAAGTGCTTTTTCAAAATTACCAATGCCTGCAAGCGAGATTGAATAGGGCAATAAAAATGTGCTGGAGTAAAGAGAATCTTTAGCAAAGGCAGTTTCAAAATCAGTAACAGATGCCTGATAATTTTTCATGTTTGCATAAATA
Organism: Ferruginibacter sp.; assembly: GCA_025352525.1. GTDB lineage: Bacteria > Bacteroidota > Bacteroidia > Chitinophagales > Chitinophagaceae > Ferruginibacter. Next base: position 11,279 of record JANXTG010000052.1, read on the forward strand.
CCCGCACGGGAAAGATATACATCGAGGTATTTAGGATCTGCCTTTAAAGCATCTGCAAGATGAGCAACAGAAGCAGCATATTTACCATCTATTGCTTCCTGGTATGCAGTTTCATAAAAACCCACTGCTTTTTTATTTACTTTTTCAGGATTGTACCATTGTGCATTAACTGAGTTTACTATTAAAATAAACATTACAAATAAGCATACCCTAAATATCTTTTTATCTTCCATTATTTTGTATTAATCATGTTGAAGTTAATTTTTAAATTAATAAGGTAATGTGAAAATTTGTTAGAATAGTCTGTAATTATTTTTGTAGAATTTTACAATCTCGTAGATTAAAACAATAATAATTTTATAGAAAGGATTTTTCCACTTTTGTCAAATAAAATTTAATTAGTAAAGATTTTTAAATGGTAAATGTTTAAGTAGTAAAGAGCCTAAGGTTTATATGTGGTACTCATAAAGAAACCACGGGTTTACTTCCCTATAACTTCCCTATAAGTTCCGTATAACTCCGCTAAAACTTACTATAAATTATGGAACGTTTATGTACTTATGCAATTGTAAACTCAGTTCCCACTTCGGGTTGTCTTTAATGTATTCAACAATAAGGGGTGTAATTTCCTGGGATTTGCTCCACTCTGGTTGTAAATAAAGTTTACAATTTGGCGAAACCAAAGCTGCGAATTCTTCGCCCCATTTAAAATCTGTTTTATTAAAAACAATAACTTTTAACTCGTTTGCAAAAGGGACTACTTCCGGCAAAGGAGCTTTAAATTTTTTAGGCGAAAGGCAAATCCAGTTCCAAGAGCCGGATAATTTTGAAGACCCGGAAGTTTCAATGTTCGTTTCCAGGCCTGCAGACTGCAATGTTTTTGTAAGTAGGCTGAGGTCGTGCATTAATGGCTCTCCGCCCGTTATTACCACCATTTCAGCAGGAGTATTCTGTATTTGTTTTAGCAAATTATCTATGGCTATAAGCGGATGTTTAGTAGCATCCCAACTGTCTTTTACATCGCACCAAACACATCCAACATCACAACCGCCAAGCCTTATAAAATAAGCGGCTCTGCCCTGGTAAAAACCTTCGCCCTGTATGGTGTAAAAACTTTCCATTACAGGTAATTGTGTACTAATCGTCTTTAAAATTTCCAAAACAAATATTATTTTTTAGTACTTGCTGCAGCAAGTGTATTTTTTAAAAGTGCTGCTATCGTCATTAAGCCTACGCCACCAGGTACAGGTGTTATAAAACTACATTTTGGTGCTACGTTTTCAAAATCGACATCACCCTTAAGTGCAAACCCTGATTTTTTAGAACTGTCTGCAACTCTTGTAATACCAACATCAATTACAACTGCACCGGGTTTAACCATATCGGCAGTTAAAAAACCGGGAATACCCAATGCTGCAACTATAATATCTGCACCTGCACAAATTTTTTCTAAATCTTTTGTTCTGCTGTGGCAAAGTGTAACGGTACAATTTCCGTACTGTGTATTTTGGCTTAATAAAATGCTCATTGGCCTGCCTACAATATTGCTGCGGCCTATTACTACGGCATGTTTACCCGATGTTTCAATCTGGTAATGTTCCAACATGAGCATAATTCCCAGTGGTGTGGCGGGTACAAAAGTTTCTAAGCCCTGCACTAGTTTGCCCACACTTATCGGGTGGAACCCATCAACATCTTTTGAAGGATTAATCAGGTTTATTATAGAGGCTTCGTTGATGTGTTTAGGCAATGGCAATTGCACAAGAATTCCATTAACATCTTCATCTTCATTTAATTTAATCACTGCTTCGGTAATCTCCTGTTCCGTAGCATTTTCATCGAACCTTATTAATGTGCTTTTAAAACCAACATCAGCACAATTTTTAATTTTACTTGTTACATACGTTTCGCTTGCACCATTATTTCCAATCAATATTGCTGCGAGATGGGGGGTGTGGCCATTGCCATTTTTATGCTCAATGGCATCAGCAATTACTTTTTCTTTTACGGCATTTGCCACTATTTTACCGTCTAAAATTTGCATCTGCAAAAGTATAAAACTATATCCATTATTTATTTATTGATAGATCTGTTTGATTTTCACAATTTTATTTATCTTTCGACAACAAACAAGAATTGCTTTGAGAAAATTATTACTACCAATAATTTTATTGTTTTTAGAGGTGCTGCAAAGTTATTTTGCAACAGGTCAATCACTCAGGTATTCAACAGGAATGCCTTATTTAAACCTAAGTGCATATTCTACAAAACAAACAGATCCATTTTCATTTACAGGCAACCAGGCCGCATTAGCAAAAACAAATTCAGCCGGTGTTGGCATTTATGGAGAACGTAGATTTTTACTTGCTGAGAATAGTTTGTTTGGTATTGCTGCAACTGTGCCTACCAAGTTGGGTAATTTTGGTTTACAGGTAAATTATGCCGGGTTTCAAAACTTCAATGAACAAAAAGCAGGACTTGCATATGGCAAATCTCTTGGTGACAAAGTAGATATTGGCATACAGTTTAATTATTATGGGTATAAAATTCCTGCATATCAAAATGGCTCTTCTGTCAACTTCGAAGGAGGTGCCATTTTTCATTTTTCTGAAAAATTAAATGTTGGCCTTCATGTTTACAACCCTGTGGGAGGAACCATTGACAAAACAAATAATGAAAAACTTGCAGCGGTTTATAAATTTGGATTAGGTTATGATGCCTCGGAAGATTTTTATGTGAGTACAGAAATCGTAAAAGAAGAAGACCAGCCAATAAATGTTACAGGTGGGTTTCAATACAGATTTAAGCAGCAATTTTTTACAAGGGCCGGTTTTAGAAGTGATAATAACACAGGTTATGCCGGCGTTGGTTTTTTGTACAATAAATTAAGAATTGATGTTGCTGCAAGTTTTCATCCACAACTCGGCGTTTCTCCGGCGCTTCTACTGATTTATAATTTTAAGGAAATGAGTAAATGAAAAAATGTATCATCACTTTAATCTTTTATTTTCTTCTAATAATTTGTAAAGCACAAATTCCCGAGTCGCCCACTAGGCCGTTGACACAACCCAACAGCAATGTAGAGCAGCAGTTGGAGAATATTACGGAAAACAATGCTGATTCTGAAACGGAAGATGATTCTTATTTACAGGAAATGATGCAGTACCAAAAACATCCTATAAACATAAATACTGCGAGTACATCAACGTTATCAGCGCTTCGTTTTTTATCACCCATTCAGATTCAAAACATTTTTAGTTATAGAAATCTACTTGGTAATTTTATAAATATTTATGAGTTACAAGCTGTGCCCGGTTTGGATATAAGTATTATTCAAAGGTTAAAGCCATATATTACTGTTACCGAAAATGCAGATTTGTTTGCATCATTAAATGACAGGCTAAAAAATGGCGATAAAACCATTTTATTAAGGGTATCGCAAATTCTTGAACGATCAAAAGGATATGCTGTTGATCCAAATTCTGGCAAGAACTTTTATAAGGGTTCACCGCAAAAGCTAATGTTAAGGTACAGATACAATTATAAAAACACTTTGCAGTATGGGGTTGTGGGTGAAAAAGATGCTGGTGAACAGTTTTTTAAAGGAGCTCAAAAGAACGGATTTGATTTTTACTCTTTTCATTTTTTTGTCAAAAATATAGGAGTTATAAAATCACTGGCATTCGGCGATTATACCGTAAACATGGGGCAAGGTCTTACACAATGGATGAGTCTGGCTTTTAAAAAAAGTCCTGATATTTTATCCGTTAAAAGGCAGGCAGATGTTTTACGACCTTATAATTCAGCTGGAGAAATAAATTTTCACCGAGGCCTGGGTATTACGCTTGCGAAAAAGAACTGGGAAGGAACTTTTTTTGCATCTTACAGAAATGTTGATGCAAATTTTTCAGCAGGAGACAGCACACAAACACAGGATGATTTTATAACATCCCTGCAAATTTCAGGTTTTCATCGAACCAAAAGTGAAGTTGCGGATAAAGGCATACAAAAGCAATTGGCTCTTGGTGGAAATGTGGCCTACCAATTAAAAAGTTTGCATGTAGGTTTAAATGCCATTCAATACAGTTTAAAATTTCCGCTACATAAACAGCCGGAACCTTATAATCTATTTGCATTGGCAGCTAAAAGCTTTGGCAATTACAGCACTGATTATAGTTATACATTTAAGAATTTGCATTTTTTTGGAGAAGCAGCACTTACAGATAAAAAATATACCGGTTTTATTAACGGTTTGCTGATTAGTACTGCGGCAAATGTAGATATGAGTTTTGTATATAGGAATATAAGCAAAGGATATCAATCACTTTATACAAATGCATTTACCGAAAACAGTCTACCAACAAATGAGAAAGGTTTTTTTTCAGGGATTACAATAAAACCAACAGATGCATGGAGAATTGATGCATATGCAGATATATACGAGTTTCCGTGGTTAAAGTATAGAGTAAATGCACCCTCTACAGGATCAGATTATGTTGGACAAATAACTTACAAACCAAACAAATTAGTTGAAATTTACACGAGGTTTAAGTCTGAAAAAAAATCTATTAATTATAATCCTTCAGATTTAACGCTGAACCCTGTTATTGCACAGCCGAAACAAAACTGGAGGACACAATTTTCTTATAAATTAAACAGCATATTTGCCTTTAATAGCCGTGTTGAAGCTGTTTGGTTTGACAAAAATGGCAAATCCTCAGAAAAGGGGTTTTTAATGTATGCTGATGTTTTGTTCAGTTCGCCATTAAAAAGTTTGTCAGGCAATATCCGATTACAATATTTTGAGACTGGTGGTTATAACAGTAGAATATATGCGTATGAAAGCGATGTATTATACAGTTTTTCAATTCCGGTTTTTTATGGCAAAGGTTACCGGTATTATTTAAATTTAAATTATGATATTACCCGAAAGCTAACAGTATGGGTAAGAGCTGCACAATATATATATCCAAATGAAATTAAAATCGGTTCTGCATTAGATGAAATTAATAAAAAACAAAAAACTGATGTGAAACTACAAATGTTATATAGATTTTAACTTTTTTTAAAAAATTATGCAGCGTTAGTTATTCTTGACTTGTCTTTTAGTTGTTGACTTTCTCCAAATGAAGTCTAATTAACAATTTCTTTACATAAAAAAAATATCCTTATTTTTACTTTTCAATCAAATTTAACAAATTGCTCATGACAAGAATTCTATCACTGTTTGTGATGTTTATGCTCTTTGGGGTGTTGGCATTTGCACAAAACCGGGTGGTGACCGGAACAGTAACCGATGAGAAAGGTAACTCAGTAGAGGGTGCTTCTATTAGAGTTGTGGGTACAAAGCTAGGAACTGCATCAGATCAAAACGGTAACTATCGGCTTTTAAATGTTGCGCCTGGAGCAACGTTACGTGTATCGGGGGTTGGTATACCGCAACAAGATTTATTGGCTTCAACTAATGTAACTAATTTTTCTGTGAAGCGTACTGAAGGAACTGAACTAAATACAGTTGTTGTAACCGCTTTAGGTATTCGCAGACAACCGAAAGAGTTAGGATACGCTACCACTACCATAAATACTACTGAGCTAAACCAAGCTAAAGTTGTTAATGTGGCAACAGGGTTAGCTGGTAAAGTATCCGGGTTACAAATAAATCTTGTAAATAATGGTGTTAAACCATCTGTGCGTGTCACTTTACGAGGTAATCGTTCAATTCTTGGTAATAATCAGGCTCTGCTCGTTGTAGATGACATACAGTTGCCTATTTCTTATTTTGAAAAAATAAACGGAAATGACGTTGAGAATGTTACAGTACTAAAAGGTGCTTCTGCTTCTGCTTTATATGGTTCTTCTGCTTCAAATGGGGTTATAATTGTAACTACTAAAAAAGGCAGTAGAGGAAAACCTCAAATAAAGTTAAGTAGCACAGTAAGTTTTGAGAAACTTGCTTATGCTTCTAAATTCCAGAATGAATTTGGTCAATCAAGTGGTGAAGGTGTTATAAGCTCACCGGGTGGTGGTTCAGATCCTGCTTGTCCAGGATGTGTATACATTCCGGGTAATCCATATGTGCAATATGTACCTTACGAGAACCAAAATTATGGTCCCCGTTTTAATGGTCAACGAGTTCCTTTGGGAGCTCCTATCAGAATTTATAAGCCTGATGGTACTTTTGTAATAGGTCAAGATTCCACTACATATTCTGCTGCAAAAAATGCACGTGAAAATTTCTTCAATACAGGTGTAACTACACAAAATGATGTATCTTATTCTGCAGGTGATGATAAAAGTAGATTTTATTTGTCTTTTCAAGATGTTAATACAAAAGGTACAGTCCCTAATGATGTAAGTAGGAGAAATTCTATCCATCTAAATGGTTCAAGGGAGTCAGGAATTTTCCGTGCAGATGTAAACATTAATTATACCTTAACACACACAAACACTACTCCGGGTCAAAACGTTCCATTTGACTGGCAGGTTGGTGGTGCTCAAGGTGGTTATGGTGGTTCAGGTGGTTCTTATTTTCAAAACAGACCTGTATATTATACTGTTATCAATAGCCCTGCAAGTATTGATTTAAGACGTTTTAAAAATTGGAAGACAGATCCATTTTCTAATCCTGACGGTTATTTTAACGCATATTATGGTAATCCATGGTGGGCAATTGATCAATCCCGCTTTGACGAAAAAAGTAATGATATCCTTGCAAGTTTAGCATTCACAGTAACTCCGAGCAGTTGGTTAAGCTTTAAATATAAAGCTGGTATAGCTAGAACTGATTACGTTAACAAATACACACGAGTGGGTTATAATTTTGCTCCATGGGCAATCGCAGACACTTTAGGTGCAGGTAATATTCCAAGTGGTGTCAAAATTTTGGCACCACAAGTTGGAGATGGCAGAAGTTATAATCAAAGATTAACCAGCGATTTATATGCAACTATAAAAAAAGATTTTGCCAAAAATTTTGATTTGAATTTGATTCTAGGTACTTCATTGATAGTGAATAGGTATCAATTATCTTCTGCAAATGCTACTGCACTTGTGGTACCTAACTTTTATAATATTTCAAACCGTGTTGGTGAGGCTGTATTAAATGACAGATTTGAGGAGAGAAGAAATCTTGGTGTTTTCGGAGATTTAACCTTAGGATATAAAAAATTCCTTTTCTTACATTCCTCTTTGCGCAATGACCAAACGTCTTTATTGTCACCGGCAAACCGTTCATTCCTTTATCCTGCGGCAGATTTAGCTTTTATTTTTACAGATGCCTTTGAAGGTTTAAAGAGAAATGACGTTTTTAGTTTTGGTAAATTAAGAGGTGCTTACAGCAGAACAGCTCAGGTAAGTATAGGAGCTTATTCTTTACAGAATACTTTTAATGCCGCTCAATTCGGGAGCACTCCTGGTTTTACAGTAAATAATAGCTACGCTAACCCCGATATTAAACCGGAAATTAGTAGAGATCGTGAAGTTGGTTTAGAATTAGGGTTTCTTAAAAACAGAATATATTTCACAGGTGCATACTATAGTGTATTAACTACAAATCAAACAATTCCTATTGCTATTACACCAGCTACAGGGTTTACAAATGCTTTTGTAAATTCCGGTTCTATGAGTAATAAGGGTTATGAATTGGATTTGAAAGTAACTGCCATTTCTCCAAAAAGTGAAGATGGGCTTAAAGTTGACTTAGGGGCTAATTATTCTCATAATGATAACAAGGTAGTTTCTTTAGGTTTTGGTCTAGATGAAGTACCGCTTGGAGGAAATTCTTATGCGTCTGTGGGCAAGCCTTATCCATCGATAAAAGTTGATGATTGGAAAAGGGATCCTCAAGGCAGAATTATTGTTGACAAAAATTCAGGATATCCAACATTAGACCCCACTCAAAAATTTGTTGGAACTGCAAACCCTCCTGATAAGGTTGGTCTTACTACCTCAATAAAATATAAAGGTTTGACTCTTGGAATTGTCGCAGACGGGCGGTTTGGAGCAATAATTTATAATGCTTTGGGAACTGACCTTGATTTTACAGGTGTCTCAGCATACAGTGCAAGTTCAGGTCGTCAACCATTTGTTATACCAAATAGTGTAATAGATGCAGGGGGAGGAAAATATGAAACCAATACAAGCACGATAACAAGAGATGGTAATTTAGGTTTTTGGTCCAGTGTTTGGAATCAGGGAAATATAAATTACGTAAATAGTGCTGATTTTTGGAAAATAAGAGAAGTTTCTTTGGGTTACGAATTCCCTAAAAGTCTTATGAACAAAGCAATAAAAGCTGTAAGTTTCCAGATCTCTGCACGTAATATTTATACTAGGAGAGCAAAACAAAATGTTTGGTCAGATCCTGAATTTGCAAACACAACAGGTAATGGAACAGGTACAACAGACATCAATCAAACACCTCCAACTCGTTTTATTGCAGTTAGTTTAAATTTAACTTTTTAGCTGTAATAATAGTTTTAATTTTTTAAAAAATAATTCTGACATGAAAAAAATCACAATAATCACCCTCATTTCAATCAGCATTTTTGCATTGAACGGGTGTAAAAAAGATTACTTCGATTTAAGTGCCAACCCTAATGCTTCATCCACTGCTACTCCTGCGCTTGTACTTACAAATGCCATGGCTACAACCGGTACATTTCCAATCCTTAATTTCACATTTGCATCTGGTTGGGTAGGTTATTGGTCACCAAGTGGCAGCTATGCTGTAAGTGCTACAGATGTAGCGAGTTACCAGCAAACAACCGCTTTTGGCGATGGTTTATGGAGATCTGTATATGATAACCTTGAAGATTATGCATTTGTAGAATCGGAGGCAACAAAAACAGGTGCTTCTTTTTATGTTGCCTGTGCAAAAGTTATGAAAGTATATGACTATCAGATTTTGGTAGATGTTTTCAACAATGTACCTTATACTGAAGCTTTGAAAGGCACAAGCAATTTGCTTCCTAAATATGATAACGGTCAACTTATTTACGAAGATTTAACCAAGCAACTCGATGCCGCTGTGGTTTTATTTCAACGTTCAGACGCTATAGGAGCACCGGAAAGTGATATTATGTTTGCAGGAGATAATTCTCAATGGATAAAGTTCGCAAATACTTTAAAACTGCGCTTGTTAATTCACCAAACGCAAATTTCAGGTCGTTCTACTTACATTCAAACTGAAATTAATAAAATTATAGCAAATGGTGGTGGCTTCTTAACTACAGATGCAGGTGTTAATCCTGGTTATTCAGCATCTACAGGAAAACAAAACCCTTTCTGGAGTTTAAATTACAATACAGCCGGAACTTACGTGGGCGATTATTGGAAAGCGAGTAAATACGCCATAGACTTTGGCAACTCCACTAACGATCCACGTACCGAAAGAATTTATTCAAGAATAGGAGGAAATTTAGTGGGCGGAAAGCTTGGATCCACTAACAATCCAGTAGGAAGCGCAATTTCAGGCTTTGGGCCAGGTGTATTAAAATCTGTAGCTCAACCATCATTATTAATTAGTGCTGCTGAAAGCTATTTCTTACAAGCGGAAGCTACTTTCAGAACATTTCTCCCTGGTAACGTACAAACTTTATTTAACTCAGGAGTGCAAGCGTCCTTTGATTACTTAGGTGCCTCAGGAGCTGTAGCTTATTATAGTCAGGCTAATAAAAATACAAATTATGCAGCTGCCACTAACCCTGCAGAACAATTAGCTGTGATAATCAGACAGAAATGGGTGGCAAATAACACAGTTATGCCTTTAGAAGCTTTTAATGATTACAGGAGATTGGGTTTGCCAAGTGATATTCCGCTTTCTGTTTCAACATTTGTAGACGTAAGAACGATACCTACGAGATATCTTTACCCTACAGTAGAGTATAGCACAAATGCAGCTAATGTTGCTGCTCAGGGAACTATTAATCACCACACATCCAAAATATTTTGGATGCCATAATTAATCAGATTTAGTACTAAAAACGATAAACATGAACTTCACTTTTAAAAACTTCCTATCAGCGGCTTGCTTAATCTTAGCGATTTTGGGTCTAAATGCATGTGTTAAGGACCGTAATCCCGGATATACTGACTTCAGTAACCTTGCACCCACAGTTTCCATTGTAGAAGGCGGATTAGCGAAATTCAATTCTCAGACATTGCTATTTCCCGGTTCTGACCTATCTGATACTATAAGTTTTAGAATCAACTATGGTGCTACTACTGTTGCCCCAAGAGATATTACTGTGACATTAGCATATGATGCTTCAGCGCTTGCAGCCTATAGTAACTATGTAAAATTTCCGGATAGTATTTTTGCCCCCTTTCCAACCAAGGTTGTGATTAAAAAAGGTCAAAGCTATTCTGAACTGGTTAAGTTAGTTGTATATCCAAATAAAATTGATCCATCAGCAAACTACATGTTACCAATTTCAATCGTAGATGCAGAAGGCATTGTGATTGCCTCTAATTTTAAAACTATATATTACCATATTATTGGAAATCCTTTAGCAGGGACATACAATTTAGTTGGTACAAGATATGGTTATGTTGGATCAATAACATGGGCAGGTTTTCCTACTCCAATTCCTCCTCCTGCAAGCACACTCAATCTGTCCCTAGGAATTCCAACTAAAGTTGCAGCAGCCATTGATGGACAAACTGTAGGCATAGATTTTTCAAATCTCGGCGGAAATGGATATCAGTATTTAGTTACAGGTGATGCAAGTTTCAGTAGTGTTATCGTTGCATATAATAGTGCTGTACTTTCAGGTGATGTTATCAAATTTTCTATCATTAAGGATTACAGTTTTATTGGAGCTGGAACTGCAGCAAGTCCAAAGCCTACTTTTAGGATAATAACTCATTATAATAATAATGGAAGTGGTACAGGTAATGATCGTATTTTGGATGAACTCTTCACTCATCAATAATCATATATAAAAAAGTATAAAGAAGCCGTCTCATTAGAAGAGACGGCTTCTTTATTACCAATTTTTACGAGAGTATAAATCGAAATAAATAAATTTTAATCATTATATCATGAAAACTCTGATTATTTTTTTGGCTTGCTTTTCGATGTGCTCATTTAGTTTTTCTCAATTACCCGGCCGCCAACAGTTTCAAAGTGATGCAAGACTGCTTAGTACCAAGGATAATGGATATGCTACCATTCAAACTTATAACGAAGCTGCTAAAGGATCACAATTTTACCCTGAAGTTTGGTCTAAAGGTGTGTTACAAACTACTGATAATCTAAAATACGATTCGGGATATCTGTTTATTTTAGATAAAGTACATCAGCAATTATTTGTGCAAAAAATAGGAACTTCAAAAATATTGAATATAGACAAAAATCAAATAAAAGAGGTAATAATAAATAAAGACGGAAAAGATCACATTTTTGGAATTTCCGATAGTTATTTAAAACCTAAAGAGGGGAATTTTTGTGAAATTCTTGTTGATAATCCCAATAAATATTCATTTATAAAAATTATTATTACAAAATTTATTCATGCTGATAATACGGACTTTGCCAAAATGAGGGATGGCGAATTCAGGGATGAATTTCTAGATAATATCAGCTATTACCTTATTAAACCTGATTTTTCTTTTGATAAAATCTTACTTAACGAAAAAGGTATAAAAAAAGCTTTTCCTAAAAATGAATTAGTTTCTCAATACTTAGTACTTAATGCTTATGCAAGCATCGATGAAAATTATCTAATCAACATGATAAATTCTCTAAACCTAAACATAAATAAATAGCTTACAGTAAATATAATCAAAGATGGAAAATACTTCTCCCAATCAAATCAATATAGAAATTTCTGAAGAAACCTCAGAAGGTAATTATATAAATCTTGCAATTATTACACACAGTCACGCTGAATTTGTTTTTGATTTTGTAAATGTAATGCCGGGTGCCCCTAAAAGTAAGGTTAAAAGCAGAATCATTATGACGCCATTTCACGCAAAGCGTTTTATGAAAGCTATTGTGGAAAATGTACAAAAATTTGAGGTCGTTAATGGAACTGTACAGGATTTAGAAGCAGTAGAAATACCATTCAATTTTGGAGGACCTGCAGGTCAGGCTTAATAAAGTTTATACCATCATTTAAAAAAATAGCTTTTAAACTGAGCTACTTTTTTTTTATTTATTAAACGAAATTCATAAGTTTACAGCAAACCTTCATCTGCAAAACTGTAATGGCCTTCATCGCTAACAATGATGTGATCCAGTATTTTAATATCAAAATAAGATGCTGCCTGTTTTATTTTTTGGGTCAATTCCTGATCAGCACGACTTGGGCTAAGGTTTCCTGAAGGATGGTTATGGCTTAATACAAGGCTGGTAGCACCTTCTTCAAGTGCTTGTTTAAGAATGGAACGGGGATCTGCAACAGTACCGGTAATACCTCCCTTGCTAATAATTTTAAAGTTTTTTATTTTGTTGGCCTGGTTTAAAAATAAAACCGCAAAAACTTCATTGCTGTTGTCTTTTAAAATACTTCTTAGATAAACTGCAATCTCTTTACTGCTTGTTACTTTGGTTCGTTGTAATAGATTGCCACCACTTCTTCTTCTGCCTAACTCTAAAGCTGCGGTTATTGTTATGGCTTTTGCAATACCGATACCCTTAATTTTTTGAAAGTCTTTTATGGAAAGTTTACCAAGTTCATCCAGGTTATCATAGCCCAATTTTAAAATATCTTTTGCCAGCTCTACGGCTGATTTTTCTTTATTACCATTATTAATAATTATGGCAAGCAACTCTGCATTACTTAATACTTCAGCACCGTGGCGAGCCATTTTCTCTCGGGGACGATCATCTTCTGCCCAGTTTTTTATAGAAGTTTTAATGTTTTCAGAATTTTCCATGTGTGTTACTCATTATTGATGCAAACTAAATGTATTTTCGCACAAAATTTACCTACCTATATACCAACATATGCAGTCTAACGTAAAAATATTTTCAGGAACCGGTTCACAATATCTTGCAGAAAAAATTGCAAAAAAGTTTGGGGAACCATTAGGTAAAGTAAATGTTCAACGATTTAGTGATGGGGAAATTGGAGTTGAATTTCAAGAAAGTATAAGAGGTAGGTCTGTTTTTTTAATACAAAGTACGTACGCACCCTCAGATAATTTGATGGAATTGTTGCTAATGATTGATGCAGCCAAAAGAGCATCGGCATATAAAGTAATTGCAGTAATGCCTTATTATGGTTTTGCAAGGCAGGATAGAAAAGACAGGCCGAGAGTTGCAATAGGATCCAAACTTGTTGCTAATATGCTTACTGCTGCCGGTGCAGACAGAGTTGTTACTATGGATTTACATGCACCACAAATACAAGGCTATTTTGATATACCGGTAGATCATCTTGATTCATCAGCTATTTTTATACCATATATAGAAAATTTAAACCTTAAGAATTTAACTTTTGCCGCCCCTGATGTAGGGAGCGCAAACAGAATTAGAGAAATATCTACTTATTTTGAATGTGAAATGGTTATTTGTGATAAACACAGAAAGCGTGCAAATGAAATAGCAAGTATGGTTGTTATTGGTGACGTAACGGACAGGGATATTGTTTTGATTGACGATATTTGCGATACAGGCGGTACACTTGCAAAAAGCGCAGGTTTAATGAAAGAAAAAGGTGCAAGAAGCGTGAGAGCTTTGTGCACGCACCCGGTTTTAAGCGGAAATGCCTACGAAAATATACAGAACAGTGCGTTGGAAGAACTTGTTGTCTGCGATACAATACCCGTTCGTGGAATATGCGATAAAATAAAAATACTTTCTGTAGATGAGCTTTTTGCAGTGGCTCTGCGTAATGCCTACGAAAATAAAAGCATAAACAGTTTATTTATAAGAGGAAGATTAAAAGAAAAATAAAACATTTTGATAAAAAATAATCAACAAATAAGTTTACACGGTGAAAAATGGAAAAATGTAAATTTTTCTTTTGAGTATAGCAATGAATATAGACTTGAAATATCAAATTTTGGTAGAATCCGTTCATTCAACAAATTGTCAAACGGTAATATTTTAAATGGATCAATAACTGAAGGTTATAAAATAATAAGGTTAAAATTTTTTAAGCCCTTAGACCCTGTGAATTTAAAAAAAGCGGAAATTTTGCAAAAGAAGATTGCAAATACTATTAAAAAAATTAAGTTGTTAAAAGAAAAAGAAGAATCTCTTGCAATTGTAAAACCGATAGAACTCGATTTAAGAAAAATAAAAATTTTATATTCTAAGCGACTTGCCCAGAATACAAAGGAAAGGACAATTCATTATCATTCCCTTACACATCGGCTTGTAGCAAATTATTTTCTATCTGCCCCATCTCTAAAAAAAACAATTGTTGCACATTTAGATTTTGACAAACTGAACAACGATGTAAAGAATCTTAAGTGGATGACGGCTGAAGAAAATTATATCCATCAGCAAAAAAGTCCATATGTAATTGAGGAAAGGGAGCGGCGGATTGTTTATGGACCAGCCATTTCAAAAAATATTAAACTAACGGTTACAAAGGTTATGTTACTAAAAAAAATGCTTAAAGAAGGTAGAAAAACTGTTACTCATTTGGCTAAACAGTTTAAAGTAAGTGATATGCAAATAATTAGGATAAGAAGAGGAGAAAACTGGAGTTTTGTAACTGCGGCAGAATAATTATGGTATGATTAAATTAGAAATTAAAGGTGTTTAATCTAGCTTAAAATACATACTTTTGCACCTCATAAAAAATAAAATAATGAAAACAATTACAATCGAAGGACAACTGAGGACCGAAAGCGGAAAAAAAGCCACCCGCCAACTTCGCTCTCAGCAACTTGTGCCAGCTGTAATTTACGGTGGTAAAACTGAAGTAAATTTCTCTGCTCCTGCAACTGCATTTAAAAGCATCGTTTACACATCGGAATTTATGTTTGCCAACATTACAGTTGGCGGAAATTCTTACAACTGTATTTTAAAGGATTTACAGTTTGATAAGGTTACAGATGTACTTATACATCTTGATTTTCTTGAGTTGGTAGATGATAAAAAAGTTATTGCAACTTTACCTTTAAAATACACAGGTACTCCACTGGGGGTAAAAGCAGGTGGTAAACTTGTTTTAAAAATAAAATCTGTAAAAGTAAAAACGCTTCCAAAATTTCTTAAAGAAAATATTGAGGTTGATATCAATAATCTTGAATTAAATGAGAATATTCGTGTTGAGAATATCAAAGCGGAAAACATGGAAATTATGAATTCGCCTAGAATTCCTATTGCCTCTGTAACGATGACACGTCAACTAAAACAAGAAGAAACAGCGGCAGCTAAAGCGCCGGTGGGTAAAGCCGCTCCAGCAGCAGCTGCAAAAAAATAAAATTGTTTTTATAATAAATAAAAATGCCTTCGTATCGGAGGCATTTTTAATATAGACAACCATTTAAACTTATTACATTTGCACCCTTAATGCCAAACAGGTATTAAGGCTTGAATTAATGTGGTTTTTGCGAAAAAGATGTTATTGTATTCAAATATTAAATACTAAAATTAATTATAATGGGAATTGATAAGAATACACTTATAGGTTTCGGACTGATTGGTGCTTTGCTTGTAGGGATGCTGGTAATAAATAATAACAGTAAGGCAACTTATGACCTTGAGCAAAAAAGAATAAACGATTCCATTGCGGCACTAAAACCTAAAGTTGATTCAAATGCTGTAAAATTAGATCTGCAAAAAACAGACTCTTTAATTATAGCCAAACAAACGCAGGGGTTTGTTCAAGATACATTAAAGGCGGCAATGGTTTCTTTAGAGAATAATGTAATGAAAGTTACTTTTAATACAAGGGGCGCCCAACCGGCGAGGGTAGAACTTAAGAAATATAAAAAGTTTGACAGTACACAGGTTTTATTACAAAGCGGCAATTTTAATAAAATATCCTACAATATAAATTCTGGCGCCAACACTACAGCTCAATCAGAGAATATAAATTTTACTGTGCAACCTGTAGTTGTGAACGCAGATAAAAGCCAGACCATTTCTTTTAAAACAAGAGATTCTACCGGAGGTAAAGAAATTGTACACCAATACACAATTAGGGAAGGGGAGTACATGATGGACTTTAATATTTTGACAAAGGGTGAGAATTTGTTTACAGGTAATGTTATTAATTTGATATGGCAAATAGAAGCATCACAAATTGAAAAAGATCATAAATATGAACTTACGCAATCGCAAATTGGATACTCAGAACAGAATAATTATGATTTTGAACATGTTGCAAAAGAAGGTACAAAAACTTTCTCCCAACCCTTAAGTTTCATTGGGGCAAAACAACAGTTTTTTATTGCAGCAATCTTAGCAAAAGAAAAGTTTGAATCTGGTTTAGTATCCTGGAAAATACCAACTGACAGCAATTCCTATATATTTAGATCTACAGCTAATTTGAAATTACCTGTAAAAGCCGGCAATACAAGCAATACAGCGCTTCAGTTTTATTATGGTCCAAGTGATTATAGTATTTTAAAAAGATATAATAACAAAATGGAAAACATGGTGCCGTATGGTTCCGGTATTTTTTCTTTTGTAAAATATATTAACCGTTATTTTTTATTGCCCGTATTTGATTTTTTGCAAAAGAACATTGCAAGTATGGGTATTGTTATTCTGCTTTTAACCTTGCTTATTAGGTTAATTACTTCCCCAATACTTTACAAAAGCTATTTAAGTGGTGCAAAAATGAAAGTTTTAAAGCCTGAGGTAGATGCATTGAAGGCAAAATTTACCGATAAAACCGGTCAGTTGGACCAACAGGCATTTAGTATGGAGCAGATGAAGCTGTGGAAGACTGCAGGTGTGAGCCCACTAGGCGGCTGTCTGCCGGCGGTGTTACAGATCCCCATATTTATGTCACTATATTATTTTTTTCAAAGTAATATAGACTTACGAGGCAAGAGTTTTTTATGGTCAAATGACCTTGCTTCATACGATTCAATTCTAAAGCTACCCTTTGCCGTGCCTTTTTATGGAGATCATGTAAGTTTATTTACATTAACAGCAGTTATTACAAGCATGCTTATTTCAATTTACAGCATGAGCAATATGCAGGATAACAGTAACCCTGTTATGAAGTATATGCCATACATATTTCCAGTTTTACTATTGGGCGTATTCAATAACTTGCCATCTGCACTTACTTGGTACTACACAATTTCCAACAGTATTACCTTGATTTTACAAATTGTTATACAGAAGTATGTAATAAATCATGAAAAGATTTTGGTACAAATAAATGAGAATAGAAAAAAACCGGTAAAAAAATCTAAAATCGCAGAAAAGGTTGAAGCTATGCAGGAAAGTCAGCGCAAACTACAGGAATTGAAAAATAAGACGAGCAAAAACTGATAACCGTTAAAAATATGTTACTAAGCTGTACTCTTTAAAGGTTCAGGTTTCTAAGTTGCGCATATTTTATAGTTTCGGCATACATTTTATTACCTTAGCTTAAATACTAATAATGATGAAACCCTTTACTTTATTTGTAATGTTTGCAATCACTATCCTTTGCAGCACAGTTTTATCTGCTCAAAAAATCTTAAAAGAAGGAATGTTGAAATACAGTATCTCCATTGAAAGTTCAAATGGTGAAAAGCAGATTTCAGGTGCTTTAAATGGTGCTACTTTAACTGTCTATTTAACAAAAGATAAAAGCCGATCAGAAATGATCAGCACTCCGGGTACAGAAACTACTGTATATGATAACAAAAGTGGAAGAGGATTTATTTTAAAGGAATATAGTGGGCAAAAATTGATGATAACAATAACTGCTGAAAACTGGACCCAGAAAAACCAGGTTAATACAGGATTAAATTTTGAAACCCAACCTGGCACTACAAACATTGCAAGTCATGTTTGCAAGAAGGCATCAGCAAAAAGTAATAATGGTAAATTATATACAGTTTACTATGATCCATCCATTTTAATAGAGAACAAACAATACAATAATGCGTTCTCTCAATTAGGCGGGTTACCTGTACAATACGAATTATCATCAGGAAACCTGATTTTTAAATATACACTTACCGGCTTTGATATGGATATATTAAATGGAGCGAAATTTAATTCCCCAAAATCCGGGTACAGGATAATGAGTTACGAGGAAAACCAGCAATTGAAGAAAGTGGAATAAGTTAATGGAAACTAATAATAAGTTTTGTACCGGCAAAACCCTGATGAACATCGGCTACAAATATTTTTTGCTTGTACGGTAAGATGTAAACACTGTTACCTTTTTGGTAAGTAATAAGATTATTGAAAGAATTTGGAGTCGGTGTAACACCGTTCATCATTAAAGAACCTGTGTATTTTAAACCATTTTTTAAATTAAAATTTAAAGCAATTTTAAAGTTGTTAGGCGTTTTAATATTTATTACGACTTTACTTTTTTTCTTACTAACACCTCTATCCGCAAACGAAATGTTCATTTGTATTGTAAATAAGGTAACAAGTGATAATATGCGTAAGGAATTGTTCATTTAAATAATATTAACAAATATAATACAATAAACGAAATTCTTTAGTCTTTAGTATATAATATTTCACTTTTAGTTAATAACTAATTTTAGGCAGCTACCAAAGTTCTTAATAAATCATTAAATTACAGGTCATAAGGCTGAAATATGAGAAACGAAAGATATAGGCAAGAAAGAGAAGAATTAAAAGAATTACTAGCGCAATATGATAATTTAAGAGCGGGTAGATCTAATTCTTTTATAGAACAGGAGGGTTTTGAACGACTAGTTGAATATTTTGATGAAAAAGATAAATTTGAAGACGCCTTAACTGTTTGTGAGTATGCTATTAATCAATACCCTAACACTGCGGCGTTGTTAATTTTAAAAGCCAATCTTTTAATTGTTACAAAAAAATACAAGGATGCATTGGAGCTGCTCGATGAAGCAGAAAAAATTGATATTTCTGACAGCAATTTATACATCTTAAAAACAGATGCATTTTTAGCGTTGGATATGCAGTTAAAAGCAGCTGAAGTACTGGAAGTTGCTATAGAAAATTTTGAAGGAGATGAAAAGGTAGATTTACTTTTTGAATTGTGTGACGTGTATGATGATTACGAAAATTTTGAAAAAGTTTTTGACTGCCTCATTTTAATTTTAAAGCAAGACCCTGCAAACGAAGAAGCATTATATAAAATATGTTTTTGGACAGATTTTACCGGAAGAAACGAAGAAAGTATAACTCTCCACAAACAAATTATAGAGGAGCAGCCTTTCAATGAACTAGCTTGGTTTAATTTAGGGGCGGCTTACCAGGGTATAAAACTTCACGAAAAAGCACTTGATGCCTATGAGTATGTCGTGGCCATAAATGAGAAATTTGAAAATGCATACCGCAACATGGGTGATGCACATCTCCGGCTGCGCCAATATAAACTAGCCATAGAATCTTTGGAAAAGGTACTGGAGTTAACCATGCCGGAACCTGTACTTTATGAAGCTATAGGGCATTGTTATGACAGATTAGAAAACTTTGCACAGGCAAGGTTTTATTATAAGAAAGCAAGCCATATGGATACGGAAGACAATCGTTTGCATTATAGAATCGCCTGCACTTATATGAATGAAGCTGCCTGGGGAAGTGCAATTAAGTGTTTAAATACTGCTCTTCGCACACAATTAATGCAACCTGATTACAATCTTGCATTAGGTCAATGCTACATGCAGATGAATAATATTGATGAAGCACTAACCTGCTTTGGAAACGTAGTAAGGATAAGGCCCAAAAATATAAACGGATGGACAGAATTATTAAAGTGCCTATTGCATGCAGATTTTTTTACGGAAGGAATTGAGTATGCTCAATTTGCTTATGAGCAAACAGATGGAAAAACTGTTTTTCTATTCTACAAAAGCATGTTTCTGTTTGCAAATGGTCAGTCAAAAGAAGCTGCATTGCAACTTGAAAATGCTATGGCTGAAAATCCAAAACTCATCAAAAAATTTATTCAACTCGATCCCCGAATACTGAAACACCGCCAGGTGGTAGAAATTATAGCACGTTACAAAAAAAAGGGAAATAGATAAAGCTGAAAAGTTGTTTAATTTTTCTTTAAATATATTTGCGGCTTAACTTAAAGATTACTAAATATTTCACTATGAATTTCAATCTTTCTCAAATGCCGGAACGTTCTGCACAACCACGTGTTAACGGACTTACAATGGTAATGGATAAAGGCCTAAGTATAGAAGAGGCTAAAAATTTTATGAGTGTTGCTAGCCCCCATGTAGATATAGTAAAACTGGGTTTTGGTACTGCTTTTGTTACGCCAAATTTAAAAGAAAAACTGGCTGTATATGCTGCCAGCAACATACCGGTATATTTTGGCGGAACATTGTTTGAGGCATTTTTAATACGCAATCAGTTTGATGATTTTGTAGCAGTGTGTAATGATTTTGGTATAACTACTATCGAAGTAAGTGACGGTTCTATTACTATACCACACACAGAAAAATGTGGATACATAGAAAAACTGGCAAAAAACTTTAAAGTTTACAGCGAAGTTGGTAGTAAAGATGCTGCCCATATTATTCCTCCATATAAGTGGATAGAATTGATGAGTGCCGAACTAAGTGCAGGTGCCAGTTACGTAATTGCTGAAGCCCGGGAAGCTGGAAATGTAGGTATTTACAGAGGCAGTGGAGAAGTGCGTGAAGGATTGGTACAGGAAATTCTTACACAGATACCCGCAGAGAAAATTTTGTGGGAAGCTCCGCAAAAAGCACAACAACTTTACTTTTTAGAACTCATAGGTTGCAATGTCAATCTTGGTAATATTGCACCATCTGAAATGCTTGCTTTAGAAGCAATGCGTATTGGTTTAAGGGGAGATAGTTTTGAATTTTATCTGGATAAAAAATAAATGTTTTGGGGCTGTAAAGTAAATATAATGAAGGGGCATTTGTTCGGGCTATTCGCTTCAATCTTTTGTTCGTTCCTCACAAAAGTATTTACGCTTCTATCCCGCAGCCCTTCAACAACAAAACATCCTTAAACTTAAAATAAGAATATGCCGGCTGTAAAGCTGGCATATTCATTAAGATCATTTTTTAAAATATTTTTAAATAAATTGAATTTTTTATGAAATTATTTGGTCTAATTGGTTATCCACTCGGTCATTCCTTTTCAAAAAAATATTTTGATAAAAAATTTAATGATGAAAATCTGGATGACTGCATTTTTGAATTATTTGCTATAAAAGATATCAATGAATTTCATAAACTTACTGAAGAAAATACCAATTTAAAAGGTCTTGCAGTAACCATTCCATACAAACAAAGCATACTACCATTTATTAATTATGTGTCCGTTGCTGCAACAGAAATTGGAGCAGTAAACTGCATAAAATTTACTGATTGTAATACAACAGGTCATAATACAGATGTTGTAGGTTTTGAAAAATCTTTGATTCCTTTACTACAACCGCATCACACAAAAGCTCTTGTGTTAGGTACAGGAGGTTCATCTAAAGCAGTACAATATGTTTTAAAACTATTGAAGATTGATTTTTTATTGGTTAGCAGAGACAAAACTAATACCCAAGATTGTATTGCTTACAATGATATTGACCAAAAAATAATGGCTGAATATTCTATTATTATCAATTGTACCCCGATAGGTATGACGCCAAATGAAAATGCTATGCCTGCAATTCCTTATGAACTGCTTTCGGCAAATCACTTGCTTTATGATCTTATATACACACCTGAAAAAACGCTCTTTTTAAAAAAAGGAGAATTGAAATACTGTACAATTAAAAATGGTTTTGAAATGCTTATAATACAGGCAGAAGAAAACTGGAAAATATGGAATGCCTAATTTATAAAACTTAAAAGCTGAGCAAATTTTTCAGGTATTTCACGAACTTTTTTTTCTTCGTAATTGAAACAAACCATTCCAGTTTTGGCTTTCGCTATCAATATATTATTTGCGTTTCTGTTTACATGAATGATATAATATAATTCAAAGCCCGCTTTGCTAATTTCTCCTACAGCAATTTCAATTATCAATAAATCTCCATAAAAAGATTCTCCTTTATATTCCACAGCAAGGTCAGCCATTATTAGTGAGGCTCCTTCAATATTTAATTCTGTGTAATTTTTGGAAGTAAGCCATTGTACTCTGGCTTCGTGTAATATGCGCACGAGAGCATCATTACCTACATGGTTGCCATAATTAATATCAGTTATTCTAACTGCAATTTCTGTGGAAAAGATTTTGCGTTCAGGTATTAATAATTTAACTCTCGCCATTGTAATTATTTAAAAATTTAATTAATTTTTGCAGTGCTTTTTTTCTATGGCTGTACTTACTTTTTTCGTCCATGCTCATATCGGCAAAACTTTTATCTGCGCCATCAGGCATAAAAACCGCATCGTAACCAAACCCCATACTTCCTGTTTCTTTGCTGTTTATTTTGCCTGTGCAGATACCGGTGAATAAATATTCTTTGTTGTTTAACAGCAAACAAATGACTGTTTTAAATTGTGCATTTCTTTCATCTATTCCTTCCATATTTTTTAAAAGCAATGCAATATTTTTTTTGTTGTCGGCCTCATCGCCTGCATAGCGTGCACTTTTTACACCCGGTTTTCCATTCAATGCAATCACTTCAAGGCCTGTATCTTCACTAAAGCAATCTTGTTTTGTAATACCAAATATTACTGTAGCTTTTTCTCTTGCATTTTCTTCCAAAGTATCAAATGGTTCATCAATTTCAATGTTAATTCCCGCCTCGATTAACGTTACAATTTCTAATCCTTGGGTTAACGCCGCTTTAATTTCAGCAATTTTATTTTGATTGTTTGTAGCGAATATTAATTTCATAAAAGGTTATCAGATTGAAAATATTTTTTTTAATGCAACCCAAAGTTGTTTTTTCTCTTCTTTGTCAGCCGACAATTTTTGCAAAGACGGGGTACATAAATATTGTTGTTTGTTGTAAGCCTGCACCTGGTACATTGGTATTTGTACAGGAAAACCAAGTGCTTGTGGCTCTGTACCGATAAATAGTATGGTTGATGGTGTAAAGGTTTTAATCAGTTTTTCATAAACAATATTATCATTACCATAACTGTTTACCAATGCTGCATCTGCCATCGTTACATTGCAGGCGCTAAGTATATTCATTAAAAAACTCAGTTCATCATCTCCCAAAAATTTATGGTCTTTTTCATCTACAACTATTAAAATATTCCTGTTATTTTTTCCTAAATATTTAATTGAATATTCCTCATTTGTATAGGCCGCAATACTTTTTTCAGAATCAATGTTTTTTACAATTTGTGCTTTTTCATCATTAGCGAAGGATGATATAACCAATGTTTTTTCATACATTTTTTTTACTAAAAAAGGAGATAGTTTTATATCGTCTAAGCTCATAATACGTGCTTTTGCAGGTTATTTTTCGTTTCTTTGCACAAAAATAAACGATTATGATTGCTGCTGCAGATTTTAATATAACCAAGATGGAGAGAAGTAAGCTAAACGATATCAATCTTGATAATATTCCTTTTGGAAAATACATGACAGATTACATGCTTGAAGTAGACTATGAGAACGGCAAATGGCAAACACCGGAAATTAAGCCTTACCAACCGTTGTTAATGGCTCCGTCTCTTGCAGCTATACACTATGGACAATCTATTTTTGAGGGCGTAAAAGCTTATAAAAATGCTGATGGTGAGCCATATATTTTTAGACCGTTAGATAATTTTAAAAGATTTAATAAATCTGCTGAAAGGATGCAGATGCCTACGATACCTGAAGAGATTTTTATAGATGGTATGAAGCAACTTATTAAACTTGATATTAACTGGATACCTGCAAAAGACGAACATTCTCTTTACATCCGTCCTTTTATGTTTAGTACCGATGAGACTATTGGTGTTAAACCAAGCGAAAATTATAAGTTCATGATTATTCTTAGCCCAACAGGACCTTATTATTCAACCCCAATGCGTATTTATGTAGAAGAACAATATGTGCGGGCAGTACCCGGTGGAATTGGTTTTGCCAAAGCAGCCGGCAACTATGGAGGATCTATGTTCCCTACAGCACAAGCCAAATTAAAAGGTTATGACCAGGTTTTATGGACTGATGCTTTTGAACACAAATATGTGCAGGAGTGTGGTACTATGAATGTGGTATTCATCATTGGCAATACGGCAGTTACACCCGATTTATCTACCGGAACAATATTAGACGGCGTAACAAGGGACAGCGTAATAGTGTTGCTCAAAGAAATGGGTTTAACTGTAGAAGAGCGGCCATTGAATATTGACGAAGTTATTGAAGCACATAAAGCAGGAACATTAAAGGAAGTTTTTGGTACGGGAACAGCTGCAACTGTTTCTTTGATAAAAGAGTTGCGTTATAAAGATTATGTAATGGATTTTGAAGTTGAGAAATGGGAGGTTGCACCGAAAGTTAAAAAGATGTTGAACGATATTCGTTACGGTAAAACAGCAGATAATAATGGTTGGATGATGAAATTGTAAAAGGAAATATTAGACATAAAATTTTAGATACAAGAGAAAGTCAAATAGTATTTTTCATTAATAATTGAGTGCAAAGGAAAACTAGGTTTATGAAACGCTGATTTTAGGATCAAATAAGAAAAAAGACAATTTTTTAATTAGTTGAGTTTTTTAAAACATAAATTCCTACCTTCGCCCTCCGAAAAAAAAGGTTATATAAATGCCAACAATAAATCAACTGGTAAGAAAAGGAAGAGAAATTATCAAAGCGAAAAGCAAATCCAGAGCACTGGATGCTTGTCCTCAACGTCGTGGTGTATGTACAAGAGTATATACAACTACCCCTAAAAAGCCAAACTCAGCACTACGTAAAGTAGCAAAAGTTCGTCTTACAAACAAAATCGAGGTTATCGCTTACATTCCAGGTGAAGGTCACAACCTGCAAGAGCACAGTATCGTTTTGATACGTGGCGGTAGGGTAAAGGATTTGCCGGGTGTACGTTATCACATCGTTCGTGGATCTTTGGATACTGCGGGTGTGAAAGACCGTAAGCAAAGCCGTAGCAAATACGGAACTAAAAGAGCTAAAAAATAAAATCCGATTATCTGATTTTATACAGATTATAAAAAGTAACTACACAAACAGGGTTGAGTAAAGTTTTAAATCTTGAAGAAATTCAGCCCACAAATTAAAAATTAAATAACAATGCGTAAAGCACAAGCCAAAAAACTTCCTTTAGCACCTGATCCCAAGTTTAACGATAAACTTGTTACACGTTTTGTAAATAACTTAATGTGGGAAGGTAAAAAAAGTGGAGCTTACAATATTTTCTATAACGCTCTAGATAAAGTAGCAAAAACAACCGGTGAAGAAGGTTATGAGGTTTGGAAAAGAGCCTTGACCAACATTACTCCGGGTGTAGAAGTAAGAAGTCGCCGTATTGGTGGTGCTACCTTTCAAATACCTGCTGAGGTTCGTCCTGACAGAAAGGTTTCTCTTTCAATCAAATGGATGGTTCGTTATAGTCGTGAAAGAAACGGTCGTAGCATGGCAGATAAATTAGCAAATGAAATAGTTGCAGCAAGTAAAGGTGAAGGTGCATCTTATAAGAAAAAAGAAGATACACATCGTATGGCTGAAGCTAACAAAGCTTTTGCTCACTTCAGAATCTAGTTGATGTAACCCAAATTATAATATGCCACTCTTGTTAGAGTGGCTTTTTTTTTGCAGTTTATCTTTTCAAAGGGGCTTCAAAAGAGGTTTTTAAAATTATAAGCAGGAAAAAAATTGTTTTATAACAAAATTCCATGAATGATGTCGATAATAATATCTATTATAAACGATTTCTACATTTCAAAAAAATAAGAAAACTTATCAATATAAGTAAATTACGGTTTGATCAATAATCTAAATTGATTTTTATCAAAAAAGGGATCTATGAGTATTTATTTTCTCATAGATCCCTTTTTTATAAGTTCTTTTAAAAACTTACTTAGTTCCATGCATTTCAGCATGTTTCTTACTTGCATTTTTAGAAGCATCTGCAGCATGAGATGTGTGTCCTGCTGCTACCTGAGCATGATGAGCACCTTTTTCATGGTTACCTGCTTCGTGTTCTTTTGATGCTGCTTTGTGATGCATTGCTGCATGTTCATGATGTGTTGATGCATCCATATGATGCTTTGCTACTTCTTTCGACATTTTTTTAGTTTTTTAATGTGAATTTATTAAGTAAAACCTATCACATTGTATGCCAATAAAATGCTTTTAAAATTATATTTGTCTAAATATTGCAAAAATATTCAAGATTCTGCTCTCTTTGTTCTGCGCACTATTATTTGCAAATTTGTAATCTGCAGAATATAAAAATTAACTTGTTATTGTGTATATATTTTAAAATTTATCAGCTCCCGAAATTTAATCTCGATTACAGCATTTATTTGGATTTAAAATAAGCCAGGAATTGTAACACATCGTTCTCCCAATAAATATTTAAATACTAATAAGGGTTTAAGAAAATTGACAAAGTAACATATGGTTAAGATTAAGTTGAATATTTTCAGCATTAATAACCAAACCTTATTATAGATTGGTCTTTTAAAACAATTTCTACAAACATTTCATGCCCTTTTGCATGCCCCTGAACTTCGTAAACCAGCGATAGCTCGCTGCCGTCTTTTAATTGCCTAATGAGTACATATTTTAACCCATACCGGTTCATCAGTTGCTCATAATGTTGGGTTGCATTATCGAAGAAAGAACACTTGATGGAATACTCTTTTGTTTGGTTAAGTTTGTCTATCCATCTTTCTATACGTGGTAAAATAATAAGAACAATCATGATGAGCATTGAGGCAAAACCCGCAGCAAAATAATAACCGGCACCAATTCCCATCCCCACAGCAGCAACCGCCCATACAGTAGCTGCAGTTGTTATACCGTTTACATGGCTATCTCCTCTAAAAATTACACCGGCTCCTAAAAAACCAATGCCGGTTACAATGTTAGAGGCAATCCGGTCTGGGTTAGCATGGCCTCCAATTTGTGCGGACATAATAGTAAAAAAGCAAGACCCTATAGAAATCATTATCACTGTGCGGAAACCCGCAGATTTCCCCCGATATTGTCTTTCTATGCCAACAATCCCTCCCCACAGCACAGCCAGTAAAAAGCGTATGAATATTTCATAATCCATGATGTTATATGTTATATTTTAAAATAGCCCGCTTTCCAGGCATTATAATATTCATTGTAGTTTTGCTGAACAATTTCAGCGTAATGAAGGCTCCATTCTGTTAACGGCTTTATCCAGTTTTCATTTAAAGCAAATTCTTTTAAATTATCAGCCGTTGCAGATTGCAATCTTCCGCTGCTTCTTAATTGTGCAGAGGCCGTAACCATGGCTAAATCTTTTACATAATTGAGCATACTTCCATTTTGACGAGTATTTTTTTGTATAATTATTTTATCGCTTGTAGGTTGTAATTGTTTCACTATATACACATTATTATCAAAATTAAAAGCTGATAAAAAAGCCGGTGATACATGCTGCATCATTTGTTGTGTTTTAACCACACGGTCTGCTTCGTTTTGCCAAACAGGCTGTTCTAGTTTTGTATAATTTAATATGCAGCTTGGTGCTGCTTGTTTTATATCGATGAGTTTTTTTTGTTTTGGATTTTTTTCGTTTTGCAAAAGGCACAAATATCTTTGTATGCCAATACTCCCTGTGCCTGCTATACGAAATCCTGCGTCTGTAACCTTAAATCCTTTATGATGATTAGTTGTAAACCAAGGAGCAAATTCTGTTACTAATTGTTTTTTTTTATCAGCTTCTATTGGCAGTAAGTTATCGGTTATTAAAAGTTTTGCGTTATTTAATTTATTGTTTGTACGGGTAATTATTAGCATATTTTTTCTTTCTGCTACTTTATCAATCAGCTTTTTTATCAATCCGGTTGCAGTTTCCTGCTCAACAACCTGCGATTTATTATTAATGAGTTCATTTCTGTATTGTTGTAACAGTTTTGCTATTATTTCCTTTTTTTGTTCAGTAGAATATTTTATCTGTGTACATTTTATTTCTACAGATACCACCAATCTTGCTATTTCAAATAATATTGGGGCAAGTATTGATTCATCAAAATCATTCATATCAAAATACAACAAACGATTTTCACCTTTATACGAGCCAAAATTTTCAATATGAAGGTCGCCGCAAATCCAACTGAGAGGAGAAAAATCAAAAGGATAATTTTTTAGTAGATCTTGATAAAATAAGTGGCAGGTACCTCGCAGAAAGCAAAATGGATTTTGTGCCATAATGTTGTACTTTAGTGGCAACACGGATTGATTTCTATCCGCATTAAA